>NZ_JASE01000005.1:1895076-2210922 GCF_000622325.1 Sulfitobacter geojensis
TCATCATTCTATATAGCTAGTTTCTCAGTCGAATGATTGCTAACGAGTTAAAAGCTACGCGATGTGCCCGCCGCAGCGAAGGTTTGCTTCCCGCCCTTACTGTTAGAATTCCTAGGACATGACTTGCTTTACCACTTGCCACGCCTGCTCAGCGCAACGCCCTCTTTACGGTAGGGCTGGGAGCCAACTGGAGGGCCGCTAGAGCTCACCTTACAGGTTTGAGGTGGGCTGGGCAGGCATTGGCAACGATGACGCTGTATGGATTCCTTGTTTGCAAATTCAGTGGTGCGTTGACTTAGGGGGCAGGGACGACCCAAAGCTCTCATTGGACCGATCCAGTGCAAAGCCGAGGTACGTTGTGCCTGTTGTATGTTTGGCAAACAATCGGGGCCAATCCTTAGCGTATATAGTTATGCAGAGGATAACTGGATAGTCATGAAGGCTACCTAAACACAGCGGTAAAAGAAGATAATCTAGGTATCCTTAGCTATGGCCTAGACCCCTCGATGTATCACCTTAGAATCGTAAATTAACCACGCTGACAGGGCAGCTTTCACTGGGTCTGGGAGTGATCACGACGGGCAGTCGCAATACGGCCCCATTGTGGGCCTTAGGACTCACGGAGAGGGCCGTCAGTGTCCTTCCTGTAGGATTGAGCTAGGTAGGTCGGGTATTGCCCGAGATGGCGCTGTATGAATCCTAAAATGCTGCATTTCGGATTTCGGGTGACGTCACAGATGCAAGGGGGACTAGGCATTTCCTTTGGACCGATTCAGAGCAAAGCAATACGGAGTTCAACTCACTGGCGAGATCTGAGAAAAATTAGGTGCCAATGCTTAGCGTATATAGTTATGCCGAGGATAACTAGGTCAGTTTGGGATGACGTAAATTGACTGTGAGAAAAGACAAACCTAGGATGGCCTAAGGCCGGTTTCCACCAACATCCCGCGTCGCTTAGCTTCGTAATAGTAGCCTCTTGAATACCACTTGACTGCGTTTGCTTGGTCTCCATCCGAGAGAAGCCATGCGCCACGAAGATACTTGAGCGCGAACTCCAGATTGGTATCTGCATCCAATAAATCGTTGTTGTGGCCCCTAAATCCCATAACGCGTGCCGTGGAAGGCAAAATCTGCATCAAGCCGTAATACGGTCCGTTGCGAGCTTTCGGGTTATGAGTACTTTCGCGGATTGCAACGCTGTGTACTAACGTGCGGGGTAGGTCGTAAAAATCTGCCCAGTGGTTGATCTTGACGCGCAGCTGGGGCGTCTCGTTTGGATAAAGCGGCGGGTCAGTTGGAAGAGACTTCTGTTCGGGCGAACTGCTACAGGCCATGACGGTAGAGGCGCACAGGAATGCCAAGAGCAAACGGCGTGTATAGTGTGACATGTCTGGCGACCTTGCGTTGGAATATACCCTTCTTTATCGATACTTTTTGGAACGGCAATCCACAGGCCATTTCTTGGGCGGTAGACTGCCTGTTGTCATGTCTGAGCGAAGGGATGGCGACTAATCGATGTAGAATCAAAAGCAGTGCTAAATGACGTAGCCAAGATCCCCGTAGGCGGTCTCAAGCTATCCCAAACTTCCGGCTCAACGGCTGCTGCTACAAGCGCAGTTTGCCTCGAGCGGCCTTAAGCTATCAATTTTAATGAATATGTTTTGTTAGCGCTAACCAAGCTCACGTGTTATCTTTCTACAAAAGTGTTTGATTGCCGAGATATCAATGCAGATTATTAGCTCTTATGATTTAAATAGAGTTTTTCGCGTACTCGTAGTCGATGACAATGCGGAATTTAGAACGGTCCTCACCAAGCAGCTTGAGAAAATGGGTGGTTGTGTCGAAAGCGCAGGGGAGGCCAGTAGTTTTTTGAGCAAATTCACCACTTCAATATTTGACTATGACTTCTGTATAATCGACCTTCAGTTGCCAGATTTGTATGGAGACAAGATAATAAGTTGGTTGCGTGAAAGTGAGGATTACAAAGTTCGTTCAATGCCAATACTGATAGTGACAGGATTTCCGACAGAACTCGCTACCGATATTCGTCTGGATGGCCTAACAACCGCACTCCTAAGTAAACCATATGAGTATAGTGATTTAAAGGAGAAGGTTTCCCGTCTATTAAAAGGGCACAAGCGCATTCATTGAGGCAATAGACACATTCCCTGAGCATTTGGAGACAGGCCTTAACATATATAGTTATTCAGAGGCCAACTAGGCCAGCTTAGGGTGACGTAATTTAGCAGTGAGTAAGACAAACTGAGGTAGCCTTCGGTACTGCATAGACCTCTCAACGTATCACCTAAAAACCTGTAATTAATTCTGCTGTAAGGCCACCCCATACTGGGTCAGGGCGTGACGTGGAGGGGCCACCCTAGCTAAACTCAGTGACGCCCTCCTAGGCCCCTTGAGGGGGCGTCAGAATCCTTCCTGCAAGATCAGGCTAGGTTAGGTAGGGATTCCATAAGAGGGCGCTGTATGAGTGGTGGAGTGGTGTTTTCGGCTAGCCTCAACAGGTGGCCACCTATGGTCGCTCCTTTGGACTGATTCAGAGCACAGCCACGATTAGGCGTAACATATTGTAAGGTAAGTATGTTATCGACTATTTTCTTGGTCGAAATCCGTGCTTAAGGCATATTCTTGAGCTCAAAAACGTTGGCTGGTCATTCTTCGGCCTCAACATGAGGGAACCAACCGGTCCCAGAATGCTGAAAAGGAAGAAAACAGTGACAAAAACAAATTCAATTTGCCCTACATGTAAATCCGAGTTCACACCTAGACGTTCAAACCAAAAATATTGCTCAGACAATTGCCGTAAAGCCAACTATCAACGCAGAGATCGCGCGGTCAATCCGAAGAATTCATGGGGTAGTCCGACAAAGAGGTACGACAATAGAATATTGTTTGATCGCACAATGCTTATGACTGAGAAGCTCTACAGCATGAAGCCAAGCGAAAGGCTAGGTTATATAAAGGGCCTTATCGATGAGGCCCGATCTGGAAATAGTGACCTCAGGGAAATTTTGACCAACAAGTATATTCTTGGGGCAGGGCCCGAACAGATGCGCTTGTTCTGGCGTCAATGCCGCGCCTACCCAAACATCGTGAAATGTGCAAATAGCTATTGTAGAAAGTTTTGGAATGCAGGAGTCATTGATGTCGTAAAGGGTATTGCGCCCGAACCAGAAACAGGTGAACTCGTCTTTGAAAGCTACGTAACTTTGGTGACACCCGTTAGGCATAGCGCAATATTCCTTGGGGCAACACTTGATGGACTCGCTAGCAAACCGTCGTCACCATATATAAAGAAGACTTTGGTTTTAGCCTAGGTTTGCATCAATTGGGGAGCCATCCGTAAGTAGCCTTTGAGTGCTACACGCTGTTCTTGGGGGAAACCTTAATGCGGCGAGAACAATGGGAAGAATGATCATGGCTACCCAGACACATCTACTCAATAAACATCAGCGGTTAGGCTTAACGGTCTTTGGATCGTCCAGTAAACCTATGTTTCCAGATTGAAATTATCGCTTTTTATGTGAGCTATAAGTGAGGTCCCCAATCTCGCAACACGATCTTTTCCATATGCTCACTCAGAACTGTCAAACTGAAGCCCTTCCCATATCCGGCCCCTATTCCGGCGTTGGACCAACCACAGATCGCATTCCTGACCTCTTCAGGTGTCTGCACTTCTCGCAGCCTATCTTGAACACTATGCCGAAATGAATGGGTAGCTTTTTGGCTTTTGTCTTCGATGTCTAGCGTTCTCAGCCACTTAGCTAACGTATTTGATGCGTGAGTACCTTTGTTAACCTTAGAAGATTTGCTTGCATCAATGTATCGGGGAAAGATGTAGCCGTACTCGGAATGAGGTAGAGCCCTTTCTAAAGCCCATAACGACGCCCCTACAAGGGGTACATTCCGGTTCGAGCCTTTAGTTTTCAGCCCTCTAGCCTCGTTTGGCCTTACCGCTATGTAGGGAACATCGGCATCAAGATACACATCTTCAGTCATGAGGCCCGTTGCTTCGCTAAGGCGTATGCCACTGTCCGAAAGGAGCGCAATGATCCATTTGATATCATCGTCTTTCGCTAAACACTCTTTCTGAATCATATTCAGTTCAGACAATGTGTAGGGAAGGCGGGCTTTGGCATCATCACCGAAGCTAGGTATCTGGATAGCTTGGAATATTTCCCTATCAATCAATGCGTGTTCGCGTGAAATCGTCCTAAAGATGGGCCTAATGGAGTTAATGCGACGCTTGATGGTCTCGGTTTTGTTGCCCTTGCTCCTCAGGTGTGTAACGAACTCGTTTGCTGTTTCTCTGCTATACTGATCAATCGGCAAATCGCTGAATTTCGAAATGAACTCAGACACAACCCTGTTACGGTCCCTGCCAGCACCATGGTCAGGAGATTCGCCCTTCAGTTCGAGAAATTCTTTCAAAGCTTCTGAGAGAAAGATCGGCTTTTTCTTCCCATAGTACATTTCAGCTGCAAGTTGGTATTCGCTTGGAAGCCTAGCTCCCCAATCTTTCTGGTTGCCTTCGGGTTCTCTTGCATCGGCTTGATATCGAAGCTCATCAAGAAATTCGTCAGGCTCTAAGTCATGTTTCGCATACGCTTTGGATTGGTCTGGTTTGAGGCCAAACTTGGACAGTATAGCGAGTGCTACGTTGACGAGATCAGGACCTTCGGCAACTTCACCCGTTCTGAAGCTATGCCATAGTGCATCTTGTTCCGTAGCCTTCTTATGGGCCAACCCTGCAGCTTTACCTTCGTCTGTGGTCTGAAGTGAGAAGACCAAATCCTTAGCCTGTTTGCTTGGATAGTGTCCCAGCACATCTTCTGGAATCCGTCTACGAAAGTACCAGACCTTACTGTTCTTCTTCTTGAAGATGTACTTTGCCAAAACGATTAACGCCCCTGCCTCAAGCAATACAACGGACATGTGTGTTACCTTGTGTGGTACCTTGAGGGAAGCACAAAGGTCCTAACCGACTGATAATTATCAACAATTTAGGATTTAATGGTGCCCCCACACGGACTCGAACCGCGGACCTATTGATTACAAATCAATTGCTCTACCAGCTGAGCTATAGGGGCAGGCGTCCTGAGGACGTCTCGACCTTCCGACTGACTTGCATCCGCCTAAGGTGTGCGCGTTCTTTAGTAGATCATGTTTTGGGATGCAAGCACTCTAAGCACCAAAAATGCATCATTTTTTCATTCGGATTTTTGCGCAGCGTCGAATGCGATTTAGATGTTTTACACGAGCACCCCGAGCCTGTATCCAAAGCACCATCCCAACACGTACCGAGACTGGATTTATGCAGCTGGTTTTACAGACAGGCGCTCACTTTACCGAGCAGGAAAGACTGATCAAATCGGTCTTGCGCAACAAGGAATCTTTTGCCCAACGGGGCATTGTTGTGCCGGGGCCAAACAGCTATCGCGGGTTGGTGCGCGAGACGTTGAATGCCATGCGCAAAACACCGGCGTCCCCGCAAGCCCGCGAGGTTTTGCTGGATGTCATGCTGGATGGAACACCTGCCGAGCGGTTGATCCTGTCGGATGCAAATTTCTTTCGTACCGCAGGCACGGCGATTCAGGAGGGGATTCTTTATCCTGCCGCAGCAGGGCGCATGGCGCATATGGCCGCGCTTTTTCCCGACGACGAGGTCGAAATTTTTCTGGCGATGCGTAATCCGGCCACCTTTATTCCAATCGTTTATGGCACGGCCATTGATCAATCGGATGATGCCTTTTGGGGGGGACGCAATCCACAGGATTTGCGCTGGTCCGATACCATCGCCGATATCCGCGAGGCGGCGCCAAATGTGCCGATCACCGTTTGGTGCAGCGAGGACACGCCGGTCATCTGGTCGCAAATCATTCGCGAACTGGGCGGGTTAGAACCTCACGAAAAGATCGCCGGTGGTTTTGATCTTTTGGCGAGCATCATGTCCAAGGAGGGGATGGAGCGGCTACGCAGCTATATGCACCTGCATCAGGATATTAGCGAAATCCAGAAACGCCGGGTGATTACGGCCTTCCTCGATAAGTTCGCACTTGAAGACGAGATCGAGGAAGAACTCGACATGCCGGACTGGACCGATGAACTCGTGGACGAGCTGACCGATCTTTATGACGAAGATATGCTGACGGTCCAGCAGCTCGACGGGGTGCGGATGATCGCCCCTTAACCGGTTCGGGTTTACGCGTCTAACGGCCACCATGCGACACCGGCAGCGGGGATTTTCTGACCGTTCCAGTCTTGCGCTTTGGGGGCATAGTTGAACGCAAAACGATGCGTTGCCGTATCGCGCAGCCGCAACCCGTGCGGCAGGCGGGACCGTGCGATATTCGCACAGATCAGGTCCACAAGCCTGTCCCACAGGGCCGTATCGGGCCAGCCCGCCAAATAATGCAGCGTGCCATTTGTCACGAGCAGTTTTGCGCCATCCTCACCAGTGATCACAGCGGGTGCGCTACCCTCAAGGGTCTCCACCCAATGCAGCACGGCACCGCCGCCCGCGACGCGGCGCGTTGTGGCAGGCGGCAGGCTTTCGACCCGCGTAACAGCGATGTCGAGATCCGGCAGGTTGGGGCCAAGCGGCAAGGCCGTCGAAAGTTCGGATGTCATCAGATTGCTGCGTGGTCCGATCAGGCAGGGAATCTGTGTCGTGGCAAGGGCCGCCAACAGCGGGGCGGACAAGGTAGCCAATCCGGGCGCGAAAACCGCCTTGTAACCTGCCAAATCGTCGCCTGTTGCATCAGGCGGCAGGATATCGACCGACAGGCCCTGACGGCGTAGCGCCTTGTAAGCATCAAAAACCAAACGAAAATAATCGAAATCAGCGCCCTGCGGCAGAACCTTCCACGCCCAATCGGAGGCGTAATCAAACACCAGTGCAACCGGTGCCTGTGCATGCGCGACATCGGGCATCCGTCTGAGTTCCTCTGCCACAGCAGCGGCTTCACCAAGCCCCGCGGCGGGCTGGTCATCGGGGCGCATCAATCCGGCGTGCATCTGTTCCTGCGCAAACGGGGCCTGACGCCAGCGGAAATAGCTGACCACCTCGGCCCCATGTGCAAAGGCTTCCCACGACCACAGGCGCACCATGCCGGGCAGGGGGGCGGGGTTATAGGGGGCCCAGTTCACCGGACCGGGTTGCTGTTCCATCACCCACCAGCGACCCTTGTTCATCGCGCGGTACAGATCGTGGTGAAAGGCCTGCATGTCGGGATCACCCTGTTGCAGGTACTGCGCCTTATGCGCGGCGTCCCCTTCCAACCTGTCTGATAGAAAGCCGATGGGATAGCTGTCCCATGACGCGATATCCAGATCGCGCGCGACGGCAAAATGGTCGAATTCAAGAACGCGGCCCATGTAGTTGTGAATGAGCGGCGCGTCAGTCAACGGGCGCAGCGCGGCCACCTGTGCGGCATTCCAGTCGACCACCTGATCGCTGGCAAATCGGCGAAACGCCATTTCATGCGCAGGGTTGGCTTGGGTCACCGTAAGGTTGGGCAGGTCGATCTGATCGAAATCATCATATTCCATCGACCAGAAAACATTACCCCACGCCCGATTAAGCGCACCAACGCTTTGATAGTGTTGGGCAAGCCAGTCGCGAAATGCGTGCCGCGCGGCGTCAGAATAGCTGAGGACGGTATCATGACAGCCGTATTCATTGTCGATTTGCCACGCCGCAATGCGTGTATCGCGGCCATAGCGTTTGCCCAAAACGGTCGCCATTTGCGCCGCTGCCTGCCGGTATCCGGCGTGGCTGTGACAGTAGTGCCGGCGCGACCCGAATTTGCGAGGCTGACCTGCGGCATCAAGCGCCAGCATATCGGGGAAGCGGTCCAGCATCCAGCGCGGCGGCGTGGCCGACGGCGTGCCGAGCACGATCTTCAATCCCGCCTGCGCAAGCGTTTCTATCGCAAGATCCAGCCAGTCGAAATCAAACGCGCCAGCCTGCGGTTCCAGCCGCGACCACGCGAATTCACCGATCCGCACCCATGTGATACCCGCCGCGACCATGCGCGCGGCATCCTGCGCCCAGTCTTCTTGCGGCCAGTGTTCGGGGTAATAGCAAACGCCAAGTGTCCGTTTCACAGGATCACTTTCGGCTCTGGCAGACCTTGGGCCATATCTGCGAAAAGATATGTCGCACCGTTCACTGCATCTTGGGGCAGACCTTCATCGGCGGAGGTCACATAAAGATCGCGCAGGTCTTCGCCGCCAAAGGCAGGGCAGGTGGGTTGACGGGCTGGCACATCCAGGCGGCGCTGTTCTGTCCCGTCGTGGCCAAAGGCGATGACGCAAGAGCTGCCCCAGATTGCAACCCAAAGCGTACCATCGGCATCTGTCACCGCACCGTCAGGGTTCAACCCTTTGGCACTAAGATCGATAAACACTTCTGGCGCACCGACAGGCCAGCCGTCACCGGCGTTCAATGGCTGGCGCATTATCTTTTGTGTGACGGTATCGGTGTAATAGGCACAGCTTCGATCAGGGGCAAAGCAGATGGCGTTGGTGATTGTGATATCGCTGACCAGCTTGCGCAGTTCCCCGCGGTAATAGCGGTAAATCGCGCCTGCCTGCTTTTGCGCTTCTTTGCCCATGGTGCCAATCCAGAAGCCGCCCCAAGGGTCGGCGCGCCCGTCATTGGATCGGGTGACCGGATTGTCAGCTTCCAATGCGCAAATCTGGGTTTTGTCGCCCGACGGAATGTCAAACCGCCACAGCGCCGTTTCCGAAGCCAACACCAGCGTGTCTTTATCCACCCAGCCCGCCGCAGAGAAATGCGCATCGAAATCCCACGAATTGACCGTATCACCTTGACGTGAAAACAGGCGTTTTCCCAGAATATCAAACCAGAACAGCGTGTTGCGTTCAGGATGCCACAGCGGCCCTTCACCCAAGGTACACGCGTGAGGATCGAAAACACTCATGCGGTGGCGTCCTGATATGCCGCGACAATCGCGCGTGCGCGCGTGCCGACTTCTGCCGCGCTGAACCCCGGTTTATAAAGCGCCGAACCAAGGCCGAAACCATCCGCAGATGCCGCGATCCAGTCGCCGAAATTCTCGGGGCCCGCACCGCCCACTGCATAGACCAAAGTGCCGGTAGGCAAGATTGCGCGCATCGCGGAAAGGCCGGATGTGCCAGCCATCGCACCGGGGAAAAGTTTCAGCCCGTCCGCCCCGGCATCAAGCGCTGCGAAAGCTTCGGTCGGGGTGAAAATGCCTGGCCAGCTTTGCAGACCGCGCGCTTTGCTCGCTTGGATCACGTCGACATTGCAATTGGGGGACACGATGATCTGCCCCCCGGCCTGCGCCACCGCGTTTACGTGCTCGACCGATAAAACCGTGCCTGCGCCGACTGTGGCAGCGTCGCCCAGATGGCGGGCCAGCGCCGTTATGCTTTGCAACGGGTCGGGGGAGTTCAGCGGCACTTCGATCGTGGTGATGCCAGCGTCGATCAAAGCTTCGCCAATGGCGGGCGCTTCGGCGGGGGTTACACCGCGCAGGATGGCGATCAGGGGCAGGGTCATAGGGTGTCCTTCCAACGGCGATAGGCGGCGGTAAGCCCCGCCAGTGTCATGCGTTCGGCGTCCGCGATGGTGGCAGACGCGCCTTGGGTTTGCAGGGCGCGGGCATAGGGGGTTGCGGTGCCATCCGCACCGATGATGGCGATGTTCGTGCCAAGCCAGTAGGGGCGGGCGGCGGCCAGTTCGGCCCCGATCAACAACCCCGACAACCGCGCCCGTCCGACGTCGGCGGTGGCACCCTCCAGCAGATCATCGGCACGGATCGCAAACAGGCGGGCGGCGAGTTTTTCGGGTTTGCTCAGGGCGTCTTCGATGGTGACATCAAAAGTGGCCTGATCCCAATGTTCGGCGTTGACCGAGTGGCGCAGCACCGATTGTCTTGAAAGAAGCGCAAATAATTCGCCGCTCATGTAGGTTTGGAAACTGATCACCTCGCCGGCTGAAATCTGGACCCATTTCGTATGGGTGCCGGGCAGGCATATCACCCCGTCCCAATCAGGGTTCAGCGCAAGGAAACCGGCAATCTGGGTTTCTTCGCCGCGCATCACGTCCGACGGTGTGGATTGGCGCAGACCTGCGATCACCTGAACATTGAAGCGATCGGAGGGGGCGCGCACCGTACTTTGCGCCAGGGGGGCACAGGGCACGACGTTATAAGGGGCCTCGACCCAGCCCTGACGCGACCCGACCATGCCGCAGGCGATGACCGGTGTCTGTGCCGGCACGTCCCAAACGTCAACCAACGCGGCGAGCGCAGGTTCGAACCCGTCACGCGCTAGCCCGCCCATGCCATCGGAGGAGGACACATTGGCTGCGGCGCGCCCGTCCTTCATGGCCCAAGCCCGCAGGTTGCTGGTGCCCCAATCCAGCGCGATCCAATCCGGTGTCACGCTCATCCTGTCACCACCACGCCACCGTCCACGACCATGCACTGGCCGGTCATCATGCGGCTGGTGTCAGAGGCAAGGAACAGTACGGCATCGACAACATCCTGCGGTGCCAGATGCGTCTTGAGGCATTGTTTTTCCAGATGTGCAGCCAGCCCGTCGGGGGTTGCCCATTTATCAAGCTGCTTTTCGGTGAGCACCCAACCCGGTGCCAGCGCGTTCACCCGTATCCCATCCACGCCGAATTCGCGCGCCAATCCGCGGCTTAGTGCGGTGATGCCGCCGTTTGCCGCCATATAGGCAGGATAACCCGCTTGCCCCATCATATAGCTGATCGAGCTGAAGTTCACGATTGATCCCGCCCCCTTGGCCTGCATCTGCGGTGTCACCGCCTGAGCGGCAAAGAAATATGCCTTGAGGTTGATCGCCTGCAATCTGTCCCAGTCGTCGGGTGTCAACTCGGCGGTGCTGTGACGCGCGTCATTGGCGGCGTTGTTGACCAGAACATCAATCGGCCCATGGGCAGCTGCGGCCTGAGTGATGGTTTCATTCAATCGCGCGGTATCAGTGATGTCGCCTTGCAAGAACAGCGGGGCAGTGCCGTGCTTTTCGGTCATTTCCGCCACAAAGGTGCTGGCATCCGAGCGCCCGATAAAGGCCACCTGCGCGCCCTGCGCCATGAAACCGTCCGTCAGGGCCGCACCGATGCCCGAGCCGCCGCCGGTGATGAAAACCGACTTGCCCTTGAGGTCGTGAAATGTGGCGTTCTGGGTCATGCTCGGGTGTCCTTTTGGTGTCACAGGCGGGTGCCTTCCAGCACCCACATGGTTTCGGGAAAGCGCCACGGCAGGGTCACGCCACTTTGCATCAGGGCGCTACCACTAAGGGTGACAGGGCCGTCTTTCAACAGGTGCGCCGCGCGCGATAGATGGGATGCAGAAGCGCGGTTGCGCAGGCTGATTTGATAACGCGCCGTCGGGTCCAGTCGCGTCAGCCGCAAGGGGCGCGGTGCGATCTGGGTGGAAGGTGTGGTTTGACCGGCAAAGACCACAAAGCGGCTGCCATCTTCGGCCAGTTGCTGTTCGGCAATTACCGCAGGATCCGCTGCATCCAGTCGCAGGATGTCGGCGCGTTCCATCCAGTCGCGGTTGGCTTTCCACCATGTGGTGACATCGCGCAGGACCTGCTGTTCGCGGCTGTCGAGCTCGCGCGGGTCCATTTCGAACCCCATGTGCCGCTGTGCCGCGACCCATGCGCGCAATTCGATGTCGAGTGTGCGACCCGAAGTGTGGCACTTGCGCGGGCCGACATGGCTTCCGGTGACAGCGAGGGGCAAAAACAGCGCCGCGTTGTGCTGGATTTTCAGCCGTTCCAGCGCATCGTTGCTGTCGGACAGCCAAACCCGCTGTGTGTGTTCCAGAATGCCAAAGTCGATGCGCCCGCCGCCCGAGGCACAGCTTTCGATCTCCACCTGTGGAAAGGCTGCGCTCAGCCGGGAGAGCAAATCATAGGTGCCGCGTGTCTGCGC
The DNA here is from genome assembly GCF_000622325.1 of Sulfitobacter geojensis. NCBI lineage: Bacteria > Pseudomonadati > Pseudomonadota > Alphaproteobacteria > Rhodobacterales > Roseobacteraceae > Sulfitobacter > Sulfitobacter geojensis. The sequence continues at coordinate 1,907,054 of NZ_JASE01000005.1, forward strand.
CGCGTCGGGTGTGGGCAGCACGCGGTTGTGGTCCCATTTGAAATAATCGACGGCATAGGCGGCAAGGATCGCGGCAATCGCGTCGAAAAGATAGTCGCGCACGGCGGGCAGCGCCATGTTCAGCACCTTTTGCTGGCGGCCCAAAATCTGATCCCTATCCCCCAAGACCCAACCGGGATGGGCGCGGTAAAGATCGCTGTCGGGATTGATCATTTCGGGTTCGAACCAGATGCCGAAGGTCATGCCGCTGGCGTGGACGTGGTCGATCAACGGGCCAAGCCCTTGCGGGTATTTGCGCAGATCCACCGTCCAGTCGCCCAACGATGTCGTGTCGTCATCGCGTTTGCCGAACCAGCCGTCATCCAGCACAAAGCGTTCCGCCCCAAGAGCGGCAGCGCGGGTCGCAATGTCCTGAAGTTTTGGGATGTCATGGTCGAAATAGACAGCTTCCCAGCAGTTGTAATGCACAGGACGCGGGGTTTGGGGTTTCGCCCAAGTGATGATGCGGTCGCGCAAGTGGCGTTGGAAAGCCGCAGCGCAACCGTTCAACCCCTCGGCCGAAAAGGTTGCATATAGCGGCGCGGTGTCGAAACGGGTGGCAGGGGCCACTTCGGTGTCCGACGCATTGCCGAACTGGATCTGGCGACGCCCGTCGGGCAGTTCTTCCGCGATCATGCGGTGCCCGCCGGACCAGCCGTAGTGAAATGCATAGGCGTCGCCGTGGGTATTTGCGGTGCCGGTGCAGGGGACGACCAACGCGGGAAAGTGTTCGTGCCCTGTGCGCCCGGTGCGGCTTTCGCGCTGGCGGATGCCGGCGGACCATGGGGTGCGCTGCTGTTGAAACTCGCCACACCAGCGGCCGGCGAAATCTAGCATTTCGCTTGCCGCTTGCGGTGCGGGCAGAACAGGCGCGGCGAGCCATTGCAGATGGACGGGTAATTCCGAGTGCAGGCTGGCCGTCAAGGTTAGCATCTGCGTTGTGACATCCAAAGCAACCTGCGCGATATAGGTCAGACCCTGCGCGCCGTCCGTACAGGTGAAAAGCAACCGGTCCTGATCCTGCTCGACGTCGCTTAAGGTGAGTTTGGGCAGGACGGGCGTTCCATCCGCCGCCCGCAAAACCATGCCCGCTTGGCCCGGAAAACTGCGGCTGGCTTCGGGGCTGAGCGACAGCGCGGGGGTGGCATCCAACATGCCGCCGGTCACGTCCAGCTGCGTGGCACCCGCAAGCGCGACCAGATCTTCGTCCTGTGGAAGGGGCGCGCCCCAATAGATCACCGCCGGACAGCCATCCGCCATCGATCCAAAAGCCAGCGTTTGGCTTGGCCCGTCTAACCGCCATGTTTTCATTACTTGACCGCCCCCAGTGTGAGGCCCGCGATAAAGTGTTTCTGCATCAAAAAGAACATCGCGACGGGGGGGAGGGCCGCGACAATGCTGCCTGCGGACATGAGATGGTACATGGCGCGGAACTCGGAATTGAAGGCGGTGATGCCTGCGGTAACGGGTTGGCTTTCCGGCCCTTGGGTCAGGACCACGGCCCAGAAGTAATCATTCCAGATGAAGGTAAAGATCAGCACCGCAAGGGCCGCAAGCGCCGGTTTCATCAAAGGCAGCACCACATGCCAGAAGATCTGGATTTCTGAGATGCCTTCAACACGGGCCGCTTCGATCAACTCGAACGGCAGGGCGCGAATAAAATTGCGCATGAACAGGGTGCAAAATCCGGTTTGAAACGCGATGTGAAACAGCACAAGACCGGTCTTGGTGTTATAAAGACCCATATCAAGGGTCAGGTCGCGCACCGGCACCATCAGGATCTGGAACGGCACAAAGTTGCCCGCCACGAACATGAAGAACACCCAGATGTTCGCTTTGAACCGGTATATTCCCAGCGCAAAGCCTGCCATCGCCGATAGTGCGACAGCACCGATCACTGTCGGCAGGGTGATCAGGAAAGAATTCAACAGATATCGCGGCATATCCGAGTTAAAGAACACCTGACCGTAGTTTTCCGCAAAATCAAAGGAGGACGGCACACCCCAATAATTCGCATTGGTGAAATCCGCGCCGGGTTTGATCGAGAAGATGGCAACAGCCAGCAGCGGTAACAGCCAGACGATCAACGCCAGCGGCAGCACGGCTTGGTACATGGTTTTCGCAGCGGCGGGGCGTTTTTCAAGCGGGGTCGGGAACATTATCGCTTCTCCTCGCGGTACATGGACCACAGGAAGTAGGCGATGAAAATCAGCATGATCGCGAACAGCACCACGGCGATGGCCGCACCGTAGCCCATGCGGAAACCATATTCCGACAGCGCGACCTCGAACATATAATAGGCCAGCACGCGGGATGATCCGAAGGGCCCGCCACTGGTCATGATCGAGATCAGATCGAACGAGCGCAGCGCGCCGATAATGGTGACGACAAAGGCGATGAACGTGGCAGGGCGCAGTTGCGGCAGCACCACGTGCCACAGCATCCGCAACCCCTTGGCACCGTCAAGTCGGCCCGCTTCGATCTGTTCGGGGTTCACGGCGTTGAGGCCCGTGAGGTACAGGATCATGCAATAGGCGGTCTGTGGCCAGAGGCCCGCGATGATCACGCCGTAGGTCACGTATTTCTCATCGCCCAGCATGTTGATTGGACCTGCACCAAACCAGCCCAGAAAGACGTTCAGAAAGCCGAATGCGGGATCATAGAACCACGTAAAGACAAGGCCGACGACGACTTGGGAGATCACGAAGGGGAAAAAGAACAGCGACTTATAGAGCCGGATGCCGGTGACTGTCTGGTTCAGGAATAGCGCGATGAACAGCCCCGCAGGGATCGCCAAAAGGTAGAGCACCAGCCAGATGACGTTGTTTTTCAAGCTGGTGTAAAACGCATCGCGGTCGATGAATTCGTAATAGAGGTCTTCGTAGTTGCGCAGACCCACGTATTCCTTCGCCCCCAAACCATCCCATTCATAAAGGGACAGGTTGAAGGATTGGAAAACGGGGTAGACCACGTAAAAGACGAAAAACAGGATTGCGGGGGTCAGGAACAACCACGGGGCCAGCGTTTGCTGGTTACGGTGCCAAAAACTGCGCTGGACGGTCGGGTCTGACATGTTGATCCTTGCGGCAGGGTGCTTTGAAACGGCACCTTACGAGGGGGACGGCAGGGCAGGTGCTTGCGGGGAAGGCACCAAAGGGACGGGCGCGCCGTTCGGACGCGCCCGTCTGTTGGGTTAGCGGTAGATGCGACCGCGCGCGCGCTCAAGCTTGCTCAAGATACGGTCGAGCTCGTCCGGCTTGACCATGAATTCCTGAAAACCTTCCATCGCGACCTTTGCCATTTCGGCAGGGGCATCCCGGTCAAAGAACTGCGCAACACCGCCGGTGGCGTTGTTTGACAGCATCTCGAAACCTTCCTTGAGGAACTTGTCGTCATCCACCGAGGATTTGTTGTTCACTGGCAGCTGACCAAGGGCGTCACCTGCGTTGATCAGGGTCTGGTTCTCGGCGGAGGCCACGAACTTGAGGAACGCACGCGCGTTGTCCTTGTTCTTGGCATTGGCGGGAATGTGGAAGGTGTCCGTTGGCGCATCTTCGGCCAATTCGACATCGCCGTTGATGGCAGGGAACTGGTGGAAGTCCAGCTTGCTGTCATCCAGACCCGCTTCGCGTAGGGGAGCGACGGCAAAGTTGCCTTTCAGGATCGCGGCGGCGTCGCCATTGGTCATGAAGGGCAGCGATTCCTGCCAGCTGTAGGCGGTGTGGTCGTCAATGAACGCGCCCATGTCTACCAGCTCTTTCCAGTTGGCAAATGTCGCTTTCACACGCTCGTCGGTCCATTCAACCTTGCCCGCTGTGAGATCGGCGTGGAACTGATAGCCGTTGGTGCGCATGTTGAGGTAGTCAAACCAGCCCGCAGCGGTCCACAGGAATTTGGACCCGAGGGTAAAGCACTTTTTGCCCGAATCGAGGACCGCCTGACAGTTGGCTTTGAACTCTTCCCAGTTTGTCGGCTCGGACAGGCCCAGCTCTTCATAGATGTCTTTGCGGTAGTATACGCCCCACTGGTAGTAGGTGTAGGGCACGCCCCACTGCTTGCCATCCAGCGTCATCGCGCCCTTGGTGGACGCCAGCTCTTCGCTCAGCGTGCCTTCCCAAACGTCCGATACATCTTCGAACAGGCCCGCATCCACGTAAGGACGCATGCGGTTGGCGGCGTACCAGTTGGCCACATCGGGCGCATCGGCGGTCAGAAAGTTGCGGATCTGGGTTTTATAGGCCTCGCGGTCAATCACTGTCAGCGCGATGTCCAGATCAGGGTGCTGTTCGCCAAAGCGCGCCACCATGCCTTCCATCACTGCCCGAGGGGCAGGGTTGGACATATCAGAGAAAATGACCAGATCGCCGGACAGTTTCGCGTGCCCGTCGGCAAAGGCGGCACCGGCCAGCATGGTCGTGCCTGCAAATAGCGCAAGCGCCTTGGATGTGAATGACGTCATGAGGATCCTCCCGAGATCGCAAATTGGTTCCATTATTTGAAACCAAGTTTTATATATTGAAAACTACACCGCACCATGCAACCTTTGTCAAGTGGTCATGCAGGTCATCAGTGTGGCGCTGGCAGTTACAAGACCACAAGGGGGGAGAGCCATGTCCGGCGACGGTACAGTTGGCAAAGCAATGGATGTTCTGGATCAGGTGGCCGCGTTCGGCCGCCCCGTCCGCTTTGGCACCTTGCTAGAGGATAGCCCCTTTCCCAAGGCGACGCTTTACCGGTTCCTGCAAACGCTGACCAACCAGCGGCTGCTGGCCTATGACGCGGAGTTGCAGACCTATTCCGTCGGGGTGCGCCTTGTTCGGCTGGCCCATGCGGCGTGGAGGCAGACCAGCCTTGCACCGCTTGCGCGGGCACACCTTGATGCGCTGAGCCATAAGATCGGGCTTACCGTGCATCTGGCCCAGCTTGATCACGGGCAGGTGCTGTATATCGACAAACGCAACGCGGCCCAGCCGGTCGAGATGTTTTCGGAGGCGGGCAAGATCGGGCCGGCTTATTGCACCGGCGTGGGTAAGGCGATACTGGCGCACCTGCCGCCGGTCGAACAGGCGCGTGTGATGGATCAGCAGAGTTTCCATCGCTTTACCGCGACCACGCTGGATACACCGCAGGCGCTGGGCGACGAGTTGAGGAACATCGTCGCGCGCGGGCATGCCTATGATCGCGAAGAACATGAACCCGGTATCATTTGCATCGCCGTACCGATCCTGTCCTCCAGAGGGCAGGTGCTGGGCGGGCTGTCGATCACCGGAGCCACGCGCCAGACCGATTACACGAAACTGGATGCACTGGTTCCCGACCTGACCGCAACCGCATCGGCCATTGCCGCGGATGCGGAGGCATGGCGTTTTCCGGTGCATTTGACCCAAACACCACCCCTCGAGAAACAGAAGGCTTAACCCCATGACAGGTGTGACACTGCAAGGCGCGATCAAACGCTACGGCGAGGTTCAGGTTATCCATGGCATTGATCTGCAGGTAGAAGACGGCGAATTCTGCGTTTTTGTCGGGCCCTCGGGGTGTGGCAAGTCCACGTTGTTGCGGATGATTGCAGGGCTTGAAGAAACCAGCGAAGGGACGATCCGCATCGGAGCGCGCGACGTGACCCGCGCCGACCCCGCCGAGCGCGGCGTGGCGATGGTGTTCCAGACCTATGCGCTTTATCCGCACATGACGGTCGAGCAGAACATGGGCTTCGGCCTGAAGATGAACGGCGTGCCCAAGGCGGAAGTTGCGGCAAAGGTGAAATCCGCTTCCGACATTCTGAAGCTTGATGAATATCTGAAACGCAAACCTGCCAACCTGTCAGGGGGGCAACGCCAGCGTGTGGCAATTGGCCGTGCCATTGTACGCGGACCCGAAGTGTTCCTGTTTGACGAACCCCTGTCGAACCTGGACGCAGAGCTGCGCTTCGAGATGCGCGTTGAAATCGCCCGACTGCACAAAGAAATCGGCGCGACGATGATTTACGTCACCCATGATCAGGTCGAGGCGATGACGCTGGCAGACAAGATCGTGGTGCTGCGGGCGGGTCATATCGAACAGGTTGGCGCGCCGCTGGACCTTTACCGTGATCCTGACAACCGCTTTGTCGCGGGGTTCATCGGGTCGCCCGCGATGAATTTTCTGAAAGGGACTGTCACAGACGGCGGCATTGCCGTACCTGCGCTGGGCCGCGATGTGACCGTTGACGTGCGTTTGCCCGCAGTGGGGACTGATGTGATCCTTGGCATCCGCCCCGAACATATCGAGGTGCAGCGCGGGCAAGGGGGGCTAAGCGCGGACCTTTCCGAAGCGCTGGGCGGTGTCAGCTATTTGCACCTTGCGACCCATACCGAGGAGCGCATCATCGCCGAGGAACGCGGCGACGAGCGTGCGCGCGAGGGTGATATTGTCGACATCAGTTTCGAACAGCGGCGCGCGATGGTCTTTGATGCAGCCACGGAGCTGCGGATCAGGTAGGGGCGCGGAGCGGCGGGTCACTTCCTTTAGATATAAAATATTTCCGCTTGAAGCATAAACGTTTTCGTCCTAGCGTCCCTGTAACACAGCGGATTTAGGGGACTGGTATGCGTGCGATTTGTCTGGGCGGCGGGCCTGCGGGCCTATATTTCGGGATTTCCATGAAGCTGCGTGACCCCTCTGCCGAGGTCACGGTGCTTGAGCGGAACAGGCCGGACGACACCTTTGGCTGGGGCGTTGTGCTGTCCGATGAAACGCTGGAAAACCTGCAAGCCAACGATCCCGTTTCAGCCGCCGAGATTCGCAAGAACTTTGCCTATTGGGACGACATGGCCCTGATTTATAAAGGGCAGAAAACCGTGAGCAGCGGCCACGGGTTCTGTGGCATCGGGCGCAAGAAGCTTCTGCAAATCCTGCAAGCCCGTGCCAGCGAACTGGGGGTGATCCTGCAATTTGAAACCGAGGTGGAGGCGGCCTCGACCTATCAGGACGCCTACGATCTGGTGGTCGCCTGTGACGGGTTGAATTCCAAAACCCGGCTGGAATTTCAGGACACGTTCAAGCCCGACATTGATGTGCGCAAGTGCCAGTTTATTTGGCTCGGCACCCATCAGAAATTCAACGACGCCTTTACCTTTATCTTCGAGGAAACCGACAAGGGCTGGCTTTGGGTGCATGCCTATCAATTTGATGATGACACGGCGACATTCATTGTCGAATGCAGCCAGCAAACCTTTGACAACTACGGTTTCGGCGATCTGACCCAACAGGAAACCATCGCAATCTGCGAAGAGGTGTTCAGGGAACATCTGGACGGTAACGCGTTGATGACAAACGCTAATCATATCCGCGGCTCTGCATGGATACAGTTCCCGCGGGTGCTTTGCGAGACATGGCACCACGAAAATGTCGTGTTGCTGGGCGATGCGGCGGCGACGGCGCATTTCTCCATCGGGTCGGGATCAAAGCTGGCGCTGGAATCGGCAATATCCTTGGCGGATCAAGTTGTGGCGGAACCCGATATTGCCATTGCCGCCGAGAAATACGAAGCAGCACGCCGGCTTGAAGTGCTGCGTCTGCAGTCAGCAGCACGCAATTCGCTTGAATGGTTCGAGGATGTGGAGCGGTATCTCGACCTTGATCCGGTCCAGCTGAATTATTCCATGCTGACACGCTCGCAACGGATCAGCCACGAGAACCTGCGCGAACGTGACCCCGAATGGCTGGCCGGTGCCGAGAAATGGTTCATGGAGCAGGCCGGTGGCAGCACAGATGAGCCGGTGCGCACCCCGATGTTCGCTCCATTCAAGTTGCGCGATATGACGTTGGAAAACCGCATCGTTGTTTCGCCCATGGCGCAGTACAAGGCGGTTGATGGCACCCCGACCGATTGGCATCTCATCCACTACGGCGAACGCGCCAAGGGCGGCGCAGGGCTGGTTTATACGGAAATGACCTGTGTGTCTGACGATGGGCGGATCACGCCGGGCTGTCCGGGGCTTTACGCCCCCGAACACGAAGCGGCGTGGCAGCGGTTGACGGGTTTCGTGCATCAGGAAACGGATGCGAAAATCTGTTGTCAGATCGGTCATGCGGGCCGCAAAGGATCGACGCGGATTGGCTGGGAGGGCATGGACAAGCCGCTGAGCGATGGCAACTGGCCGATTTATTCAGCCTCCGCCATCCCGTGGTCCGATGAAAACGTGGTGCCTATTGCAGCCACCCGCACCGATATGGATCAAATTCGCGACGCCTTTGTCGCATCGGCGCAGATGGCTGAACGTGCAGGGTTCGACATGATCGAACTGCACGCGGCGCATGGATATTTCATCTCGTCGTTTATCTCGCCACTGTCGAACACACGCAGCGATGAATATGGCGGGAGCCTTGAAAACCGGATGCGCTATCCGCTGGAGGTGTTCACCGCGATGCGCGCCGTCTGGCCCGAAGGCAAGCCGATGTCAGTGCGCATTTCCGCAAACGACTGGGTGGGCGAAGACGGCGTCACCCCACAGGAGGCGGTCAAGATTGCGCAGATGTTCGAGGCGGCAGGCGCCGATATCATCGACGTTTCCGCAGGCCAGACCTCGACCGAAGGGCAGCCGGTCTATGGTCGCATGTTCCAGACGCCGTTTTCGGATCGCATCCGCAACGAGGCGGGGATCAAGACAATGGCCGTGGGTAACATCTATGAAGCGGATCACGTGAATTCGATCCTGATGGCGGGGCGTGCGGATCTTGTGTGTCTGGCGCGTCCGCACCTGACCGACCCTTACTGGACGCTGCGTGAAGGCAGCCAGATCGGTGACCGCCAAGGCAAATGGCCCTTGCCCTATGCGGCAGGGCGCGATCAGATGTGGCGATTGGCCGACAAGGCCGCAGAAATGGAGAAAGTATGAGACAGGTATTGGTAACAGGCGGTGGTTCGGGCATCGGGCGCGACGTGGCACGGGACTTTCTGGCACGCGGCGACGAGGTGACAATCGCAGGGCGCCGTTTGGACGCGCTGGAAGAAACCTCGGGCGGTAAAATGCGGTGCCTGTCCGTTGATATTACCGATGAAGCTTCTGTCAAATCCATGTTCGACCGGCCTTATGACGTTGTCGTTGCCAATGCGGGCGCAGGGCATGGCATGTTGGTCAAAGACATGCCAACGCAGCTGTTTACCGACACGCTTGCGGTCAATTTGACCGGCGTTTTTATGACCTTCCGCGAAGCGCTGGCCGACATGCCTGCAGGCGGGCGGCTGATTGCGATGGCGTCGATTGCCAGCCTGAAAGGCGGGGGTGGATTGGCGGCCTATTCAGCGGCAAAGCACGGCGTTCTGGGACTTGTGCGGTCGGTGGCGATCGAGGTCGCCAAATCCGGCATCACCTGTAACGCGGTTTGCCCGGGGTTCGTTGACACGGAAATGGCGGCAGGCGCGGTCAAGAATGTGATGAAGCGGATGGAGATTGACCAAGGCTCTGCTGAAAAAATGCTGGTGGCCAACAACCCCATGCGCCGGATGATCAACGTCGAGGAAGTGACTGCCGCGGTGCGTTTTCTGGCGTCGCCAGAGGCGTCAATGATCAACGGTCACGATCTGGTCGTGTCCGGCGGCGAGATATGACACAGGCGAAGGACCGCGTGCGGCTGTGGCTTCGGCTGCTGAAAGTCGTGCGCGGGATCGAAAGTGATCTGCGCGAAAACCTGCGGCGTGACCACAACACCACGCTGCCGCGATTTGACGTGATGTCCGCCCTGTCGCGCCACCCCGACGGGTTGAAAATGAGCCAGCTCAGCGGGGTTCTGCGGGTGTCTAACGGCAATGTCACGGGCATCGCGGACCGGTTGAGCGACGAAGGGCTAGTGGAACGTGTGGCGGTGCCGGGCGACCGGCGCGCCATCGTTTTGCGGCTGACAGCGGCGGGGATAAGCGAATTCGAGACCCAGGCGCAGGCCCACGAGAACTGGATTAACGAAAGGCTGAGCGGGGTGAGCCCCGAAGAGGCGCGCGCGATGGCCGCGCGGCTTCAGGCGTTTGCCGAAGCCTCCGAGAGCAGCAAAAAGGAAGACGACCATGCGCAGTGATGTGAAACACTTTTTATGCGAGATCGAAGACGGGATTGCCACAGTGCGGCTGGACCGGCCGGACCGCAAGAACCCGCTAACCTTTGAAAGCTACGCCGAAATGCGCGACTGGTTTCGCGACCTTGTCTACGCCGATGACGTCGACGTGGTGGTGTTTGGATCGAACGGGGGCAACTTTAGCTCTGGCGGCGATGTACATGATATCATTGGTCCTTTGACCAAAATGAACATGAAGGAACTGCTGCGCTTTACCCGGATGACTGGCGATCTGGTCAAGGCGATCGTGAACTGCGGCAAGCCGGTGATTGCCGCCGTGGACGGGATTTGCGTTGGCGCCGGTGCGATCATCGCCATGGCGTCGGATTTGCGCATCGCCACACCCGAGGCTAAGACGGCGTTTTTGTTCACCCGCGTGGGATTGGCGGGTTGTGACATGGGGGCCTGTGCGATCCTGCCGCGCATCATTGGTCAAACCCGCGCCGCGGAACTGCTCTACACGGGGCGGTCGATGTCGGCGGATGAGGGCGAACGCTGGGGCTTTTTCAACCGGTTGGTTTCATCAGACGAACTGGACGCCGATGCTGTCAAACTGGCCAAGCAAATTCAGGCCGGACCGAACTTCGCCCATATGATGACGAAAACGATGTTGGCGCAGGAATGGTCGATGTCGATTGAACAGGCCATCGAAGCAGAAGCGCAGGCGCAAGCAATCTGCATGCAGACCGGTGATTTCGAGCGGGCGTATAAAGCATTTGTAGCAAAAGAGCGTCCGGTTTTTGAGGGGGATTAAGCGTGGCAGACTGCGGGATTGAGTTTAGGGGCAAGATGAAGCTGGGGGGCACGATCCATGTCTGACCGGAGTTTTTTGACTTGGCCGTTTTTTGAAGAGCGCCATCGCGAGCTGGCGGATGCGCTGGACGCTTGGGCGTCGGCCAATTTGGCGGACGTCGATCACAGCGACACGGACGCGGCCTGCCGGTCCTTGGTGTCGATGATGGGCGCAGGCGGCTGGTTGCGTCATTCGGGTGCGCAGGGCGATGAAAAACTGGATGTACGTTCGCTTTGTCTGATCCGCGAGACGCTGGCCCGCCATGACGGCTTGGCCGATTTTGCCTTTGCCATGCAGGGGCTTGGAACCGGCGCAATTTCGCTGTTCGGCACGCCGGAGCAGCAGGCGGAGTGGTTGCCAAAGACGCGCGAAGGGGCGGCGATTTCGGCCTTTGCCCTGACCGAACCGCAATCGGGGTCGGATGTGGCAAGTTCCACGATGACAGCCACCGCGGATGGCAACGGATTTGTGCTGGACGGGCGCAAGACGTGGATTTCCAATGGCGGCATTGCAGATGTCTACACCGTATTTGCGCGCACTGGCGAAGGACCGGGGGCCAAGGGGTTGTCGGCTTTTGTTGTCCCTGCGGACACGCCCGGCTTGAAGGTTGAAGAGCGGCTGGAGGTGATCGCACCGCATCCGCTGGCGACCTTGCATTTTGACGGGGTGAAGGTGCCGGGGTCGGCCTTGATCGGGGAGACGGGCAAGGGATTTGGCATCGCCATGTCGGTGCTGGATGTGTTCCGCTCGACCGTGGCTGCGGCGGCTTTGGGGTTTGCGCGCAGGGCCTTGGACGAGGCGATTGATCGCGTGACGGCACGCCATGTGCAAGGCGCGCCGTTGTCTGATTTGCAGATGGTACAGGGGCATATTGCGGATATGGCGGTGGATGTGGATGCATCGGCCTTGCTGATCTACCGCGCGGCTTGGGCCAAGGATTCCGGCGCGCCAAGGGTCACGCGGGAGGCGGCGATGGCGAAACTGTTTGCCACGGATCACGCCCAGCAGGTTATCGATAAAGCGGTCCAATTGCATGGTGGTGACGGTGTGCGGCAAGGCCAGATGGTGGAAAGCCTGTATCGTGAAATTCGGGCTTTGCGTATTTACGAAGGGGCATCGGACGTGCAGCGGGTGGTGATTGCGCGCCAGACTTTGGGAGGACGTTAAGATGTTGGGACGCTCGGGGCATGTGGATCACTTTGCACGGGACAATCTGCCGGATGTGGCGGCTTGGCCTGATCTGCTTTTGGATGGATTTGCCTATCCCGAGCGATTGAACATCGGCGTCGAACTGACGGATAAGATGGTAGAAAAAGGGTTCGGTGACCGTACCGCCCTGATCGGGAACGGCCGGCGGCGGACCTATAAGGAACTGTCTGACTGGACCAACAAACTGGCCGCTGCGATGGTCGAGAACATTGGCATCAAACCGGGAAATCGGGTGCTGATCCGGTCGGCGAACAACCCGGCGATGGTTGCCTGTTGGTTGGCGGCGACCAAGGCGGGGGCGGTGGTTGTGAACACCATGCCGATGCTGCGAGCGGGCGAGTTGAGCGCGATTGTCGACAAGGGCGAAATCAGCCACGCGCTGTGTGACACGCGTCTGATGGACGAGATGACGGGCTGCGCCAAAACGTCGAAATTCCTCAAAGCCGTGGTAGGTTTCGACGGGACCAGCAACCATGATGCGGAGCTCGACCGTCTGGCTTTGGAAAAGCCGGTGCAGTTTGATGCGGTGGACACGGCGCAGGACGATGTGGCGCTTTTGGGTTTCACCTCGGGCACCACTGGAAGTCCGAAGGCGACGATGCACTTTCATCGGGATTTGTTAATTATTGCGGACGGTTACGGGCGCGAGGTGTTGCAGGTCACGCCCGACGATGTCTTTGTCGGTTCACCGCCATTGGCCTTTACCTTCGGTCTGGGCGGTCTGGCGATTTTCCCACTGCGGTTTGGCGCGGCCGCGACGCTGCTGGAAACCGCAAGCCCGCCCAATATGATCGAGATCATCGAAAAATTCAAAGCAACCGTATGTTTCACGGCACCCACCGCCTATCGCGCTATGTTGCAGGCGATGGAGGAAGGCGCAGATTTGTCCTCCCTGCGCGCTGCGGTCAGTGCGGGCGAAACTCTGCCCGCCCCGGTCTATCACGATTGGCAGGCCAAGACCGGCAAGCCGATGCTGGATGGCATCGGCGCGACAGAGATGTTGCACATCTTTATTTCCAACCGGTTTGACGATCATAAAGCGGCCTGCACCGGCAAACCTGTCACCGGCTATGAAGCCAAGGTGATTGACGCCTACGGAAACGAAGTGCCGCGCGGCGAGGTCGGGCGCTTGGCTGTGCGTGGACCTACGGGGTGTCGTTACCTCGCGGATGACCGGCAGGGCGTTTACGTGCAAGACGGCTGGAACATTACCGGCGACAGTTTTTCAATGGATGCAGAGGGTTACCTGTATTTCGCCGCGCGTAACGACGACATGATCATCAGCGCGGGTTATAACATTGCAGGCCCCGAAGTGGAGGCCGCATTGCTGAGCCATCCCGCAGTCAGTGAATGCGGTGTGGTCGCTGCCGATGACGAGGCGCGCGGATCCATCGTGCAGGCGCATGTCGTTCTGGTTGATGGGTTTACGGGGGATGCGGCATTGGTCAAGGCGTTACAGGACCACGTCAAGGCAACCATCGCGCCGTTTAAATACCCCCGCGACGTCCGGTTTATAGAGGCGTTGCCAAAAACAGCGACCGGCAAAATCCAGCGTTTTGCCCTGAGGGATCCTAAATGAGCGATTTTGACAAGGCTGCCAAAGGCGCCAAGATGGATTTTGCCAAGGACATGTCCTATGGCGATTATCTGGGGCTTGATGCGATCCTGACCGCGCAGCATCCGTTAAGTGATGCGCATGACGAAATGTTGTTTATCGTGCAGCATCAGACTTCCGAGTTATGGATGCGTCTGGCGATCCACGAATTGCAAGAAGCGCGCCGGGTGATGTTGTCGGGGGAGTTGAAACCGGCCTTCAAGATGTTGACCCGTGTTGCGCGGATCTTTGAACAATTGAATTCGGCGTGGGATGTGCTGCGTACGATGACGCCCAGTGAATACACGGCGTTCCGCCCCTCTTTGGGGAATTCATCGGGGTTCCAGTCTCATCAATACCGGCTGGTCGAATACTTGTTGGGCAACCGCATCGGGGCGTTGATGGCGTTGCACAAGCATAAACCTGTGGCTTTTGAGGCGTTGAGTGACGAACTGGCGCAGCCGAGCCTGTATCAGGTGGCAATTGATGTAACCTGTGACCGGATGGGCATGACCCCTATGGCCGGTGCGCCCAGCGACAGCGACTGGCAGGCGGTGCCAGCGGTACAGGACATGTGGCAAAAGGTTTACCAAGACCCCAAGGCCCATTGGGAGCTGTATGAACTGGCCGAAAAACTGGTCGATCTTGAGGATTATTTCCGCCGCTGGCGTTTCAATCACGTAACGACGGTTGAGCGGATCATCGGGTTTAAACGCGGCACGGGCGGGACATCGGGCGTGGCCTATTTGCGCAGCATGCTTGAGGTCGAATTGTTTCCCGAATTGTGGCAAGTCAGAGGAGTCTTGTAAGTGGCGAATGTGCTGAGAAAAGAACAGTTTATCTTGCCCGAAGGGGTGATCTATCTGGATGGCAACTCTTTGGGACCGATGCCGAAAAACGTGCCTGCGCGGCTTTCGGGTGTGATGAACGACGAATGGGCGCAGATGTTGATCGGCGGCTGGAACAAGGCCGGCTGGATGGCGCAACCGACCAACGTGGGCACCTCCATCGGGCGGCTGATCGGGGCAGCTGCCGGATCGGTTGTGATGGGCGATACCCTGTCGGTCAAAGTCTATCAGGCGCTTGCCGCTGGCGTTAAGATGCGCCCGGAGCGCCGTGTGATCCTGAGCGACAAGGGCAATTTTCCGAGCGATCTGTATATGGCCGAAGGTCTGGTCGGGTTGCTGGGGCAGGGGTACGAGTTGCGCACTGTGGCACCCGAGGATGTTGCGACGTCCATCACAGACGAGATCGCCGTGGTGATGTTGACCGAAGTGGATTACCGTACGGGCCGGATGCATGACATGAAGGCGCTGACCAAGTTGGCCCATGACGCGGGTGCGGTGATGGTTTGGGATCTGGCGCATTCGGCGGGGGCCATTCCGGTGGATCTGGCGGCATCCAATTGCGAATTTGCCGTCGGCTGTACCTACAAATATCTTAATGGCGGCCCGGGTGCGCCCGCATTTATCTATGTGCGCCCTGATCTGGCCGACACGGCAGAACCGGCGTTAAGCGGGTGGCTGGGGCATGCGAACCCGTTTGATTTTGACCTGCATTACACCCCCGGCAAGGGGATCGAGCGGATGCGGGTTGGCACACCGCCGGTGTTACAGATGGCAGCCCTTGAAGAGGCGATGAAGGTTTGGGACGGGGTGGATATGGCGGATGTGCGCCGCGCCTCTCTTGATCTGCAAGAACAGTTTATCAAAGAAGTCGAGCAGGCGGTGCCACAGCTGGAATTGGCGAGCCCGCGCGATCCGCAAGCGCGCGGTTCGCAAGTGTCTTTCAGGTTCGAACACGGCTATGCGGCGATGCAGGCGGTGATTGATCGCGGTGTGATCGGCGATTTCCGCGCGCCCGACATCATGCGCTTTGGCTTTACACCGCTTTATCTGGATGCGGCCGATGTGACGGCGGCCGTGGCTGTGATCAAGGATGTGATGACCAACGCCCTGTGGGACGATCCCAAATACAAGGTGCGTGGTCGCGTGACCTGAGCCCTAGCGGGCGCGCAGCAGCGGCGACAGGCTGGTCGAGATCGCGAACAGCACTGCGGCGGCTGTGACAATGCTGGGACCGGTTGGCGTATCAAAGCGGAACGACGCCAGCAGACCCGCCCCAACGGCAACCGCACCCAGCATCATCGCACAAAGCGCCATCATTTCGGGCGTGCGCGCGAAGGGGCGGGCAGCGGCCGCAGGGATCACCAGCATGGCGGCGATTAACAGCGCCCCGACGACCTTAAGCGCCACCGCCACGGTAAGTGCCAAAGCCAGCGTCAGGATCAGCTGTTCACGGCGTGGTTTACCCCCCGATGCCGTGGCGAGGTCGGGGTTCAGGGTGGCGGTCAGCAACGCCTGCCAACGCCACAAAAGCAACAGCGCGACAAGGATGGCACCGCTCCAGATCAGGATGACATCGCGTTGGGTCACCGCCAGAATATCCCCGAACAGATAAGCCGAAAGATCGACCCGTTGTCCCGGCACCAAGGACACCGCGACCAGCCCAAGCGCCAGTCCGGCATGGGCCAGAACGCCAAGCAGGGCATCGGTGCTGATGTGACGTTCGGACAGGCTGCTGACGATCAGGGCCATGGCAAGGGCAACCACCAGCACGCCCGCAATCACCGGCAAATCCATTGCCAGCGCCAGCGCGACGCCCAGCAAGGAGGCATGGCTGGTGGCATCGCCGAAATAGGCCATGCGCCGCCAGATCACAAAGCACCCCAGAGGGGCGGCGGCAAGTGCGACACCAAGACCGGCAAGGGCCGCGCGTAAGATAAAATCGTCCATCAGTGTGTATGCTCGTGGCTGTGGTCATGATCGTGGTCGTGGTGATGCGCGTGATCGTGCTGGTGACGATACAGCGCCAGCGTGCCCTGTGTCCCGTCGCCAAACAACGCGCGGTATTCGGGTGCGTCCGCCACGGTTTCGGGGGTGCCTTCGCAACAGATATGACCGCTCAGGCACAGCACACGGTCCGACGCCGCCATCACCACATGCAAATCGTGGCTGACCATCAACACTGCAAGGTTCAGCTCGCGGCGGACCTGTTCGATCTGGCGATAGAATGCGGCGGCACCGGGTTGATCCAGCCCTTGTGTCGCCTCGTCCAGGATCAGGATATCGGGCCGGCCCAACAAGGCGCGCGCAAGCAAAACCCGCTGGAACTGACCGCCGGACAAGGCCGCCATCTGCGCGTCGCGCAACTCCGGCACACCGGCGCGGGACAGGGCGGCCATGATGTCATCGGATTTTTGCCGGTGGGGCAGGTTCAGAAACCTGTGCACGGTCAGCGGCAGGGTCGCATCGATGTGCAGTTTTTGCGGCACATAGCCGATGCGCAAACCGCGGGCCCGTGTGACACTGCCCGACACCGGTGCCAAAGCCCCGATCAACGCCCGCAGCAGACTGGATTTACCCGATCCGTTGGGGCCGACGATGGTGACAATCTCGCCCCGTTCAATCGAAAAGCTTACGTCGCGCAATACCGGCGTACCGCGATATCCAAGGGTCAGGTTTCGGGTCTCGATCAGGCTCATGCGGCAATATCCTGACAAGCGGGGCAAAGCCCTTCGGCTTCGACAACTGTGCGTTCGATCTGAAACCCTGCCGCAACGGCCGCGTCATCCAGCCGGCCCTTCGCGACGGCAGTGTCTGCTTCGGCCACGGATTTGCAGGCCCGACAAATCAGAAAGGCGGGCATTGTGCATTCCCCCAAATGCGCACAGGCAATATAGGCGTTAAGCGCCTCGATTTTATGAGCAAATCCGGCCTTCACCAAAAAGTCCAGCGCGCGGTAGGCGACGGGGGGTTGCGTGCCCATGCCTTCGGTCGCCAGCACAGCCAGCAAATCATAGGCCCCCAAAGCGCGGTGATCCGCCAACAGGATTTCCAGCGCGCGGCGGCGTACCGGCGTCAAACGCAGGCCCTTGTCGGCGCAGTGGCTGTCCGCCTTTTGCAACGTGTCCGCGACGCAGCTGTGATGGTCGTGCGGGGCAAAACCGATGGTGCTCATGTCCGTTCTCCTGATGTCGGGTATTGATATGTTATAACATACACGCTAGCAAGCCTTCAAATTTCATATGGAGATATCCCATGCGTCTACTCCCCTTTGCCTTGCTCTTTCTGCCTGCCATGGCGCGGGCCGAAGTGCCTGTTGTTGCTGTCGATATTGCGCCGGTACACAGCCTTATTGCCCGCGTGATGCAGGGGGTCGGCACGCCTGATCTGGTGATTCCCCCCGGTGCGTCGCCGCATGGTTACGCGATGCGCCCCTCCGAAGCGCGCAGCCTGAGCAAGGCAGATCTCGTGGTCTGGGTAGGAGCCGGATTGACACCGTGGCTGGCTGAACCGCTTGACGCTTTGGCACCGAATGCGCGCAAGCTGGCACTGATGGAAGCGGAAGGCGTGTCGTTGCTGGCGTTCCGCGAAGGGGTCGGTTTTGAAGGGGGGCATGATCACGATCACGCGGCCCATGACGATGAGCACCATGACGATGATGCGCATGATGGTCATGATCACGCAGCAGAAGGTCATGAGGAACACGCGCACAAGGATGACGGTCACGAAGGTCACGCGCATGATGGCGACCATGAGGGCCACGAAGATCACGCCGATCATGTGGGTCACGAAGATCACGATGGGCATGAAGATCACGACGATCACGATGGGCATGAAGATCACGACGATCATGAGGGGCACGAAAATCACGAAGATCATGCAGAACACGAAGATCACGAAGAGCATGATGGCCACGAGGGGCACGCCCACGGCGGTGGCGCAGAGGCTCGTGACCCACATATCTGGCTGGACCCTGAAAATGCCGCCGCCTCTCTTTCGGCAATTGCACAGGCGTTGGCCGATTTGGACCCCGAAAATGCGGCAATCTATCGCGAAAACGCCCAAGACGGGCGTGCGGAGATGGAGATTTTGAGCAAACAGATCGCGCAGCGCCTCCAAGGTGCCAAGGGCCGCTCCTTTATAGTGTTCCACGACGCGTTCCATTATTTCGAAGCGCGTTTCGACGTTGAGGCCGTCGCGGCGGTCAGTGCCGGTGATGCCGCTACGCCGGGGCCTGCGCGGGTGTCCGAGTTGCGCACAAAAATCGAAAGTGCCGCGCCGGTCTGCGCTTTTGCCGAGCCGCAGATGAACACATCGCTGTTGCAAACCGTGCTTGAGGGACAAAGCACAAAACTCGCGACGCTTGATCCCTTGGGGGTCTCCCTGCCTTTGGGACCCGACCTTTACCCGGATTTGATGTTGGTGCTTGGCGGGGCCATCGCTGATTGTCTCGCCCCCTAAGGTCGCGCACGATCATTTCCTATTCACAGCGCCTTTGCGGGCGCATTTTGCCCGCCCCGCGGCCGGGGCGGGCTTGGCTTAACCGCTAGCGGGCGAAGCCCCGCAGGTTGCATCCCATTTCAGCAATTGCGAACAATTTTATGTGTTGCGCCGCCAAAGGGGCGCGAACCGGTCAGCCGCCGCAAAACCCTGTGCCGCTTGCGCCCGCCTTTGTGAAAGCAGTGTTAACGAATTCCTAAATAAGCTCGGGTAAGGCAAATAGGGTGCAGGTAACGGTCCCCCATCGCGGTGCCCCCCCTTGAAGGTCCCTCTGCCCGCGACTAATCTGTTAGCAACGGTTCTGCGGGTATGGTCCCTCAGACGCAGATACAGGCAAGTACAGATGAATGATCCCTATGAAACCTACATGAACCTTGTCCCGATGGTCGTCGAACAGACGAGCCGCGGCGAACGGGCTTACGATATTTTCTCGCGTTTGTTGAAAGAACGGATCATTTTCATCAATGGCCCGATTCACAGCGGAATGAGCCATCTGATCGTGGCGCAGCTGCTGCATCTTGAGGCGGAAAACCCGTCCAAGGAAATCAGCATGTACATCAATTCACCGGGTGGCGAAGTATCTGCCGGCCTGTCGATCTATGACACGATGCAGTACATTCGCCCGAAAGTATCGACGCTGATCTGTGGCATGGCGGCATCCATGGGGTCGGTCATTGCAATCGGTGGTGAAAAGGGGATGCGTTTCGCACTGCCCAATGCCGAAGTGATGGTGCACCAGCCCTCCGGTGGGTCACAGGGTAAGGCGACAGATATTCTGATCTCCGCACGCCACATCGAACAGACGCGCGAACGGATGTACCAGCTCTATATGAAGCACTCCGGTCAGGACTATGAAACCGTTCAAAAAGCGCTGGATCGCGACCTGTGGATGACACCGGACGAAGCGCTGGCATGGGGCCATATCGACGAAATCGTCGCGAACCGCGGCAAGGAAGATGACGGCGACGCGCCCAAACCCAAGCCCAAGAAGGGCAAAGGCGACAAATAAGCCAGACCTTTAGGCGCTGCGATTTTGCGATTGTAGCGCCCAAGGCACTGGCATAGTGTTTGCGGCAAGGACCGCGCGTCGAGCGATGGCGCGCAAAATTCACGACAGACCTGAAAGGGCTGACATGGCGAATAATTCCAGCGGTGATAGCAAAAACACCCTCTACTGTAGCTTCTGCGGCAAGAGCCAGCATGAGGTGCGCAAGCTTATTGCGGGGCCAACGGTGTTCATCTGTGATGAATGCGTTGAATTGTGTATGGATATCATCCGCGAAGAGACCAAGGCATCCGGCCTGAAAGCCACCGATGGTGTGCCCACCCCCAAAGACATCTGCGAGGTTCTGGACGATTATGTGATCGGTCAGGCAACGGCCAAACGGGTTCTGTCGGTGGCGGTGCACAACCACTACAAACGTCTGAATCACGCCCAGAAGGGTGGCGATATCGAACTGGCGAAATCCAACATTCTGCTGATCGGTCCAACCGGTTGCGGTAAGACGCTGCTCGCGCAAACGCTGGCGCGGATTCTGGATGTGCCGTTTACTATGGCAGATGCGACCACACTGACCGAAGCCGGTTATGTGGGCGAAGATGTAGAGAACATCATTCTGAAGCTTTTGCAGGCCTCCGAATATAACGTCGAACGCGCACAGCGCGGCATTGTCTACATCGACGAAGTGGACAAGATCACGCGCAAATCCGAAAACCCCTCAATCACCCGCGACGTGTCGGGCGAGGGCGTGCAGCAGGCCTTGCTGAAGTTGATGGAAGGCACCGTTGCTTCTGTGCCGCCGCAGGGCGGGCGCAAACATCCGCAGCAGGAATTCCTGCAGGTCGACACCACGAACATCCTGTTCATCTGTGGTGGGGCTTTTGCCGGTCTGGACAAGATCATTGCCGCCCGCGGCAAGGGGTCGGCGATGGGTTTTGGCGCGGACGTCCGCGACAATGACGCCCGTGGCATCGGCGAGATTTTCACCGATCTTGAGCCCGAAGACCTGTTGAAATTCGGTTTGATCCCGGAATTCGTCGGTCGTCTGCCGGTTTTGGCAACGCTGGAAGATCTGGACGAGGACGCGCTGGTGACGATCCTGACGCAGCCCAAAAACGCTTTGGTCAAGCAGTATCAGCGCCTGTTCGAGCTGGAAGATACCCAGCTGAACTTTACCGATGATGCGCTGTCTGCCATCGCGAAACGGGCCATTGAACGCAAGACGGGCGCACGTGGATTGCGCTCCATTCTTGAGGATATCCTGCTGGATACGATGTTCGATCTGCCGGGACTGGATTCGGTCAACGAAGTCGTGGTGAACGAAGAGTCGGTGAATTCCGATGCCGCGCCTTTGATGATCCACGGTGAACCCGAAAAAGAGCCGGCGACCGCAGGCTAGGGTACCGTGATCTGCACTGTGCAGGTAAGTTTTAGAAAGGGCGTGTCTTCGGACGCGCCCTTTTGTTTTGCAGCGTTGAAATTGGCGCTGTTTTGATAGCGTAGGACACAAGGGACGTGATGATGAAACGAATACACTCAGGTGGGGAATTCGAAGCGAAGATCGGCTATTGCCGCGCGGTTGTCGCGGGCGGCTTTGTGCATGTGGCTGGCACCGTGGGGCAGGGGGACGATGTGGTCAGCCAATGCCGCCACGCGCTGGAAGTGATCGGCAAGGCGCTAGAGGAAGCAGGCGCGAGCTTTGCCGATGCGGTGCGCGTGACCTACATGTTGCCGGATCGGGCCGAATTTGAACCCTGCTGGCCCGTCTTATCAGAAGCTTTCGGGGCCAACCCGCCCGCGGCAACGATGATCGAATGCGGATTGATCGACCCGAAATACCGGATCGAAATAGAATTAACCGCGGTGCTGCCGGATTAAACGACCTCTTCGTACCGGTTGCCAAGCCGTTCCTGCACGTCTTTGGGATCAAGCGACACCCAAGGCGTGCCGCCTTTGGCGATGAAACCGGACTCTGCTAACGTGTTTTGTAACGCGGGCATGTCCAATTCGCCCATCCACATGCGCGGCTTCGCCGCCCCGCGTGGTTTCCACGAGCGCAGCAAATGAGTGATGCTCACGGGTGCGCGGCCGGTGAAGGCCTCCAGATGACGTTCCAGATTGCGGGTCGCACCGGAGGGGCGGCGCACGATCATCGCGATTTCTGTGGCGGGGTCGGCAACCATGGCCAACATATGCAAGGTGGATCCCTCGGCCGCGATGATCTGTTTGGCGGCTTTATAGGTCGCGATCTGGTGGTGAATATCGTATTTTTCAGGGTGATAAATCACGTAGCCTTCAGCGCTCAGATGCTCTTCCAGCTCTGCTTCGCCAATCAGGTTGCCCCGCCCGGATGGTAGTTTGCTGCGGCTCACATAGAGTTTTTCAGGTCCGTCCGCCTGAATGTCATTCGCAAAATTATTGGCAAAGGCGTCGCGGAAGGTTTGCGTGCCGGTGATCATCGGGCCCAGTCCAAACCCTTGTCCGGGCACAATCAACCGCTCGACCTGTTCTGCTTCGGGCACGCAAATCACTGGCACATCCGTGCCCATTAGGCCGATAAGATCCTTTTGAAATTGCAGCACTTCATCGCCGTTGCGCGGGCGTTTGGGCACAAACAGAATACCGTCGATCTTTTCATCAAGATGGGCCAGCGCCCAAAGCCGCGCTGTGCTTTCGACCAGAAAATGGCCGAAGTGCATCCATAAAACGCCGCCCCATAGCCACGTGCCTTTGCGGGTTTTCAATGTGCCGTCGGGCATATCAGGTGCGACGGTCAACGCCCGCCCGTTGCGCCACAGCGCCCCTTCGGCGTGGTATTTTCCGTCGGCGGTCAGCACACCGGCTTTTTGGACGAACTCCTGCTCAGAAGGGGGCACCAGAATCGCATTTTCCAACGTGGTGGTTTGCGCGGTCCAAGCGGCATCCGGCAATGGCCCTTGGAGTTTCGCGTCGCGCACACAGGTCCAGACCTGCCGCGTGCAATGGTCGGGCACTTTGGCAAAACCAGCGTGTTCGAGGATGGATTTGCATTCGCGCATCCCTTCGCGCCCGTATGCATCAGGGTGGAATTCGATGACAATGGCGCGGATGCCGTCAAGCGAGGCATGGCGCAGGAATTCAAGCTCGCCCCCTTCGATGTCCATCAACAGGACATCGGGCGCGAGGTCTTTGTGTACCTCTGCATAATCCGCGGTCGGCACGTCAACGCGGGTGGTCGCACGGCTGTCGGAATCAATCAGCGATGATCCAAGGTAGGAATTGCGAATGTGAAACGCCATCGTTTCGGGCGCATCCGGCGCGCTGACCAACACCTCGTTGCGCACCTCGATGGTTTTGGAGAGCCGGTTCAGCTTATAAAGGGCTGTGATGTGTTCGATGAGGTTTGGATTCGCCTCAAATGACACGACTCTGCTGGGTTTGCCGTTCTTGGCCACAATCGCCCCGACAAGGCCGATGCCCGATCCCATTTCCAGCACCTTGTCGCCCGCCTGCACCACTTGCAGCGCACCTGCGATTTCCTGTCCCTCATACCGCGCGGCATTGATCCGTTCGATCCGCACCGGCGTCAACATCGGGCTGTCCGGCACTTTGACCCCGTGGCATTCGGCCACATGTTTGGCAGTCGCCTTTTTTGCGAGCGCTGTTTCGGGTTTGGCGGTTTTGGCAGGCATTACGATTGTCTCCGTTTTGGGAACAATAGCTTTGCAGGCAATCAGGGCCAATGACTTTGGGAAATATGCAAAATTTGCGCACCTCACACGAGTCTTTGCCGCAACACTTGTACAGGTCTGCTGGACGCGGCGCGCGCACTGGTGCATAACCGGTTCAAGTTGAGCGCGGAGAGCATCATGGGCATTCTGAACACTATTTTCCGGGGACTGACGTGGTGGCACGGCAATACTCTGAACACACAGCTTTGGAGCTGGCGCAAAGGCGTAAAAGTGGGCGAAGACGAACAGGGCAACACCTATTTTCGTAACGCAGATAACACCCGCCGTTGGGTCATGTTCAACGGCGAGATGGAGGCAAGCCGCGTGTCACCGGATTGGCACGGCTGGCTGCATCATACGTGGGACGAACCACCTACAGACAAACCGATGGTGCATAAGACATGGGAAAAGCCGCATGTTGAAAACCTGACCGGTACCATGCAGGCCTATGCGCCGGCGGGGTCGTTGCGTCAGCTGTCGCCAAAGGACCGCTCAGACTACGAGGCATGGAGCCCCGAGTGATCACGCCGATGCGTTCCGTATCTGCCGCATTGGTCGCGCTTGCGTTGGCAACACCGCTTGCTGCGCAACAGGCAAGTAATGCGACGGGCGGCGTTTTACGCGCGCTGGACAAGACTTCTGGACAGACCACCGATTTTGAAATGCGTGCGGGTCAGGCATTTCGCATGGGGTCTTTGCAGATCGTCATGAAAGAATGCCGCTACCCTGCGGGAAATCCGTCTGGCAATGCCTATGCCGCGCTGGAGATTTCCGAGAACGGTAAAGAAGGTGTGTTGTTTTCCGGCTGGATGATTGCATCCGCCCCGGCATTGTCAGCGCTTGAGCATCAGCGCTATGATGTTTGGGTCATCCGTTGCACCACATCGTAAAGCTGTGAAACCCCCACCGATGTAAAATTTGCCTGCTGCGCAGTCGCGTGCTGCAGACGCGCATGATAGGCGCGGCGCGTGATTTCCTGCGCGCCCAAGGAGGCAAGGTGCGGCGTGAGGAATTGCGTATCAAACAACAGGAACCCCGCACGGTTCAGGTGGTCGACCAAAGCCGCCAAGGCCATTTTTGACGCATTGGTCCGGCGCGAGAACATGCTTTCACCAAAAAACGCAGCCCCCAAGGTAACACCGTAAACCCCGCCGACCAATGAATCACCTTCCCATAACTCGATAGAATGGGCTTTGCCCTTGGCGTGTAACGCACTGTAAAGCCCAGAAATTTCGGAATTGATCCAAGTGTCTGCGCGATCGGCGCACCCCGCAACCACGCCCGCGAAATCACTGTTGATCCGTACGTCGAACGTACTGCGGCGCATGGCACGGGCCAGCGAGCGCGAGATGTGAAAGCCATCAAGCGGCAAAACACCGCGCCGCTCGGGATCGACCCAGAAAATCTCTGGATCGTCGCGGTGCTCTGCCATCGGGAAAATCCCGACAGCATAGCCATGTAACAACAGGTCCGGCGTCAGGTTCGACATTGCCGATCAGGCATTGCCGAGATTGGTTTCAAGCCAGTGTTCCAGCCAGTGGATGTTGTAATCCCCCGAAAGGACATCGGGTTCGGCCAAAAGCGCGTGGAACAGCGGGACGGTGGTATCAACACCGTCGACGATCAATTCGCCCAAAGCCCGGTGCAAACGCGCCAACGCTTCGGGGCGGTCGCGGCCGTGCACAATCAGTTTCCCGATGAGGCTGTCGTAATAAGGCGGGATCGAATAGCCGTCATAGAGTGCCGAATCCATCCGCACGCCCAAACCACCCGGCGCATGATACTGCGTAATCCGGCCCGGACAGGGTGAGAAGTTGGGCAGCTTTTCCGCGTTGATGCGGACCTCGATGGAATGACCGTTGATCTGAAGGTCTTCTTGCTGGAAAGACATGTCCATGCCCGACGCCACACGAATTTGCTCGCGCACCAGATCAACGCCAAAGATCGCTTCGGTAACCGGATGTTCGACCTGCAAACGGGTGTTCATTTCGATGAAATAGAACTCGCCTTTCTCATAAAGAAACTCGATTGTGCCTGCGCCGATATAGTTGATGTCGGCCATCGCATCCGCACAAACCTTGCCGATGCGCGCGCGTTCTTCGGGTGAAATCGCGGGGCCGGGGGCTTCCTCGAACACCTTTTGGTGGCGGCGTTGCAGTGAACAGTCGCGTTCACCCAGATGAACCGCGCGGCCTTTGCCATCGCCGAACACCTGAATTTCGATGTGGCGCGGCGTGGTCAGGTATTTTTCGATATAGACTTCGTCATTGCCGAAGTTCGATTTACCTTCGGCACGTGCCGTCTGGAACGCGCGTTCCATGTCATTCGCGGTTTCGGCGACTTTCATGCCCTTACCACCACCGCCAGCTGTGGCTTTGATGATCACCGGATAGCCCATTTCGGCACCCAGTGCTTTGGCTTCTTCCAGTGTCGCGACGCCGCCCGCAGATCCGGGTACACAGGGCACACCCAGCTTTTTCATGGTATCCTTGGCGGTGATCTTGTCGCCCATCACACGGATATGTTCAGCGGTGGGGCCGATAAACGTCAGCCCGTGATCCTGCACGATTTGAACGAAGTTCGCGTTTTCGGACAGGAAGCCATAACCGGGGTGGATCGCCTCGGCGCCGGTGATTTCGCAGGCTGCGATGATCGCGGGGATCGACAGATAGGACTGCATCGAAGAAGGCGGGCCCACGCATACCGATTCATCCGCCATGCGCACATGCATCGCGTCGCTGTCGGCAGTGGAATGCACCGCGACAGTCCCGATACCCATCTCGCGGGCGGCGCGGATCACACGCAGGGCAATCTCACCCCGATTGGCGATAAGGATTTTGTTAAACATTTGCGACCACCCTATTCGATGATGACCAGCGGTGCGCCAAACTCAACCGCATCGCCGTCGCCGACCAGAATCCGCTTGACCGTGCCAGAGCGGGGGGCGGGGATGTGGTTCATGGTTTTCATGGCTTCAACGATCAACAGCGTGTCGCCTTCGCTGATCGCGGCACCAACAGAAATAAAGGCAGGTGCGCCCGGTTCGGCCTGCATATAAACCGTGCCAACCATCGGCGACGTCACCGCACCGGGGTGGCTGGCGGGATCTGTTGCGTCCTCTGCGGCCGTGGGGGCCGCGAGCGCTGGCGCGGCGGCTGAAGCGGTAACAGCCTGTGGCGCGGCAGCAGCCTGCACCTGCGGTGCGGCCATGATTTGCTGTGGCGGTTTACGGCTCACGCGCACATTCAGGCTGTCGTCTTCGGCATAGTCGCGCTTGACCTGCAATTCGGTCAGGTCGTTTTCATTCAACAACTCGGCGAGCGCCCGGATGAAAGCCACATCCGCGTCATGGGTATTTTTAGTCATATTATCCTCGACTTGTCCCTTGTCCGGCGGCATTTCGCGCCGTGACGTCAGAGTAGCTTATAGGCCAATGTGTTCTGCGTGAAAACCCGCCAGTTGTGTGTCCAATGGTTGGCATGCATGTTGCGCATGCAAGGAGAAAACGAATGAATCTTTCCCATTGGCTGATCAGCGCCGCTGAACGCACCCCCACCGCGCCTGCGCTGTTTACAGGGACGCAGATGGTCGCGGATTACGCCGGATTTGCCGATCAGGCGCAAAAAGTGGCGGGATGGTTGGCCGCGCAGGGGGTGGCACCCGGTGACCGCGTGGCGATTTTCATGAAAAACATGACCGAATTTCTGGTAGTGCTCTATGGCATCTGGAGTGCGGGGGCGGCGGCAGTACCGATCAACGCAAAGCTGCACGGGCGCGAGGCCGCATTTATCGTGCAGGACGCTGACGCAAAGCTGGTGTTCGCGAGCGGTGTACAGGCTGCGACCCTGCGCACCCACGCGCCGCAGGCCCGCGTGCTTGATGTGGCGGCGGATGTGTTTCGTGACGCGGTTCTGACGGCGCCTGCACAAACCGGTATCGTGTCGCGCGGGGCCGATGATATGGCGTGGCTGTTTTATACCTCTGGCACCACAGGACAGCCCAAGGGCGTGATCATCACACACGGCATGCTGGCGTCGATGACACAGAGCTATGAGGCGGATGTGGATCAGGTCAGCGCGACCGATACGGCGCTTTACGCAGCGCCGCTCAGCCATGGGGCCGGGCTTTATGCGGTGATGCATGTGCAGGCGGGCGCGCGTCATGTCTGCCCTGCCTCCGGTGGTTTCGAGCCGGAGGAGATTCTGGAGTTGGCCGCGCATTTCGGATCGGTGCATATGTTCGCGGCACCCACAATGGTGAAGCGCCTGACGCAACGGGCCACGGAGATTGGCGCGCGGGGCACGGGGCTGCGCACTGTCGTTTATGCCGGCGGACCGATGTATCTTGCTGATATCATTGAAGCATCCGAATGGTTCGGCCCCGTGTTCGTACAAATCTACGGGCAGGGCGAATGCCCGATGGGGATCACAGCATTATCGCGCGACGATGTCATGGACCGCGACCACCCCGAATGGCGCAGCCGGCTGGGCTCTGTCGGGCGGGCGCAAACAGGGATGGAGGTCCAGATTTGTGATCCCACCGGCGCGCCGGTCCCAACAGGCACGGAAGGCGAAATCATGGTGCGCGGGGCGACAGTGATGGCAGGGTACTGGCGCAATCCGGCTGCCACGGCGGCGGCGCTGCACGATGGCTGGCTTTTGACGGGGGATGTGGGCGTGCTGGACGCTGCGGGCTATCTGACGCTGCGCGACCGCAGCAAGGATGTGATCATCACGGGCGGTTCAAACGTTTATCCGCGTGAGGTCGAAGAGGTTTTGTTGATGCACGAACAGTTGCGCGAGGTTTCGGTTGTGGGGCAGGCGCAGGGCGAATGGGGCGAAGAGGTCGTCGCGTTTATCGTCGGCGACGCGGCAGAGGCGGAGCTGGATGCGCTTTGTCTTGATCATATCGCGCGGTTCAAACGGCCAAAGCGGTATATCAGGCTGGATGAGCTGCCCAAGAACAACTACGGCAAGGTTCTGAAAACCGAACTGCGCGATTTGCTTGCGCAGCGGTAAATGTTTCGTTGACGTCAAGGGGGCGGTTTAATGTCGTCTTTCGACAAATGGGGCAAACTCCTTAGAGCTTTGGAGACTACCGCGTTTTAAACGCCTTGAGTATGGCGATGCCAAGGGCGATAAATATGGCTGACATCCCGAAAAGCATATTGCTTAAGAAAGCCTGGCCTTTACGTATTTCGGCGGTGCTGATGACGCCGGTTTCGGCACGGTACAGTCCGGTTACGCGGTCACCCACATCATATAAGGGCGAAAGCCGCCAACTTTGACTTTCATAAACGACCACTTCGCCTGACGGGGCCGTTGTACGAAAAACGGGGCGGTATTGCAGACGTCGACGGGCCGAAACTGTTTTATTCTTGCGCTTGCCTTGTGTGCGGGAATCGATACGGATAACTTCGGCAGGAAGTGCAATGCTGTCGGCTAATGCGCGGGCCTGGTAGGACTTTATCGCAAACACGATGACCAGCAATATAACGCCGCTTATCAAAAATGTGATCGCAGCATATCGCGGAATTTTTTTCGGATCGACAAACCCGAAGGTCGTTCGCTTCATCACCTTATTTACCCCTCACAGTAATCACATTCCCGCGGGGGTTTAGACCCTGCTCGTCGCTGATAGCGGGTTTTATACTGTAATTCATGCGCGAAGTTGGGTTTTTTGATCATACAGATCAAAAGCGCAAGTGTAGCAGAAACGCTGGTTCGCAACAGGCAAGTAGAGAGTGGCCAAGAGAGCGGGCCGACGGATTATCAGTAGATTTTGCCTATCCGGAAAACCGAATTCGGAATTTACCTGCGGCGGGGAGCAGCCAAGCTGGCCGCTGCGGCCTTTCCAATGGGGAACGCCGCAAGCACCTGTTGCGCATTTGAGAGATATTTAGAAATCCAAGCCCGCCCGCCAAACCGTTGCGCTTAGATCGCGAGGTATTCCGCGCGCAGCTCGGCATCGTCGAGCACTTCTTGGGCAGTGCCGTCAAAGACGATCCCGCCGGTGTCCAAAATCACCGCACGGTCGGCCAGTTTCAGCGCCCGCACCGCATTCTGTTCCACCAGAATCGTTGTGATGCCCTGTTCCTTGATGATGCCCAGCGTCTTTTCGATTTCATCGACGATGACCGGTGCCAGACCTTCGTAAGGTTCGTCCAGCAACAACACCTTGATGTCGCGCGCCAGGGCGCGGGCGATCGCCAACATCTGCTGCTCGCCGCCCGACAAGGTGATGCCGTCCTGGGATTTGCGCTCGCCCAGACGTGGGAACAGATCGTAGATGCGTTCCAGTGACCAGCCGATAGGGGGGGCGATTTGTGCCAGCTTCAGGTTTTCCTCAACCGTCAAGCCGGGGATGATGGAACGGTCCTCGGGGACCAATCCCAGTCCTGCCTGAGACGCCTCGAACGACTGCATGTTGTGCAGGGCCTGATGGTCGAGCCAGATTTCACCCTTGTGCACTTCGGGCGAGGACATCCGCGCCATCGCCCGCAAGGTCGAGGTCTTGCCCGCCCCGTTGCGCCCCAAGAGTGCAAGGATCTCGCCCTCATGCACGTTAAAGCTGATGCCCTGTACGATGTAGCTTTCACCGTAATAGGCCTCAAGGTTCCAGACCGACAGAAAGGCGGGGGCCGTGGCCGCATGGTTGGCGTTTTTCTCACGCGTTTGGGTGGTCATTGTCTTGATCCTTTTTGACGGCGGGGTGGGGCAATGCCCACCTTACGGGGCCACAGAGGGGTAGGGGGAACGAGGGCAGAACGCCCCCAGATGTTAAGCGGCTTCCTGCACTTCGCCCAGATAGGCTTCGCGTACTTTGGGATGGCCCTTGATCTTGTCCGGCGTGTCTTCGACCAGCGGTGTGCCTTGCGCCAGAACGGTGATCCGGTCGGCGAGTGAAAAGACCACATGCATGTCATGTTCGATGATCGCGATGGTGATGTCGCGTTCTTCCTTGATCTGTTTCAACAGGTCGATGGTGTTGTTGGTATCGGCCCGCGCCATACCGGCGGTGGGTTCATCCAACAGCAACAGGCGCGGGTCCTGTGCCAGACACATGGCGATTTCAAGCCGGCGTTTGTCACCGCGCGACATGGAGGAGGCCATCATCTCGCGTTTGTCGATCAGTTTCATATCCACCAGCATTTCTTCGGCCTTGGCGATGATGTCGCGTTCCTGTCCGATGCTTTCCAGCGCGTGCATGCGGAACGCGCCGTCGCGTTTGGCGAAACAGGGGATCATCATGTTTTCCATGACGTTCAGATCGCCAAAGATTTCCGGCGTCTGGAACACCCGTGAGATGCCCATCTGGTTGATCTCATAGGGTTTGCGTCCCAGCACGGATTGCCCGTCAAACATCACCGATCCGGTGTCGGGGATCAGCTTGCCCACCAGACAGTTCAGCAGGGTGGATTTGCCCGCGCCGTTGGGCCCGATGATCGCGTGGCAGGATTTTTCCGCGATGTTGAGGTTCACGTCGCCAAGCGCCTGAAGGCCGCCAAACCGCTTGCCCACATTTTTAACTTCAAGAATAGCCATGATGTCTTTCCTTATTCTGCGGGGGTTTTGGTGGCGTCAGTGGTATCGTCCGAGGCGTTCTTGCCGCGGAACAATTTGGCGATGCGTTGGCCGCCTTCGACCAGACCACCGGGCAGGAAGATCACAACCAGCATGAACAACAGGCCCAGCGTCAGGTGCCAGCCTTTGCCCACAAAGGGATAGACCAGCGCGATCATCACATCCTCGATGCCGTCGGGCATAAAGGCAAACCACTGTTCCAGAACCGATTTGTTGATCTTGGATACGATGTTTTCCATATATTTGATGAAACCGGCCCCAAGGACAGGCCCGATCAACGTGCCGGCACCGCCAAGGATGGTCATCAGAACAACTTCGCCCGATGCAGTCCAGAACATGCGTTCCGCGCCCACCTGCGTGTCCATCGCCACCAGCAAGCCACCTGCCAGACCGGCATACATGCCAGAGATCACGAAGGCCGCCAATGTATAAGGTTTGGTGTTCAGACCGGTATAGTTCATCCGCTGCTGGTTCGATTTAACCGCCCGCAGCATCATGCCGAAGGGCGAACGGAAGATGCGGATCGACAGGTAGAAGGCAATCAGCATGACAATGGCCGCGATGTAATAGCCGGCGTTAAAAGTGAACACCCAATTGCCCATGGACAGTTCGAACCCGTCGTTCATTTCCAGACCGAACAGGTTGGCACGGGGCGATTTGCCCGCTTCCAGGGCGCCGTCAAGGATACGCGGGTCGTCATATTTCGGCTGCAAGCCGGTTTCACCGCCCGTAATCGGGGTCAGCACCGAATAGGCCAGCGCATAGGACATCTGCGCAAAGGCCAGTGTCAGAATGGAAAAGTAGATGCCCGAGCGGCGCAGTGAAATCCAGCCGACCAGCAGCGAGAAAACACCGGCAATCAGGATCGAAACGATGATGGCAGGCACCACATTCATGGTCAGCAGCTTCATCATCCAGATGGCGGCATAAGATCCCACACCCAGAAAGGCAGCATGACCAAAGCTGAGATAGCCGGTGAGGCCGAAAAGAATGTTGAACCCGATGGCGAAGATGCCAAAAATCACGAGGCGTTGCATCAGGTCGGGATAGCCCGCGTTGAACTGTGCCATCGCAGACCCTTCTGGAAAGGGGTTCAGGATGAAGGGGGCGGCGAGGGCAAGGAAAGCCACC
Organism: Sulfitobacter geojensis; assembly: GCF_000622325.1. Lineage (NCBI taxonomy): Bacteria > Pseudomonadati > Pseudomonadota > Alphaproteobacteria > Rhodobacterales > Roseobacteraceae > Sulfitobacter > Sulfitobacter geojensis. The sequence goes on from NZ_JASE01000005.1 coordinate 1,939,547, forward strand.
ACCAGCAGGAGGCCTGCGTCTTTTTTATTAAGTCCGAACATGTTCTTATTCCTCCATCACGCCTTTGCGCCCCATCAGGCCGCGTGGCCGGGTCAGCAAAATGATGATTGCGACAAGGTAGATGATGATCTGGTTGATGCCCGGAATGAATTCCAGCACCGCCGCCATCGAAGCAAAGCTTTCAAGGATGCCCAAAAGGAAACCCGCCAGCACCGCACCGGGCAGGGAGCCCATGCCGCCGACAACCACAACCACGAAGCTGAGCACCAGAAAATCCATACCCATGTGATAGTTGGGCGAATTGATCGGCGCGTACATCACGCCGGCAAGCCCCGCCACCGCGGCAGCAATGCCGAACATGATGGTAAAGCGCTTGTCGATATTGATGCCCAAAAGCCCGACCGTTTCACGATCCGCCATGCCGGCGCGCACAACCATCCCGAAGGTGGTGAATTGCAAAAAGGCAAAGACTGCGCCGATGATCACGGCCGAGAAAGCGAAATAGACCAGGCGCCAGTAGGGGTAGATGATCGTGTTGGCGTCGAAACCCATCATCGCGCCGAAATCAAACGATCCGGCAAAGGCCGCAGGCGCGGGCGTTGGAATGGGGTTGGCACCGTAGAAATACTTGATCACTTCCTGCAACACGATTGCCAGACCGAAGGTCACAAGGATCTGGTCGGCGTGGGGACGTTTGTAGAAGTGTTTGATCAACCCGCGCTCCATGATGAAGCCAATGGCGATCATCACGGGAATGGTGAACAGGATCGACAAGGGCACGGCCCAGTCGATAATAGCATCCCCCGTCGCTACACCGAAAATGTCATGGATATAGGGCACCTCGACTTTCAGCGGATTGCCAAGAAAGTCCTTTTGCGTTTCGTCGATAATCGTATGGCTGAACGACAGCATTTTGCTGAAGGTCACCGCGCAGAAAGCACCGATCATAAACAGCGCGCCGTGGGCGAAATTCACCACACCCAGCGTGCCGAAGATCAACGTCAGACCCAAAGCGATCAGCGCATAGGCAGATCCTTTGTCCAGACCGTTGAGAATTTGCAGGATAATTGCGTCCATGGTGCCCCACCTCCAAGCGCGGTCAGCCCATATGGGCCAAGGTCAGGGCGAAGAATATCCTCGCCCTGAAAGTTCAGTAATGTAAGCTAGTTAGATCGTTTGGTGTCGCTTATGCGCCCGGGTTACAGGAGCCCAAAGAACCACCGGCCATCTGTGGGTGATCGGGGTCGTACGTCACCTGCTCAACAGGTGTGACTTCCACGATTTCCAGAAGGTCGAATTCGGAGGTCGGGTTCTCCTTACCCTTCACAACCAACACGTCCTTAAAGCACTGGTGATCGTCGCCGCGGTACAGCGTCTTGCCGTTGCCCATGCCGTCGAATTCAAAGTCTTCCAGCGCTTCGACAACCGCACATGGGTTGAAGGACCCAGCACGTTCAACCGCATCTGCATAAAGCAGCGCCTGAACATAACATGTGTGCGCAGCCTGTGAGGGCGGGAAGCCATATTTGGTGCCGAAGGATTTAACGAAGGCTTTGGAGCCTTCGTCGGTCAGGGACCAGTGCCAGTTTGTAGAACCGAAGATGCCCTTAACGTTGGCACCCGCACCCTTCGCCATCAGGCGGGAGTAAAGCGGAACAACGATTTCGAAGTTCTTGTCGTTCACAAGCTTGTCGCGCAGACCGAACTGAACCGCGTTGGTCAGCGAGTTGACCATGTTCCCGCCGTAGTGGTTCAGAACCAGAACGTCGGCACCGGACTGCAGAACAGGCGCGATATAAGCAGAGAAGTCGGTTTGTGTCAGCGGTGTCTTAACAGCCGCAACAGTTTCCCAACCCATGGCTTCGGTAGAAGAACGCACGGCTTCTTCTGTGGTGTAACCCCAGTTATAGTCGGCGGTCAGGTGATATGCCTTGCGGTCTTTGCCGTAGTTGGCGGCCAGAACAGGCGCGAGGGCGGCACCGGACATGTATGAGTTAAAGAAGTGGCGGAAACCGTTGGCCCGCTTGTCTTTGCCCGTGGTGTCGTTGGAGTGGGTCAGACCCGCCATAAAGATAACGCCGGCCTCTTGGCACAGCGCCTGAACAGCAACGGCCACACCGGAAGAGGATCCGCCGGTTACCATCACGGCACCGTCTTTTTCGATCATCGACTTGGCAGAAGCGCGCGCAGCGTCTGATTTGGTTTGCGTGTCGCCTGTGACGTACTCGACCTTCTTGCCGAGGATCCCGTTACCCTGCAACGCTTTGGAGCTGAAGGTGTTCATCAGGCCGCCGTCGCCGCCACCGTTCAGGTGCTCGACTGCCAGCTCGTAGGCGCGCAATTCGTCGGCACCCTCGTCTGCGTAGGGGCCGGATTGTGGGACGTTAAAGCCCAGCGTGACCGTGCTGCCTTGCGGCGCGTTGGTGAAACCGGCATGGCCGTCGGCACGCAGATAGGTGGGCAGCGCCAGACCGGCGCTTGCGACAGCACCCGTTTTAATCAGACCACGACGTGTGGGGTTCGAAAATGACATGAATTCCTCCCGGATTTGTAAATCGCCTGTCCCTTGCTCCCGGACAGTGCGGCACAATTGTGCAAAGGCACTATCGCCGAATGTGGGAAAACGGATCAATAAGCCCCTTGAACATCACGTTATTTTTGTAAATATCTTAGCAGTGAAGATTGAAATACTGTAAAGTTTATAATGTTGCAGCGCAGAATTTGTTAATGTCGCAGCGCAGAAACGTATTGAAATTGCGTGATATTGGCGCATTTATCAAAGGCTGAATGTGATGGCACGAGAAGCATTGACCGGCAGCCGCATCCGCGAACGACGGGTAATGGCGGGGATGAAGCAGGCCGATCTCGCGCGTTTGGCGGGGATTTCGCCCAGCTACCTGAATTTGATCGAACACAACCGGCGCAGAATCGGCGGCAAGTTGTTGCTGAACATCGCAGGGGCCTTGGGCGTAGAGGCGCAGGCGCTGACCGACGGGGCGGAGGCGGCGTTGATCGCCACGCTGCGCGAAGCGGCGGATGCTGCGGGGCTGAGTGGTGATGAAGTGACCCGCGCCGACGAATTTGCAGGCCGCTTTCCAGGTTGGGCGGATGTGCTGGCAGGCACCGCCAAACGCGCCACTGCACTTGAGCAGACTGTTGAAGCATTGAATGACCGTTTGGCCCACGATCCGCATCTGGCCGCGTCAATGCATGAGCTGTTGTCGACCGCTGCGGCAATCCGGTCAACCGCCGCGATCCTTGCCGAGAACGAGGCGCTACAGCCCGAATGGCGCAACCGGTTTCACGCCAATATTGACGAGGACAGCCGCCGCCTTTCCAACAGCGCCGAGGCGATTGTCGCCTATCTGGATGCTGATGCGCAGGCCGCTGATGCGGCCAGTTCGCCACAAGAAGAGGTTGAGCTGTACCTGTCTGCGCAAGAGTTCAGTTTCGCCGCCCTTGAACAGGGGGTCGACAATACGGCGTTGATTGATGCCATGGTACAAGACGCACCACAGCTGACGTCGCAGGCGTCAAAATACATTGCTGCAATGGTGCTGCGGCAGGTGGACGATGATGCCAAGGTGCTGACGCTGCCGGACCTGCGCATCGCGATCGCGCAGGTCGGCACGGACCCTTTGATGTTGGCCAACCACCTGCGCTGCCCTTTGGCGTGTTTGTTGCGCCGGATGGCCGCGTTGCCCGAATTGGGGGCAGGGTTGGTGGTGTGCGACCGCTCGGGTACCGTGATTTTTCGCAAATCGGTCGAAGGCTTCACCGTGCCGCGTCACGGGGCATGCTGTCCGCTATGGCCCCTGTTTGCAGCATTGGGCCAACCGGGCAGCGTCACCCATGCGCGCATCACCCAACCGGGGCGCGCGGACGCACCATTTGACGGCTTCGCCGCGGCCGAAAATATCGCGAATACCGGCTATAACATGGCCCCGTTGCGTCAGGCCGTGATGCTGTTGCTGCCCGCAGAGGCGGGTGTCGGTCCGGCGGTTCCTGTGGGGTCGACCTGTCGGGTATGCCCGCAAGAACACTGCCGCGCCCGGCGCGCTCCGTCCGTGATGAGCGGCGGTATTTAGACCGTTCGCAGCAGGGCAGATCAGATCACCTTTTGACAGCCCCCCATGTCCAGTGCATGCTGGTCGCTACTGCATGACATTCCGCGACAGACGGGGTGCTTGCGGGATTAGGGGAGGGGGCGACGCACATGGGTAAACATGTTGTGCTGGTCGAGGACGAATTGAACATCGCGGAAGCGATCCGTTTTTTGCTATCGAACGAGGGCTGGCGAGTCGAAACTTTGGCCAATGGCACGACCGCTGTGGACGTAATCCGAAAAGCCGCGCCAGATTTGGTGATGCTGGACGTTATGTTACCGGGCAAGTCGGGGTTCGAGATATTGCATGATCTGCGGGCCGATCCGGTTTTCGAGGCCTTGCCAATTCTGATGCTGACCGCCCGCGGTCAGGCGCGTGACCGTGAGATGGCCGAAAAAGCAGGGGTTAGCAGATTTATGACCAAGCCGTTTTCGAATTCGGACATGCTGGACGCGGTGCGCGAGCTGACCAGCTAAGTAAAGGCCAGACCTATGCCAAACGGTCCCGTATTTCTGGAACGTCAAACCTACCGGATGCGCCGTTTGATGGATGCGGTGCGCCTGTTGCCGCTATTGGGTGCTGCGCTGTGGATGGTGCCGCTGATGTGGCCCTTGCCCGAGGCAGAGGGTGGCGGCATCGCGATGAGCACCGCGCTGCAGTATCTGTTCGGAGTCTGGCTGATGCTGGTGGTGATGCGCCTGATTTTGTGGCGCAAGACCCGCGTGCAGGATGCGCCTGGGTTGGACACGGCTGAATGACCGTCGGCATCAACCAGCTTGTCTTTGTCTGTCTGGCTTATGTGGTGATCCTGTTCGCGGTGGCCTTCCTTGCAGAGCGCGCTTCGGCGCAGGGCCGGTTCGGCGCGATTCTGCGATCACCGGTGATCTATACCTTGTCCTTGTCGATCTATTGCACCGCATGGACGTTCTACGGCGCGGTCGGATACGCGGCGCGCTCGGGGTTGGAGTATGTGACGATCTATCTGGGACCCTCACTGGTGATGATTGGCTGGTGGTGGATCTTGCGCCGACTGGTCAGCATCGGGCGCAGCCAGCGGGTGACGTCGATTGCCGACCTGATTTCGTCGCGCTATGGCAAATCGAACGCGCTGGCGATTGTTGTGACATTGATGGCCGTGATCGGGGTGACGCCCTATATTGCATTGCAATTACAATCGGTTGTCCTGTCTCTTTCGATTTTCGCAAAGGCAGAGGCCGCTGGTGGGCAAGCCTTCAACGCCACGCCGGCGGCTTTCTGGGTGGCTACGGGGCTGGCACTGTTCACCGTGCTGTTCGGGACCCGTAACCTGAACGTCAACGAACGCCACCACGGCATCGTCATCGCCGTTGCGGTGGAGGCGGTGGTCAAACTGGTGGCCCTGCTGGCGGTCGGCATTTTTGTGGTCTGGGGGCTGGCAGGTGGATTGGGCGAAACGCTGGCGCGCATAGACGCCTCCGATATCGGGGAGTGGGAAGTGCAGGGCAGCCGCTGGACCGCGCTGACCTTTCTGTCAGCGGCGGCGTTTTTGTGCCTGCCGCGGATGTTTCAGGTGATGGTTGTCGAAAATGACGATGAACGCCATTTGCAAATCGCATCCTGGGCCTTTCCCGCCTATGTGATGTTGATGAGCCTGTTTGTGGTGCCCATCGCGGTTGTCGGACTTGATCTGTTGCCCGCCGGATCAAACCCCGACCTGTTTGTCCTGAGCCTGCCGCTGAGCCAGAACCAGAACGGGCTTGCCACCCTGTCTTTCCTTGGCGGGTTTTCGTCCGCGACGTCGATGGTCATCGTGGCCACACTGGCGCTTAGTACAATGGTCAGCAATCACATCGTCATGCCCGTGTGGCTGGCGCTGAGGCAGGGCGGGGCCACGCAATCGGGCGATGTGCGCGGAGTCATCATCCTTGCGCGGCGGATGTGTATTTTGCTGATCATCGCCTTGGGGTTCTTTTATTACCGCGCCTCCGGGGGCAGCGGTGCTTTGGCGGCGATCGGTACGATCAGTTTTGGCGGAGTGGCACAGTTTTTGCCGGCGCTGTTAGGCGGAATTTTCTGGCGCGGTGCCACGCGGGCTGGGGCATTTTGCGGCTTGGGCACCGGTTTTGCGTTATGGATATTTACCATGTTACTGCCAAGTTTCGGCGTGGATGTCGCCCTGTCGAAAGACACCTTTGAACAGGGGCTCTTGGGGATCAACTGGCTGCGGCCGCAGGCGCTGTTCGGCATCGACGGGCTGGACCCGACCGTGCACGCCGTTGTCTGGAGCATGTCACTGAATACATTGGCCTTTACCGTGGTTTCGGTGTTTTCTTTCCCCGAACCCATTGAGCGGTTACAGGGCGCGCAATTCGTCAATGTGTTGGATCATTCCGGCCCTTCACGGGTCTGGACCGCATCGGTCGCAGGCAGCGAAGATCTGATGATTATGAGCCAGCGTATCATGGGCGCGACCGAGGCACAGATTTTCTTTCACAAACAGACCAAGGCGCAAGGGTTGTCGGGACATCTGCCCGAACCGACGCCGGCCTTTATCGACGCGCTTGAACGGGAACTTGCCGCTTCTGTCGGTGCCGCCACGGCGCATGCGATGGTCAGCCAGATTGTCGGCGGCAGCGCGATTTCGGTGCAGGACCTTCTGGCGGTGGCCGATGAATCCGCCCAGATGCTGGAGTATTCCAGCCAGCTGGAACAGAAATCGCGCCAATTGACCGAAACAGCAGCCCAGTTGCGCGCAGCCAACGAAAAGCTGACGCAGCTCTCGTTGCAAAAAGACGGGTTCCTGAGCCAGATCAGCCATGAATTGCGCACGCCGATGACCTCGATCCGGTCGTTTTCGGAAATCCTGCGCGATACCGGCAGTCTGAGTGAAGAAGACAAGACGCGTTATGCCTCGATCATCCATGCCGAAACGATCCGCCTGACGCGCCTGCTGGATGATCTTTTGGACCTGTCAGTATTGGAAAACGGTCAGGTTTCACTGCATCTGGGACAAGAACCTTTGCACAGCGTTCTGGCGCGTGCGGTGACCACTGTGGTTTCGGGGGGCGACGGGCGGTTGCATGTTCATATTGCACCGCAGGAAGAAGACGTGGTGTTGAACACTGACTTGGACCGGTTGGTGCAGGTGTTCATTAATCTGATCAGCAATGCCCAGAAGTATTGTCAAGCCGACGCACCCGCACTGACCATCACACCACAGCTGACACCGACGGGGCTGGCGATAGATTTTGTCGATAACGGCAAGGGAATCGCCGGAGATGAACAGGCTGTTGTTTTCGAAAAGTTCTATCGCGTGGGCGGATCGCAAGGCGATGGTGCGGGGCTGGGGCTGGCCATTTGCCAAGAGATCATGGAACGCTTGGGCGGACGGGTCCGCTATCTTGAAGGTAGCACCGGGGGGGCATTTCGGGTGACGCTGCCCCATGCGGCAATGGCCGGGCAAACTGCCGCAACTTCCAAAGTTACGCCACCCGCCTAAAGGCTCTGGTAACACTTCGTCAGCTATATCTCTGACCTAGAGCCGCAATCGCGGGTGAAGTGTATGGGATCAAAACAGGATATGGCAGGGTCGGCAAGCACCGCTCAAGAGGGCGCTGCACCTACGGACACGACCTTGCATCGCAAGGTGCAAGCGGGACAGGCCGAGCATCAGGCGCGGGCGATGTCGCTGGCCAAAGCGTTGCGCCTGACACTTGCCAAAGTGGCGGAAGATCTGTTCGAGGTGTCCATGGCCGCGATCAGCGTGCGCAGCCAGTTCTGTCCCGGCGATGACATCGAAAAAGAACTGAAAGAAGCTGCTTTATTGATGCTTTTTGACGGTCCGGGGCAAAGCCGCGCGGCGGTAATGGTTGATCCCGCGATGGTCGGGGCGTTGATCCAGCAACAGACCATGGGCAAGGTCCTGCCCGTGCTTGAGGGCGCAGAGCGTCCGATGACCCCGACAGATGCCGCGATTGCCGCGCCTTTCCTCGATGCCTTGTTTACGCGGGCCGGGCCGGTGCCCGAAGATCCGGTCGAGCGAAAGCTGATTTCCGGTTTCCGCTTCGGCGCTTGGGTAGAGGATGCGCGGATCTTGAGCATGTCGCTGGATGCACCGGAGTATCAACTGGTGCATATCGACGTGGATATTTCTGGTGGCGTCCGGCAGGGACGGATCGTTTTATGCATGCCGCGGGGGCATGACACGATCACCGAGCCGTTGCCGGATGGTGCAAGCGGGGCGTTGCAAGGCGAAAGTGCCCCGCGCCAGCCGGTGACCCTGTCGGATACGGTGATGATGCTGGCGGTGGATTTGCGCATAAGCCTTGCCCGTTTGCGCATGCCCCTGCGTGACTTGGGTCATCTCGCGACAGGCGACATTCTGGATCTCGGGGCCGCAAGCTTTGCCAAGGTGCGGGTTCAGACCTTTGCGGGTAAAGCCGTGGGCCAAGGCACGCTTGGCCAGATTGAAGGAGCACGAGCAGTTCAAGTGCAATCGACCCACACGGGTGCGCTGAACCTGCAACGACGGGCGTCGGATCGCGATCACATGGGGTTGCCCGATATTTCTGCCCAGCCTCCCGAAGGAAATGACCGGCGCGACCAACTTGGTTTGCCGGCAGTGAGACACATGCCGGATCTGCCTGACTTGCCCGACACGTCGGAAATGCCAAGACTTGAGAACGAGGAAGAGATGGCCGCTGCGCACAGTTTGCCCGATCTACCTGATCTACCGGATATGTCTGACTTGCCTGAAATTGACGCGCCGCTTGATCTGCCGGACCTGCCTGATCTACCGGACCTGCCCGAACTGAATGTCGGTTAGCGCCAGCCTAGCAGAAGCGCTGCGCCAACGCTTGCCGCATGCCTGCCAGATCATAGCCGCCTGCCTGTGCCGTTTGCACAATCTCGTCGGCGTCCATGTCACCCGCTTGTCCCAAAGCCCAAGCGATGGTTGAACGGGTGCCCGATGCGCAATAGGCCAGCACCACGTCACCGGTTTCAACCCCAAGTGCGCGGTTGTTCGCAATCACGTCGGGCACCATTGTTTGATGCGTCAGCGGTTGTTCGCTGAACGACAGACCCGCGGCCTCGGCTGCTGCGCGGATGGCGGCGGCGCTATGGCTTGGCGGCACTTCTGCATCCGGGCGGTTGCACAGAATGCGTGTAATGCCGGCCTCGGCCAGCGCGGCCATATCATCGGCTGCAATCTGCGGGCTCACGAAATAGCGGGGGGTCAACTGTCGTATATCCATGAGGCAGATGTACGAAAGCCGGTCCAACCTGTCCAGAGCCGATACGCTCAGAGCCGGTTGATCGGCAGTTTCAGCATCACAGTGCCATCTTCTTCGGCAGGGGGCATGTGGCCTGCACGCATGTTGACTTGCAAAGATGGCACAATCAGCTTGGGCATCGCCAGCTGCGCATCGCGGGTTTCGCGCAGATCAACAAAACTGTTCTCATCCGTGCCGCCGCCCACATGCACATTGGCCGCCTTTTGCGCGGCGACGGTGGTTTCCCATGCAAATTCATAGCGCCCCGGTGCCTTGTAATCGTGCCCGACAAAAATACGCGTTTCATCCGGCAGAGACAGAATCCGCTGGATTGACTGGTACAGATCATGCGCAGATCCCCCCGGAAAATCACAGCGCGCCGTGCCGAAATCCGGCATGAACAACGTGTCCCCAACAAAGGCGGCATCGCCGATCACATAGGTCAGGCAGGCCGGCGTATGGCCCGGCGTGTGCATGACGTCTGCCCGCATCTGGCCGATGTGAAAACTGTCCCCGTCGTCGAAAAGCGCGTCGAATTGGCTGCCGTCACGCTGGAATTCCGTGCCTTCGTTGAACACCTTGCCAAAAGTGTCCTGCACGACGCGGATCTGGTTGCCGATGCCGATCTTGCCGCCGAGCTTTTCCTGAACGTAGGGGGCGGCGGACAGGTGGTCCGCATGCACATGACTTTCCAAAATCCATTGCAGGTTCAGGGACTTTTCCCTGATGAACGCGACAATCCGGTCTGCTGAACGTGTATCGGTACGCCCTGCGGCATGGTCGAAATCCAACACGGAATCAACGATCGCGCAGGCCGACCCTTGCGGATCTTGCACAACATAGCTGACGGTATTCGTCGCGTCGTCAAAGAAGGCGGTGACATTAGGGACGGGAAGGGACAGTGACATGGGCGGACCTCTCCTTGTGTTTGTGACAAGGTAGCGGCTATTGCGCATTGCGCCAAGCGATGCCTGCGCGCCCCTCTGCGTTACGCCAGAAAGATGCCGATGATGACCATCATCAACCCGATGACAGACAGGCACAGCGCGCCCAGATTCAACGGCATGGCCGACTGGATCACCGCGCGCATCGCGTCATCGTCCAGCTTGGCGCGTTTGGCGCGGCTGACGCGGATGATGCACCAAACCAGACCCAAGAGGCCTAACAGCGACAATCCGGCACCAGACCAGATGATGATATCAAAAACAGAGGTTGCTTTGGTTTCCATGCGCGCTTGGCTACGACAAATGATTTGGCAGGGCAAGGGCGGCTTGCAGCCCGCAGGTGAGGGCGGTAGTCAGACAAGGAGTACTGACCCTCCCCAACCGCAGGACACCAATCAATGAGCGATTTTTCCACCAATCCCGCCCCGCAATCCGATGTTGTCGAGGCGCAGGGCGATGCGACTTACCGTGTTACCGCCAACGAACTGCGCCAGTTTGTCGAGCGGATCGAACGGTTGGATTCCGAAAAGAAGGACCTTGCCGAGCAGCAAAAAGAGGTCATGGCCGAAGCGAAGTCCCGCGGTTACGACACCAAAGTGCTGCGCAAGGTGATCGCGTTGCGCAAGCGCGACAAGGACGACATCGCCGAAGAAGAGGCCGTGATGGAGATGTATAAAGAAGCCTTGGGTATGTAGCCGGTCGGGGTGGTGCCAAACGGGCCTTGCACCTTGGCACGCACCCCAATAGAAGGATGCAAATTTTACCCCGCGCGGGCCTCGCGCGGCTTATTTCTATGGAGCACACATGCAGGTCAATGAGACGCTGAACGAAGGTCTGAAACGCGGATATTCCATCGTGGTTACCGCCGCGGAGCTGGAAGCCAAGGTTAACGAAAAGCTGACCGAAGCGCAGCCTGACGTCGAGATGAAGGGTTTCCGCAAAGGCAAGGTGCCGATGGCGTTGCTGAAAAAGCAGTTTGGCCAGCGTGTTATGGGCGAAGCAATGCAGGAAAGCATTGATGGTGCCATGGCCGAGCATTTTGAAAAATCCGGCGACCGTCCTGCGATGCAGCCAGAAGTCAAAATGACCAACGAAGACTGGAAAGAGGGCGACGACGTCAACGTCGACATGACTTACGAGGCGCTGCCCGAAATTCCTGAGCTGGACATGTCCAAGATCAAGCTCGAAAAGCTGGTCGTGAAAGCAGACGATGCGGCCATCGAAGAAGCGCTGGCCAATCTGGCCGAGACCGCACAGGATTTCAAAGCCCGCAAAAAGGGTTCGAAAGCCAAAGACGGCGATCAGGTTGTCATGGATTTCCTTGGCAAGGTTGACGGCGAAGCTTTCGAAGGTGGCGCGGCCGAAGATTTCCCGCTGGTTCTGGGCTCGGGCAACTTTATCCCCGGTTTCGAAGAGCAGCTGGTTGGCGTGAAAGCCGAAGAAGAGAAGCTGGTGACTGTCAGCTTCCCTGATGATTATCAGGCCGAGCACTTGAAGGGCAAAGAAGCGACCTTTGAATGCACGATCAAAGAAGTCAAAGAACCGGTTGCCGCAGAAATCAATGACGAGATGGCGACAAAATTCGGTGCCGAAGATCTGGCCGCATTGAAAACGCAAATCGCCGAGCGTCTGGAAGCAGAATATGCCGGCGCATCCCGCGCTGTCATGAAGCGTGGCCTGTTGGACGAACTGGACAAGATGGTCGATTTCGAATTGCCACCGTCCCTCGTTGAGGCTGAAGCGGGCCAGATCGCGCATCAGCTGTGGCACGAGGACAACCCTGACGTTCAGGGCCACGACCACCCGGAAATCGAAACCACCGACGAGCACACCACACTGGCCACACGCCGCGTGCGTTTGGGCCTGTTGTTGGCCGAGCTGGGTCAGAAAGCCGAAGTCGAAGTGACAGACGCCGAGATGACACAAGCGATCATGAACCAGGCGCGTCAGTACCCGGGTCAGGAACGCCAGTTCTTTGAATTCGTTCAGCAGAACCAGCAGATGCAGCAGCAGCTGCGCGCACCTTTGTTTGAAGACAAGGTTGTTGATCACATCGCCGAAGGTGCGACCGTGACCGAGAAAACTGTTTCGAAGGAAGATCTGCAGAAAGCTGTTGAGGCGCTCGAAGACGCCGAATGAGGTAACGTTTTAACGTTTAAGGAAGAGGCCGCGTTGCAAGACGTGGCCTTTTTTATTGCCTCAAATACCCGTTATTGGTGTTTTTTGACTGGAAATACACGGCGGTTTCGACTAAATGCCCGAAGCTTTCCCCAAAGTAACCACAATCTGCCGCTATTAATTGGCCCCAGAAGAGATCGCATAAATTTCGGGATCTTGGGCGCTTATTTTGGAGGTAGTACGAATGGAATATGGACGGATTAAGCCGATTTCCGGCGAAAATGGTTACGAGAAAACTGCATTGACGATGAAATCAATTGCCGAGTTGCTCGCCGAAGAGGGCACCAATATGGATGAGCTGAAAAGCAGCGCTCGGGAACCAGTACAAGGGGCACAAGCAGAACCGACGGAGCCGACAGTTCCATCTGTTCGCAGCCCGCTTCAACAACCGGTTCATGCGCGCGGTACTGGAGAGAATCCGACGATGAATAAGGCTGGAAGCCTTCCACACATCGCGCCAGCTGATGCACCCCATGCCCCCGAGAAGCCACGGTCGTTTTTACGTCGGCTGTTTGGCGGCTGAAGCCGCGCGGGGTTCGTGCGCTTTTGAGGCAGGCCAATTACCGGCCCGAACACCCGAGCACTTGAATATCCAAGCAGGGGCCGGCCAGAGATGGCGGGCCTTTCGCATGTGTGGGCAGCGGCAAGGTGAATAACAACGGCCGTGGCCATGTTTTTCCGGCAGGAACAGGGATTTTAAGGGTTCGCCCTTTGACCCTTGCGACAGAACGCAAAACGCCGCGCAGAACCTGCGCGGCGTTTCGATGTCTTGGCTTAAACCCTAAGGTTTAGCTGTTTGCTGTGTCGTCCTGATCGTCGGATGCTGCTGCATCTTCAGGGGTAGGGACCAGATCATCGTCGTCGGACGCGGCAGAGCCGATATCGTCGAACAATTCAGCAATTTCAAAGTCTGCTGCGGCTTCTTCTTCAGCGGCGAGTTCCTGAATGGACTTGCCGGATGCCTGAAGCTCGGCCTCTTCAACAGAACGTGCAACGTTCAGCTGAATGGTGGCTTCGACTTCGGGGTGCAGAACAACGGAAACGTCGTGCAGGCCCAGTTCTTTGATCGGCGCGGACAGGACAACCTGTTTGCGATCTACGGTAAAGCCTTCGGCAGTTGCCGCATCAGCCGCGTCACGCGTGGTGACGGAGCCGTAAAGCGCACCGGCGTCAGACGCAGAACGAATCACGATGAACTGCTGACCGTTAAGCTTGGCAGACATTGCTTCTGCTTCTGCTTTGGTCTCGAGGTTCTGTGCTTCAAGCTGGGCTTTGCGGCCTTCGAATGCTTCGATGTTGGCTTTGGACGCGGACAGCGCCTTGCCCTGTGGCAACAGGAAGTTGCGCGCGAAGCCCGGCTTGACGTCTACGACGTCGCCCATCTGGCCCAGCTTGGCCACACGTTGGAGAAGGATAACTTGCATGATGGTTCTCCTTACTTAACAGCGTATGGCAGCAGGGCGAGGAAGCGGGCGCGTTTGATGGCACGGGCCAGTTCACGCTGCTTTTTCGCCGATACGGCTGTGATACGGGAAGGAACGATTTTGCCGCGCTCAGAGATGTAGCGTTGCAGCAGACGTGTGTCTTTGTAATCGATCGCAGGTGCATTGTCGCCCGAGAAAGGGCAGACTTTGCGACGGCGGAAAAATGGTTTTGCAGCCATGGTTTAGGTCCTTTTCTTCAAGCTTGTGATCAACGGCGCTCGCGGCGTTCGCCGCGCTCGGGACGCTCGTCACGCTTTTGCATCTGAACGGATGGCAGCTCTTTGTGCTCGTCCATTTTGATGGTCAAAACGCGCATTACGTCGTCGTGCAGGCGCATCAGACGCTCCATTTCCTGAACGGCCGGTGCAGGTGCATCCGAACGCAGGAAGGCGTAGTGGCCCTTGCGGTTTTTGTTGATCTTATAGGCCATCGTTTTGACGCCCCAATACTCGCTATCCACGAGTTTCCCGCCATTGTCGGCAAGGACGGCACCAAAGTGTTCGATAAGGCCTTCGGCTTGCGTGTTGGACAGGTCCTGACGCGCAATCATAACATGCTCGTATAGTGGCATGTGCACTCCTATTTATATCAAGGCGCATTTCATAGGCAGGGCAGTATCCTTTGCGGCCCCACCACGAGAGACTGCGCGGTTCAATCGTCTTGCAAAGGAAGTGCCCATATACACGGTTGGGCGGGCAGGGCAAGGGGCTCTGCCCGCCGAGCCGCTAACTTGATGCGCCCGCGAAAAGCCCGCGCCGCAGGTTCAGTGCACGCGCGGTTTGATGCAGCACGCCGATTGTCAGCACCGCCATCAGTATTTCGGCCAGCGGACCCGCAAGCCAGATACCCGGTTCGCCCAACAGAACGGGCAGGGCAAACGTAAGTGGCAAGGCAAATACGTAGGGTTTGCTAAGGCCGAGGATCGCAGCGCGCGTAGCATTGCCGATGGCCTGGAAATAGCTGGCGATGATGATCAACGGGCCGGAAAGCCACAACATGGCAACGGTCAGCGACATGATATGGCCGAAGGCTGCAATCACCGCTGGATCGTCAACAAAAGCCGCGGCGATGGTTTCAGGAAAGATCATCAGCAGGATCTGGAATGTCGTGCAGTAGATGAATGCGATCCAAATCCCCAGTCGCAGACTTTTGTCCGAGCGATGCCATTCCTTTGCGCCGTAGTTGTTGCCGACAATAGATTGCAAGGCAAAGGTCAGTCCCAACAGTGGGAGGAACAGAAATGTCATCACGCGGGTTACGATCCCGAAAGCGGATACGGAGACTTCGTATTGCGCGACATTGAACATTTGTAGCGCAGTGATGACGGCCGCAGACCCAAGGGCGATGCCAATGAAATTCAGGCTTTGCGGTGCCCCTAGGGCAAGGATACGTGACCACCCGTGGACAAGGGAGGTATGCAACAACATGTTAGGGTGCAAATCGGCACGCCCCGCCATGCGGTACGCGATGATGATCGCAAAGGCCAGCAGTTGCGCCAGCGCAGTGCCATAGGCCGATCCCGCGACACCAAGGCCCATCAGCGCGATCAGCACATAATTGAACCCGATGTTGGAAATCGAGACGAGCAAGCTCATCGCGGCCATGAAGCCGATGCGTCCTTCGTTGCGCAGGGCATCCGAATTCACAGACAGCAGAAACGCCAGTGGAGAGACGAAAGCGGTAATCGCCAGATAGGTCTGTGCCATATCCGCTAGTGGTTCAGAACCGGAGGCGAGCGCAAGGCTCAGCATCCGCCCGAACAACAGATAGCCAAGAATAAGCCCGACACTGACGAAGAGGGCAAAGCCATGTGCGGCCGCGAAGGTGGCACGGGCACCGTCTAGATCGGCGGCACCCAATTGTCGGGCAAGGATGCTGGACATGCCGCCTGATACCAGGGTCGCCAAGGCAACAATCAGCATGTAAATGGGAAAGATCAGGGTGACAGCGCTGAGGGCTTCTGGTCCGACATAGCGCCCCAGAAAAATGGCATCGACCACGGTCAATATCCCGTTCATGCCCATCACAAAGATGATCGGCAGGGCGGTTTTCGCAAAGATCGGCCCAAGCGGGCCATGGGTGTAGGAGTTGGAGTAGGGCAACGTGAACCTCTTTTCAGATGTTCCGCATGTAAGGAGGTGCTCGCATTGCCGACCGGCGGAAACATAAGTCAAAGGTCAGACGTAATGTTATCGACACTTCACCGAGGATAAACCTGCGAGCGGCTGGTGGCCGAACCATGAGCAAAGGCGATACGCCTTCTGGGCTTACAAGGCAACCCTGTTTGACCGCGCTTCTTTCAGGCAACGGCACGGTAAAACCCCGAGATCGACGCGCACCCGCCGCGCCGGTGCCGCATTTGCGCCTTTTTCCCAAAGCAAAGCTTAACCAACAACAAAAGAAGACCAAGGGACGAGACAATGACTGCATCAGCGGAGTTTATGAACACGCAGCCTGACGCGATTGAACCTGTGCGTATGGCAGGCGCAGGGCGTATGATTGTGCGCGGTGCGCAACGTTTGCTTGGCGTTTCCATGACGCTTGCGGCGCTTGGCCTGTGGTTGGCACCCGGCGCCTCATGGGAAAGCGATGTAATGTTGTTCAAGCTGATCCTGTCGCTGACGGCGGTGATTGCCGGTCTTGGTCTGATGGGGGCAAGCACCGCGCCGCGCGCCCCTGAAATCCAGATCGATACCATCCGCCGCGAAGTTCGCCTTGTGCGCCGCCAGCGGGACGGTGACGATCAGGTTTTGCAAAGCTGTGGTTTTGCAAAACTGAGCCGCGCAGAGCAGGATGGCAACAGCGTGTTCTTGTGGGATCAGGCGGGCATCTTTCTTGCCGAAGTCAGCCTGACAGACCGCAAAGCCCTGTCGAGCCTCGTCGCCGGACTGCGCGATGTGGGCAAACTGGCCTGAACGATCCGGTTTGAAAATGGGGTATACCCCGATTAAAGGAATGCGCACTGAACCGGTTCAGTGCGTTTTTATGTTTGCGGGCACGAATTCGCCAAGGTGCTGTGCGTTGATGCGCAAGTGCTGTTGAGAGGTAGAGGGTTGTAAAACAGCTGTCTGAAACCGAAGTAGAGATACAGACAGCCAACAACCGGAGAATACCAAATGAAATCACTGATCCTTGCCGCCGCCCTTGCTTTAGGTGCAAACAGCGCATTCGCTGCTGATAAATATGTTCTGGACGCCAGCCACAGTCAGGTTCTGTTCAGCTATAGCCACCTTGGGTTTTCAACAACTTACGGGATGTTTTCCGGTTTCGAAGGCGAGATCATGTTCGACGCTGACGCACCTGCAAATTCATCTGTTAACGTCAGCATGCCAGTGATGTCGATGTTGACCGGTTGGGAACAGCGCACCGGCCACTTCATGTCCGATGATTTCTTCGGCGCAGCCGAGGGTGACATGGTCACCTTTACCTCAACAGGCATCGAGGTAACGGGTGAAGACACAGCCAAGATCACCGGTGATTTGACGATGAACGATGTTACGAAATCCGTTGTTCTGGATGCAAAACTGAACAAGTCGGGCGATCATCCGATGGCCGGCAAGCCGTGGATGGGTTTCGATGCCACGACAACTTTGGTGCGGTCGGACTTTGGTCTTGGGGCATTTGCGCCTGCAGTCAGTGACGAAGTTGCGCTGAATATTTCTATCGAGGCGATGAAGGCCGAGTAATCGCCCCCGCCATTCGATCAGGGAAAGCCCGCCGTTCAACCGGCGGGCTTTTTCGTGTCTACTGTGCGGGGCCGCGCAGGGCTGTCAGCTTGATCGCCACCTTGACCGCAAAGGCAAGGCTGCTTTCGTCCCCCATATTATCGCCAATGCCAAAGTCGCGCCGGTCCAGCGTCAGGTCGGCCCGCATTTCGGCATCATCCCCGTTCAGCGCCAGATTGAACGGCATCACCAACGGCACAGCGCGGTCCTTGATTGTCAGCGTGCCTGCCGCCTCATACCCGTCGACGCCGTGGCGGATATCCGCGTCATAGACCGCAGTCGCATAGGTGTCCGCGTCGAAAAAATCGGCCCCCATGGCCTGCTGGGTCACGGATCCCAAGGTGAGGGACGGGATGGAGATCGTTGTGGTGACGTGACCAACGGTGCCGCTTGGGATTGTCTCATCAAAGCTGATCGCAGCGGTCCAGTCGGCAAAGCTGCCGGAGACTTCATTGCCGAACTGCACGACGGTGATTGCAATGCTGCCGTCCTGCACGATCCAGTCAGAGGCGACTTGATCCAGCGCGGTGTCGGTTGTGCCTGTCGTCTGACCACCTGATCCCATCGCCGTGCCGATCGCGATCACCAGCGCCCAGACGGCCGCGGGGGCAAAGACCGGTGTTTTGCTGTGGTGTTGGGGGGGCAGTGGGCCGATAACCGGTTCACCCGGCAACATGCGGCGCAGCGTGGCGTCGCGGTCGATCACGTGATGTTTAAGTGCCCCTGCGATGTGCAACAGGACTGACAGGGCCAGCACTTTGGTGGCCACCCAATGCAACGATCCGAAGATATGTTCGATACCGGTGGATTTTGGCACCAACGGCAGGTTCTGACCGAAGGGCCACCAGATTGGCGCAAAACCGGAGGCAGCCGCATGGGAAATCCAACCCGACAGGGGCACAATGACAAGGGCCGCGTAAAGCATCCAGTGCACCAGTTCAGCGGCAAAGCTTTCGGCTGGTTTGTCCGCATTCAACAATCCGGGTTTGGGTTGTGAGATGGCCCAGAGAATGCGCAGCAAAGCAACGAAAAAGGCCGTGACACCAAGGGTCTTATGCAGCGAGAACAGCCATGCTTTTTGGGCGAGCTGCGCATCGGTTTCATAGGGTAGCCAGTTGGCGATGAGGCCCAGCGGGATCAGCGTGAGGATCAGCAGGGCGGTCAGCCAGTGAAAGCTTTTGCTCACACCGCCGTAGCGGGTTTCAGTGTTGGAAATGGCCATAGGGTGCTCCTGCTGTGTCTGCGGCATAGATATCGCAGTGGCGCGCGGGGGCAATCTGATGTTTGTGCACAGAAGCTCTGCGCTCTTGTTCCCTCAATCACGGCGGGCTAGACCAAGAGCCAAATCAGTGAAAGGGCCATTCATGAGCATCGCATTTGTTTTTCCGGGTCAAGGGGCCCAAACCATCGGCATGGGGCAGGCGCTGGCCGAGGCCTATCCGGCAGCGCGCGCGGTTTTCGACGAAGTCGACGACGCTTTGGGGGAAAAACTGTCGGAGCTCATCTGGACTGGCGAAATCGAGACATTGACCCTGACCGAAAACGCGCAGCCCGCGTTGATGGCGACATCTATGGCGGCGCTGGCGGCGATGAAGGCCGAAGGCATCGGTCTGGAGCGGGCCAGTTTTGTTGCGGGGCATTCGCTGGGCGAATACTCAGCGCTTTGCGCGGCAGGGGCGGTGTCGCTGGCGGATACGGCGCGTTTGTTGCGCATTCGCGGGCGTGCGATGCAGGCGGCAGTGCCCGTGGGTCAGGGCGCGATGGCGGCGGTTCTGGGGTTGGACGCAGAAACAGCCGCCAAGGTGGCGGAAGACGCGGCACAAGGGGATGTGTGCCAGCTGGCCAATGAAAACGACCCCACGCAAAATGTTTTGTCGGGCAGCAAGGCAGCCATTGAACGCGCTGTTGTGCTGGCGAAAGAGGCCGGTGCCAAGCGCGCGTTGCCCTTGCCAGTATCAGCGCCGTTCCACTGTGCCTTGATGCAACCGGCGGCAGACGAAATGGCCAAAGCGTTAGAAGGGGTGCAGTTCGACAACCCTGCGGTGCCTTTGGTGGCAAACGTTCTGGCGGATGCAGAATCCGATGCAACACGGATCAAGGCCTTGCTGGTCGAGCAGGTCACCGGGCGGGTGCGCTGGCGGTCTTCGGTTGAATGGATGGCGGCGCAGGGCGTGGGTGAATTTTGGGAGATCGGTGCAGGCAAGGCGCTGTCGGGCATGATCCGGCGGATTGCCAAGGAAAGCACCATGCGCGCGATTGGCACGCCCGATGATGTGGTGGCGTTGAAGGACGCGTGATGCGTCGGGGGGCTGTCCTTTGGGTGGCCCTTGCGCTGCTGGTCGGCTGTGCGGTTGCTGATAATGCGGTAGACCGCATGACCGTGCAGCTGGATGGGCCGCGGATGGTACTGAGCGGAGAGATCACCAGCCGGACGCCGGCGCATTTTATCGCGGCCTTGAATGAGAACCCGCAGGTGGAGGTGATCGTACCTTTCGACATGGCCGGTTCCGTGGATGAAATGGCGGTGTACCGGATGGGGGATGCGATCCGCACGCGCGGGTTGGACACACATTTAACAGGGCAAAGCGAGATCTATTCAGGGGCGGTGAACCTGTTTCTGGCGGGCAACCGGCGCACGATCGAACAGGGCGCCATATTGGGTGTGCATTCTTGGGCGGACGGGTTCGGCGAGGGCAGCAGCTATCCGCGCAAGGCGCGTGAGCATCAGGGCAATGTCGCGTATACCCGCGAGATGCTGGGCAGTGACGCGTTTTACTGGTTTACCTTGCAGGCGGCCCCGTCCGACGGGATACATGTTTTAACGCAGGCCGAGATTGCAGATTTCGGGTTGGTGACGGAATGAAAGTAAAGGGAACAGAATATGTTTGATCTGACAGGGAAAAATGCGCTGGTGACAGGCGCATCGGGCGGCATCGGTGCAGATATCGCACGCAAATTGCATGCACAGGGCGCGGTTGTCGGGCTGTCAGGCACGCGGGTTGAACCGCTGGAGGCATTGGCGGCGGAACTCGGCGAACGCGCGCATGTGCTGCCTTGCAACCTGAGTGACATGGACGCGGTTACGGCGCTGCCCAAACAGGCAATCGAAGCGATGGGATCGGTGGATATTCTGGTGAACAACGCCGGGATCACCCGCGACAATCTGTTTATGCGCATGTCGGACGACGAATGGGACGCGGTGATCAACGTCAACATGACCGCTACGTTCAAGCTGTGCAAAGGCGTGATGCGCGGCATGATGAAAGCGCGCTGGGGCCGGATCGTGAACATCTCAAGCATTGTGGGGGCCACGGGCAATCCTGGACAGGCGAACTATGCGGCGAGCAAGGCGGGCATGATCGGCATGTCGAAATCGCTGGCCTATGAGGTGGCGAGCCGTGGCATCACGGTGAATGCAGTGGCACCGGGGTTCATTGCGACGGCGATGACGGACAAGCTGACGGATGATCAAAAGACTGGTATTATGGGACAAATTCCTGCAGGACGAATGGGCGATCCGGCGGAAATTGCAGGTGCTGTTGTCTATCTGGCCAGTGAGGAAGCAGGGTATGTCACCGGTGCGACCTTGCATGTCAACGGCGGCATGGCCATGTTGTAAAGCGGATCTGTAACCGTTTGCGCATGGCGTGCCATGTGCTAAAGGGGGCGCAGAATCGAAAACGGGGAGGCCGGTGTGTCGCCCCAGTCCTGTGCAAGCAGGGTAAGAGCCGCCTCCGGTCTTCGGGGGCATCCTCCAACTGCCTAACAGGGCGTGCGGATATAATATGGGCCAGCTGGTCCGGAAGAATGAGGACTTTATTATGAGCGACGTCGCAGACCGCGTTAAAAAGATCGTTGTAGAACACCTTGGTGTTGAAGAGGACAAAGTTGTCGAGAATGCGTCGTTCATCGACGATCTGGGCGCTGACAGCCTTGACACTGTTGAGTTGGTGATGGCGTTTGAAGAAGAATTCGGCATCGAAATCCCTGATGACGCGGCCGAGAACATCCAGACGTTTGGCGACGCGGTGAAATTCATCTCCGAAGCTTCCTAAGACCGGATTGCCGCCTGTTAGGCGGCATCGGCAAAAATCATTTGAAACGGCGTTGTTCCAAGCGGAATGACGCCGTTTTCATTTGCAGCACGGGCAACGGGGGTTGCTCATTTCGCATGCGCTTCGCACAGTAGGTCAAACGCCACAGAAAGCGTAAAGGCAGATTGAGCAATGTCGCGAACCATCCCCACCATCAACACGTCACGTGTGACACTTAGGGCCATGCGGGCCGAGGACTTTACCCGTTTTGCCGAGATTTGGGCCATTCCCGAAGTTGTCACCCATATTTCCGGTAAGCCGCGCAGCAAGCCGCAGTCGTGGGACGCGTTTTTGCGCAACGCGGGACATTGGCAGATCAGCGGTTTCGGTCAATGGGCGGTGCAGCCACATGGTGTGGCGCAGATGGCGGGACAGTGCGGTTTCTTCTTTGGTTCACGCGGGCTGGGGGATGATTTTGACCCCTTTCCCGAGGCGGGATGGGTGTTGTCGCCAGAAGCACAGGGCAAAGGGTTGGGGCTGGACGCGGTGCAGGCTGCACACGACTGGTTTGACCGGGTAATTGCGGGGCGCACGGTGTGTATGATCACGCCGGAAAACACCGCCTCGTTAAGGATTGCAGACGCCCTTGGGTATGCTTTCATGCGCGAAGTCGAGAGTGACGGGGAACCCCTGTGTCTGATGACGCGCAAAGGGCCGCCGGTTTGAATGAGCGCAAAGCACCAGAAGTCTTGAATACTTGCCCCCCAGCAAGGTATAGCCGGAACAAAGCGAATTAAGGGGCAGTCATATGCGCAGAGTAGTTGTAACAGGGTTGGGGCTGGTAACACCTTTGGCCGACGGGGTCGAAGAAAGCTGGAGCCGTATTCTGGACGGGAAGTCCGGCGGCGGACCGATCACCGGTTTTGATGCGTCGGCGCTGGTCACGCAATACGCTTGCGAAGTGCCATTGGGCGATGGAACGGACGGGACGTTCAACGCTGATAAATACATGGCCCCGAAAGAGCAGCGCAAGGTTGATACTTTTATTCTGTTCGGCATGGCCGCCGCCCAGCAGGCGGTCGAGGATTCCGGCTGGATGCCCGAAGGTCGCGAAGATCTTGAGCGCACAGGCGTTTTGATCGGCTCCGGCATCGGGGGCCTGAATTCCATCGCGAATACGGCTGTGATGATGAAAGAAAAGGGCCCGCGCCGCGTCAGCCCGTTCTTTGTGCCCGGTGCCTTGATAAACCTGATCTCCGGTCAGGTGTCGATCAAGTACGGGTTTCGCGGGCCGAACCATTCTGTGGTAACGGCCTGTTCCACCGGTGCACATGCGATTGGCGATGCGTCCCGTTTGATCCAGCATGGGGATGCGGATGTGATGGTTGCCGGTGGTGCGGAAGCTGCGATTTGTGAAATCGGGATCGCCGGTTTCAACGCCTGTAAGGCGCTGAGCACCAAGCGGGGCGATGATCCACAAAAGGCATCGCGCCCGTATGACGCTGACCGTGACGGGTTCGTCATGGGCGAAGGTGCCGGCATTGTGGTGTTGGAAGAATATGAGCACGCCAAGGCACGTGGTGCCAAGATTTACGCCGAAGTGATCGGTTATGGCCTGTCAGGTGATGCCTATCACATCACGGCCCCTTCCGAAGATGGTGAAGGTGGCGAGCGGTCCATGCGCGCGGCATTGCGCGGCGCAGGCAAAGAGCCCAAGGATATCGATTACATCAACGCGCACGGCACATCGACGATGGCGGATACCATCGAATTGGGGGCCGTTGAGCGAATGCTGGGGGAACATGCGTCGAAGGTGACCATGTCCTCGACCAAATCCGCCACCGGTCACCTTTTGGGGGCTGCGGGCGCGATCGAGGCAATCTTTTCGATCCTTGCGATCCGCGATCAGGTGGCACCGCCGACGATCAACCTTGATAACCCTGCGGTCGAGACCAAGATTGATCTGGCGGCGAACAAAGCCGTTAAGCGCGAGATCAATGTCGCGTTGAGCAATTCCTTCGGGTTCGGTGGCACCAACGCCAGCGTTCTGTTCGGAAAGGTCTGATACATGTGGCGCAACGTTGCCTCTAACGCGTTCAGTTTTCTGGTCGTGATCCTTTTCCTGCTGGGCGGGGTCATCATCTGGGGGCAGTCGAGCTATACGGCTGAGGGCCCGTTGGAGAATGCGATCTGTTTGCAGGTAAAGCCGGGGTCCAACATGCGGCGGGTCTCGCAGGATCTGGCGAAAGAGGGTGCCGTCAGTTCGGCCGCGATTTTCCGCATGGGTGCGGATTACGAGGAAAAAACCAGCCAGTTGAAGGCGGGGAGTTTTCTGGTCGAAGCGGGCACGTCGATGGCGGACATTGTCGAGACGGTCACCAAAGGCGGCGCAAGCACGTGCGGTACCGAAGTGGTGTACCGCATCGGGGTGAACCGCGTTTCGATACAGGTGCGTGAACTGGATCCGGCAACCAACCGTTTTGAGGAACGCGCGGAGTTTGTGCCCGGGACGGACGAGGTGCCAGAGGTTTATGCAGAAACCAAGGCGCAGGCGGATACACGGTTTCGTATTGCGCTGGCAGAAGGGGTGACCAGCTGGCAGGTCGTGAACGCGATGCAGTCGATGGATGTGCTGGAGGGCGATGCCGGCGAAGTACCGGCGGAGGGGTCTTTGGCCCCTGACAGCTATGAGGTGCGCCCCGGTGACGGGCGCGCGTCGGTGCTGGACCGGATGGAAGCGGCGCAACAGGCGCGCATTGCCGAAGCCTGGGAAGCGCGGGACCCCGAATTGCCAATCAACAGCCCCGAAGAACTGCTGACGCTGGCGTCGATTGTTGAAAAGGAAACCGGCGTGGCAGCGGAGCGCCGACAGGTTGCTGCGGTGTTCGTGAACCGGTTAAATCAGGGCATGCGTTTGCAGACCGACCCGACCGTCATCTATGGGATCACCAAGGGCGAGGGTGTTCTGGGCCGTGGTTTGCGCCGGTCGGAGTTGCGAGCCGAAACGCCGTGGAACACCTATGTTATCAATGGTTTGCCGCCCACACCCATTGCGAACCCCGGACGCGCCAGCCTGATGGCTGCGGCGCAGCCGGATGAAAGCGATTTCATCTTTTTCGTGGCGGATGGCACGGGCGGCCATGCCTTTGCCGAGACACTGGCCGAGCATAACGCAAACGTCGCACGCTGGCGCCAGATCGAAGCGGAACGCGCAGCCGCTGCAAGCGAAGATGCATCAGGCAGCAGCGGCAACTAAGGTTGCAGTTTACAACTCTGCCAGCGCGAAGTTGTGCTGGCAGAGGGTGCCATCTTAATCCAAAATTTACCAATGATCGCACTGTGTTACAGGGTTTTGGTAACCCTCTTTTTCTTGACTTTGCGAACGCTCTGAAGTACAACTTCTGACATGCTAGAGGACGTGGGTAAGCGGCTTCGGGACTGATCCCGAAGGCCGCTTTTTTCATGCCTGATCGGTCGGGGGATCTGTGAGAGGTAGGGGCGACGATGGCAAAAGACACCCAAGACCAAGACCAAAATCAAGACGTTGCGCGGGGAAGTGAACTGCTCGCTTCCTTGCACGATGCGATTACCGATCTACGGCAAGAGATCGAGGGGCTGGCCCAGCAGAGGCAGTCCGAAAACACCATAGATGAAACGGCAGCAAAACAATCGTTGGGGAAGCTCAGGGAACTTGTGACGCAATGTGCCAAAGCGGAGAACTATCTCAATGAGTGCAAAAGCAAACAGGCTGGAATTGCAAAGGGAGGATACGCCCTTGATCTTGACAGAGCGCGGGTTGAGATCGGGTGCAAACTGGATCGCCTCCGCAGATGCGGTCGTCCAAGAGCAGTTCCTTGATGACCTGGAAAAGGAAGAGCTGCTGGCGTTGCCCTATCTGTTCGAATTCTGGGCAATGGATCACCAATTACCCCCCGAAGGCGCGTGGCGCACATGGGTTGTGATGGGCGGCCGGGGTGCGGGGAAAACCCGCGCGGGCGCGGAATGGGTGCGGTCCGTCGTCGAAGGGGCGCGCCCCTTTGATGAAGGCGCATGTCGCAGGGTCGCGCTGGTGGGCGAAACCATCGAGCAGGTGCGCGAGGTGATGATTTTTGGCGACAGCGGGATCCTTGCCTGTTCGCCCGAGGATCGGCGTCCAGACTGGGAGGCGGGACGCAAGCGGCTGGTCTGGCCGAACGGGGCGGTTGCAACAGTGCATACGGCCCATGATCCCGAAGGGTTGCGCGGGCCGCAGTTTGACGCGGCTTGGGTCGACGAGTTGGCCAAGTGGAAGCGCGGGCAGGAGGCGTGGGACCAGTTGCAATTCGCACTGCGCCTTGGCGATGACCCGCGGGTTTGTGTCACGACCACCCCGCGCAATGTGGATGTGTTAAAGCGGCTGTTGGCATCGCCATCGACTGTGCAGACCCATGCACCTACGGAGGCAAATGCGGCCAATCTGGCGTCCTCGTTTCTTGACGAAGTCAAGGCGCGGTACAAGGGAACAAGGTTGGGCCGTCAGGAACTGGACGGGGTGTTGTTGGCCGATGCAGAGGGGGCGTTGTGGACATCAGCGGCGTTGGAAGAGCAGCGCATTGAAGAGGCCCCTGCGTTTGACCGCATTGTGGTGGGGCTGGACCCTGCGGCATCGGCGGGGATGGGCGCGGATGAATGCGGTATCGTTGTTGTCGGGGCGGTGACCCAAGGGCCGGTGCAGGATTGGCGGGCCGTGGTTCTGGCCGATTGTACCATACAGGGCGCGACGCCAAGTGGTTGGGCCAAGGCGGCCATTGCTGCGATGGAACAGTTCGGCGCGGACAAATTGGTCGCCGAGGTCAATCAGGGGGGGGCAATGGTGGGCGAGGTCTTGCGCCAGATTGATCCTTTGGTGCCGTTGAAATCGGTGCATGCGTCAAGAGGCAAGGTGGCGCGGGCAGAGCCGGTGGCGGCCTTGTATGAACAGGGGCGGGTCAGCCATGTGCGGGGGCTGGATACGTTGGAGGATCAAATGTGCCGGATGACGGCGCACGGGTTTGAGGGGGGCGGCAGCCCGGACCGCGTGGACGCACTTGTCTGGGCCCTGCACGAGCTGATGATCGAACCGGCAGCGAAATGGCGCCGGCCTGCGCTGCGTAGCCTCTAAAGACTGGTGTTTTAAAGTGTTGCGCGACCCTGCGTTCGGTGGGGTCGCGTGGAATTAAGTTCTTTAAGTCAAAATGTTTTCAAGCCGATTGGGGTGGGCCGGTGATCGCCGGTTCAGGGATCGGGGTGGATAGGCAAGAGGAGCGAGACATGGTGTTTGATTTTCTGCGACGCGGGACGGCGGCGGCGAGTGTACCGGACGTGAACGGGACGTCCCCGGCACCCGCAAGTATGTTTGCGCAGAAAGCATCGGCGACGGGTAAGGTTGCGGTCTATCAGACATCGGGGAGGGTGGCATGGACGCCGCGCGATACCGTGACGCTGACCAAGGTCGGGTTTTGCGGCAATCCGGTGGGGTTTCGATCGGTCAAATTGATTGCCGAAGCAGCGGCGGCGTTGCCTTTGGTGGTGCAGGATAGCGAGCGTCGTTATGAGGCACACCCGGTCGTGGCGCTGTTGGCAAAGCCGAACGGCGCACAGGGGCGGGCAGAGCTGCTGGAAGCACTATATGCGCAGGTGTTGTTAAGCGGGAACGGTTATGTCGAGGCCGTGGGCGAGGGAATGCCGCAAGAGCTGCATGTTTTGCGGTCTGACCGGATGTCGGTGGTGCCCGGTTCAGATGGCTGGCCGGTGGCCTATGAGTACGCGGTTGGTGGCCGCAAGCACCGGTTTGATGTATCGGGCGAGGTGAAAGCGGTCTGTCATATCAAGAGCTTTCATCCACAGGATGATCATTACGGCTTCGCCCCGATGCAAGCGGCCGCGATGGCGCTGGATGTGCATAATTCGGCCTCGCGGTGGTCCAAAGCCTTGTTGGACAACGCGGCAAGACCATCAGGCGCGATGGTTTATAAGGGGGTAGAGGGACAGGGGCACCTGAGTACAGAGCAGTACGAGCGGTTGGTGTCCGAGATGGAGAGCATGCATCAGGGTGCACGCAATGCGGGTCGACCGATGTTGTTGGAAGGCGGGCTTGACTGGAAACCGATGGGATTTTCGCCCTCCGACATGGAATTTCACAAGACCAAGGAGGCCGCCGCGCGCGAGATTGCATTGGCGTATGGTGTGCCGCCGATGTTGTTGGGCATTCAGGGGGATGCGACCTATGCAAACTATCAGGAAGCGCATCGGGCGTTTTACCGACTGACAGTTTTGCCATTGGCAACACGGGTGACGGCGGCACTTGCGCATTGGTTGGCGGGCTTTACCGGCGAGGCGGTTGAGGTGAAACCTGATCTGGATCAGGTGCCTGCCCTGGCGGCGGAGCGGGACGCACAATGGGCGCGCGTGGCGCAGGCAGATTTTCTGACCGAGCCGGAAAAACGCAGCCTGTTAGGCCTGCCGGCGGTGGCGACGGATGAGTGATCCGGCAATGTATGAGCGGTTTGATTGTGCGCCGGGATTGAAGTTGCAGGCCCACGAGCGGTTGACGGCAATCCAGCAGGAGAATCTGGCCAAACGCATGGACCGTCTGGAGGAAATGATGGAGCGCATGGAGCGGCGGTTGTGGTTGACGGTTTACGGTGTGGTCGCAGTGATGCTGGCGCAAGCCGTGCAAAGCGTGCTGGCGGTGACCCCGTAAGCGGCTGAAATTCAAGAGGAGTTGTCATGGGATATGACGTGGGAAACTTCGGCTTTGGGCCGGAGAGCGGGAAAGATGTGTCTGCAGGAATGCCACTTTTGGAACGCAAGTTTATGGCGTTTCAGGACGTGGCCAAGGTTGAGGGCGGGACCGAGATCAGCGGCTATGCCAGCCTATTCGGGGCAGTGGACCAGGGCGGTGATGTGGTCGAGGCAGGGGCTTATGGCGTTTCGTTGAAGGCAGTGGCGAAGGCCGGTCGCAACATCAAGATGCTTTGGCAGCACGATCCGGCGCAACCGATTGGTGTTTGGGACGTGGTGCGCGAGGACGCCAAGGGGTTGTTCGTCAAGGGGCGCATTCTGGACTCTGTGGAAAAGGGGCGCGAGGCGGCTGCGTTGATTGCTGCGGGGGCAATTGACGGGCTTTCGATCGGCTATCGCACGGTGAAGGCGACAAAGAACACCAAGGGCCAGCGGCTTTTGGCGGAACTGGAGCTTTGGGAGGTGTCATTGGTGACATTCCCAATGCTGCCCAGTGCGCGGGTGGCGGCGAAGGGCGATGTGATCGCTGTCGGTGACATTCTGCGTGACATGGCGGCGTCCTTTGAGGGGGCGCGGGCAGAGATGGCGCGGCGGTAGCCTGCGTCACAGGCGAGGCAAATTCGGGAGTGACGGATGAGCAAGACGGAACTGGGGCATGCGTCCCCGGCTGAAGAAGTGCGCGCGGCGGTGACGGGATTTGTCACTGACTTCAAGGGCTTTCAGGCTGAAATTGAGACAAAACTTCAACAAACAGAAGAGCGGATGACCATGCTGGATCGAAAAATGACACTGCCTGCGCGTACACCTTTGGGCGGCACGACTGATGCCGGTGCGCCACATCAAAAGGCCTTTAATGCCTATCTGCGCAATGGCGATGATGACGGGTTGCGCGGGCTGGAGCTGGAGGGCAAATCACTGTCCACGGCGGTGAATTCGGACGGTGGCTATCTGGTTGATCCGCAAACGAGTGCGACAGTGCAGTCGGTGTTGAATGCCACTGCGTCGGTCCGTGCAATCGCGAGTGTCGTGCAGGTTGAAGCGACGTCGTATGACGTGCTGGTGGATCACACGGACGTGGGGGCGGGATGGGCCACCGAGGCCGGCCCACAGGCCGAGACGGATACGCCGCAGATTGATCGCATCACGATTGGGTTGCACGAGTTGAGTGCGTTGCCCAAAGCGTCGCAGCGTCTGCTGGATGACGCGGCCTTTGACATCGAAGGCTGGCTGGCGGGGCGGATCGCGGACAAGTTTGCGCGCGCCGAGGCGGCGGCCTTTGTGAACGGCGATGGGGTGGACAAGCCTAAAGGTTTCCTGACCCACACGGCTGTCGACAATGACGTCTGGACCTGGGGCAATCTCGGGTATGTGCCGACGGAAGTTGATGGCGAAGTCACGCCGGATGCGATTGTCGAGTTGGTGTATTCGCTTGGGGCGCAGTACCGCGCCAATGGTGCGTTCGTCATGAACTCCAAAACAGCGGGCCGCGTGCGCAAGCTGACCGATGCGGACGGGCGTTTCCTGTGGTCGGACGGTCTGGCGGCGGGCGAACCTGCGCAGCTGATGGGCTATCCTGTGCTTGTGGCCGAGGACATGCCGGATGCGGGAAGTGACAGTTTTTCCATCGCGTTTGGTGATTTCCGCGCCGGTTACACAGTGGCCGAACGGCCTGATCTACGCATTCTGCGCGATCCGTTCAGCGCGAAGCCACATGTGCTGTTCTATGCGACCAAGCGTGTGGGCGGGGACGTGAGCGACTTTGCCGCGATCAAATTGTTGAAATTCGGCGTGGCCTAAGGCGCACCGAGAGCGGACCGGGGCATCTGACCCCGGTTCGGACGCGCGATCGTGATGCTTGCTTTGCCTAGCTGCTCCCCTCCGACCGAGCAGGGCAGGTGGTCGCGCGTCCGGGTTTGACTGACCCAGAGGCCGGGGGCCGAAATTTGGAGACTTCCATGATGTTGATCGAAGAAACACCCATTCCTGACGCGGCCTTGCCGGTGGAGGCGTTCAAGGCACATCTGCGATTGGGCAGTGGCTTTGGTCCTGATGACGTACAGGACGTGGTTTTGCTGTCATTTTTGCGGGCTGCGATTGCCGCTGTTGAGGGGCGGACGGGCAAGGTGCTGCTGGAACGTGAGTTCCAGCAAACAGTGACTGCGTGGCGTCGCATAGATGGGCATGTATTGCAGGTTGCGCCGGTCGGGCAGGTGAGCCGCGTAGAATTGGTTGATCATCAGGGGGTGAGGGTGGATGTCGATCCGGCGGCCTATTGGCTGGAACGGGACGGTCATGGTCCGAAGCTGCGCCCGGCTGGTGCTGCCTTGCCGCGTATTGCGCAGGCGGGGTCCGCAGTGGTCCATTTCGTTGCTGGTTTTGCGGACAATTGGGAGGGCGTGCCGGCGGACTTGCGTCAGGCCGTGTTGATGCTGGCGGCGCATTATTACGAATATCGACATGATACGGGCCTCAGCAACGGATGTATGCCGTTCGGGGTGTCGAGCCTGATCGAACGGTACAAGGGGTTGCGTATGGGTGCAGGGGTGATGCGATGAGCGCGCCGCGGTTGATGCATCAGCTGGAACTCGAGGCACCTGAAAGGGTCAGTGACGGTGCCGGTGGCTTTACCGAAAACTGGGTCGTGCTGGGCACCCATTGGGCGCAACTGGTTGCGAGATCAGGCCGCGAAACAGCAAGTCGCGGTACGCCGGTCAGCCGCGTCGGGTACAAAATTATTGTGCGCAGTGCGCCCTTGGGGTCGGTCCAACGCCCCAAACCGCAGCAAAGATTTCGTACGGGCACGCGGGTCTTCAGCATTCAGGCCGTCGCCGATTATGATGCCGCGTGCCGCTATCTGACCTGCTTTGCCGAAGAGGAGGTCGTGGTATGAGTTTTGCGATGTCAGGGCCGCTGCAAAGGGCCGTTTATGATGCGTTGAGCGCGGATTCCGTGTTGGGGATGATTGTGGGCAGTGCGATCTATGATGCTGTGCCCACAGGAATTTTGCCCGCGATTTACGTGCGACTTGGCAGTGAAGAGGTCAAGGATGCCTCCGACGGCAGCGGCGCGGGGGCGGTCCATCGGTTCACGGTATCGGTGATCACCTCAAGCCCCGGGTTTGCGCAGGCGAAAGAGGCCGCTGCTGCGATCAGCGACACATTGCACAACGGCAATTTCACGTTGAGCCGCGGACGGCTTGTGAGCCTGCGGTTCGAGCGCGCAAAAGCGTCAAGGGTCGAGGCCGCTGCCACGCGCCAGATTGATTTGCGCTTTGCGGCACGTGTGCAGGACGACTGAGTTTTTGAATTTACAGGAGATAAGCGATGGCTGTTCAGGCAGGTAAAGACCTTTTGGTCAAAGTGGATATGACAAGTGACGGGCAGTTTGAGACCATTGCAGGGTTGCGGGCCACACGGGTGAGTTTCAACGCCGAGGCGGTGGACGTGACGACCTTGGACAGCGAAGGCGGTTGGCGTGAGTTGCTAGCGGGCGCGGGGGTGCGGTCGGCTGCAATCAGCGGGTCGGGCGTGTTTCGCGATGAGGGTACGGATGAACGTGCACGCCAGTTGTTTTTTGACGGGCTGACTCCGGATTTTCAAATCGTGATCCCTGCTTTCGGGGTGGTCGAGGGCCCGTTTCAAGTTACCGCGCTTGAGTATGCAGGGCAGTTGAACGGTGAGGCAACATATGAGCTGAGCCTGCAATCTGCGGGGATTCTGATTTTCACACCGGATTTGGCAGCTTGAGCGTGGCGAACCGCTGGAGAGGCGATGTGGCGCTTGTGGTTGACGGCGAGCCTTGCATTGCGCGGCTGACCCTTGGCGCGTTGGCCGAGCTGGAGGAGGGGTTGGGCGAGACCTCGCTTGTGGGCTTGGTGGAGCGGTTCGAATCGAGCCGGTTTACCAGCCGCGATGTGGTGGCATTGCTGGGCGCAGGATTGCGGGGCGGTGGCCGCGAGATCACGGATGAGGCGCTTGCGCGGGCGCAGGTCAAAGGCGGGCCGATGGCTGCGGCCAAAGCCGCGGCCGAGTTATTGGCGCGGGCGTTTGTGGTGCCGGAGTGAGTGGCTGTACGAAGGGCTTGGACTGGCCGGCGTTGATGGGGGTCGGGCTGCATGGTTTGGGGTTGGCACCTGCTGTGTTCTGGGCACTGACGCCCGTGGAGTTGCAGATGATGCTGGGTACATCGCAGCAGAAAAAACCGATGCTGAATGATGGGTTGGCGGCGTTGATGGCCGCCTATCCCGACACGGAACAGGGGGCGAAAGATGGGTGAGTTTGACGAATTTGGCGGGCTTGAGAGCAATGCCGAAGATCTGAATGCGACCTTGGCGAGTACAGGTGCGCTGGTGGCGGGGTTTGACGGTGAGTTGCGCCGGATGAGTGGGTCTCTTGCGGCGACTGGCAAGGACGTTCAGACCCTCGAGAAGGGTCTGAGCAAAGGATTGCGCCGTGCATTTGACGGTGTGGTGTTTGACGGCATGAAGATGTCTGACGCGCTGAAGACCGTGGCGCAATCGTTGGCCAACACAACCTACAACGCGGCGATGAAACCGGTGACGGACCATTTCGGCGGGTTGATATCGCAGGGCGTTGGATCGCTTGTGCAGGGGATATTGCCCTTTGCTGACGGGGCGGCGTTTTCGCAGGGAAAAGTGATGCCTTTCGCGCAGGGAGGTGTGGTCAGCGGTGCGACGACGTTTCCGATGCGCGGTGGTACGGGGCTGATGGGCGAGGCCGGACCGGAAGCGATTATGCCGCTTGCACGTGGCCCGGACGGGAAGCTGGGGGTGCGCGGCGGCGGTGGGGGCGGTCCGTCGTTGGTGATGCACATCACAACCCCGGACGTGGCAGGTTTTCAGCGTTCGCAGAGCCAGATCGCGGCACAGATGAGCCGCGCTTTGAGTTCGGGCAACCGTAACCGGTGAAGCGGGCGCGCCCGTCGAAACAGAATTGATGTCAGGAGCAGGTCAATGGCTTTTCATGAGGTAAGATTTCCCGCAACGTTGAGTTTCGGCTCGTTGGGGGGACCGCAGAGGCGTACGGATGTGGTGACGCTGGCCAACGGTTTTGAAGAGCGCAACACGCCCTGGGCGCATTCAAGGCGCAGTTATGATGCCGGGCTTGGCATGCGGTCGATTGACGACTTGCAGGTGTTGATTGGTTTTTTCGAGGCGCGGATGGGGCAGATGCACGCATTCCGCTGGAAGGATTGGGCGGATTATAAGTCTGGCCGTGCAACGCTTGACCCCGTGTTTGATGATCAGAGCATCGGTTACGGGGATGGTGAAACCCGTGATTTCCAGATCATGAAGACCTATCGATCGGGCGAACAGATGTACCGTCGTCCGATCAAGAAACCTGTCGCTGGGTCGGTTAAGGTGGGGGTTGAGCAGGACGAACTGCAAGAGGGGCTGGGTTATGAGGTGAATGCCAACACGGGCATCATCACTTTTGCGCATCCCCCTGATCCGAATATGGAAATCTATGCGGGATACGAGTTTGACGTGCCGGTGCGGTTTGACACGGATCGTATCCTGACCAGCGTAGAGAGCTTTCAGGCAGGACAGGTGCCATCTGTGCCAGTGATCGAGGTGCGGTTATGAGCGGCGGGCTGGATCCTGCGCTGCAGGCGCATCTTGAGGGGGGGCTGACGACGGTATGTCATGCCTGGAAAATCACACGCAAGGACGGGGTCGTCTTTGCCTTTACGGATCATGATTTGCCATTGCGTTTCGACGGCTGTGAGTTTCGCGCGGATGCGGGGCTGACAGCCAAGGCGATTGCGCAGACCACAGGTCTGTCAGTCGACAACACCGAAGCGATTGGTGCGTTAAGTGACGCGTCAATTCGGGAGGACGAGATAGAGCAAGGTCGCTTTGACAGTGCCGATGTCGTCGCTTGGCTGGTCAATTGGGCGGATGTGGATCAGCGCTGGCTGCAATTTCGCGGCACGATTGGCGAAATGCGGCGCGTGGACGGTGCGTTTCGCGCAGAGCTGCGCGGATTGACCGAAGCGTTGAACCGCACATTGGGGCGCGTCTATCAAAAGCCCTGCACGGCTGTGTTAGGGGACAAACAATGCCGCTTTGACCTGGAGTTGCCCGGCTATTCGTTGACCTTGCCGGTCGATATCGAAGAAGACGGGCGGCGGTTCATCTGGGACAGTTTGCCGGGCTTTGACGAGCAGTTCTTTATTCGCGGGCGTCTGGATGTGGTGGACGGGCCTGCGAAGGGTCTGTTCGGGCTTATCAAACATGATCGCGTGAAGGGCAAAAAACGCATCATTGATCTGTGGGAGCCGATAAAAGGGGACGTACGCGCGGGTACGCAGGTCAAGCTGATTGCGGGGTGCAACAAGCAGTTCGAAACCTGTCGGTTGAAATTCAATAACGCGCTAAACTTCCAAGGGTTTCCTGATTTGCCTGGCGAAGACTGGGTTATTGCTGTGCCTAAATCCAGCGGTACCAACTCGGGCGGGTCCTTGCGGTGAAGGGCGCACAGGTTGTGACGGCAGCACGGGGCTGGATTGGTACCCCCTATGTCCATCAGAGTTCAACGCGCGCAGCCGGGTGTGATTGTTTGGGACTGCTGCGCGGTGTCTGGCGGGAACTGAGGGGAACGGAGCCCGAAGGCATTCCGGCCTATTCAATGGATTGGTCGGAACCGCAGGGCGATGAGCGGCTTTGGGCAGCTGCGGCGCGACATCTGATTGCAAAAGAACGCAAGAACGAAGCAGAAGGCGACGTTGTCCTGTTTCGCATGCGGGATCAGGGGGTCGCTAAACATCTGGGCGTGCAGGCACGTGTTGGTGTGCAGGCCAGTTTCATTCACGCTTATACCGGCCACGGCGTTGTCGAAAGCCCACTCAGCGCACCATGGCGGCGGCGCATTGTCGCGAGATTTGAATTTCCCAAGGAGAGCAACTGATGGCAACGGTCCTATTCTCGGTCGCAGGCGCGGCTATTGGTGGTTCGGTCGGGGGAACCCTTGCGGGGTTGTCGTCGGTGGCAATCGGGCGCGCGGTCGGCGCAACGATGGGGCGTCTCGTTGACCAGCGTCTGTTGGGGCAGGGTGGACAGGCAATAGAAACGGGTAAGGTAGATCGTTTCAGGATCACCAGCGCGGGTGAAGGTGACCCGATTGCGCAGCTGTACGGGCGAATGCGATTGGGCGGGCATGTGATCTGGGCATCCGATTTCGAAGAGACAACGGCAACTTCCGGCGGTGGTAAGGGCAGCCGGTCCCAGCCCAGCACCACGGAGTACAGTTATTCCGTGAGCGTCGCAATTGCGCTGTGTGAAGGGGAGATCACAAGGGTTGGTCGGGTTTGGGCGGATGGCGAAGAAGTCGCGCGAGACGATCTGAACATGCGGGTATATATCGGCGCGCCTGATCAACTGCCTGATCCGTTGATCGAAGCAATCGAAGGGGCGGGCAAAGTACCAGCGTATCGTGGGACGGCGTACGTTGTGATGGAAAGCATCAGTCTCGCACCGTTTGGCAATCGTATTCCGCAATTTTCATTCGAGGTGCTGCGCCCGGAACAGCCAAACGCGCAAGGGTGGGAATATACGCCGGCTTTCGGGATTGAGGGAGCAGCACTTATTCCAGGCACAGGGGAATATGCGCTTGCCACGACGCCGGTGAATTTCGAGACGGGGACGGGAGCGTTCAAAAGTGCGAATGTTTCGACGCCCGCCGGCAAGCCGGATTTTGCCGTGGCGACAGAAGCGATGGTCGAGGAACTGCCAAACCTGAAAGCCGCGTCATTGGTCGTGTCTTGGTTCGGGGATGATCTGCGATGTGGTGAATGTACAATCCGCCCCAAGGTCGAAAGCACGCAGCAAGAAGCGGATAACATGCCGTGGTTTTCCTCCGGCCTGTCGCGCGAGAATGCGCAGGTGATTGTACAAGATGACAACGGGCGTCCGATTTATGGTGGAACGCCTACGGATGCTTCCGTTGTCGAGGCGATACAGGCATTGAAAGCGGTTGGCACTGAGGTGATGTTTTATCCCTTCATCTTGATGGACCAATTCGTGGATAATGGGTTGCCCGACCCTTACAGCGATGCGGATAGCCAACCGGATTTGCCTTGGCGTGGCAGGATCACATTGTCGAAAGCCCCCGGTCAGCCGGATAGCCCGGACGGGACGTTACTGGCAGATGAGCAGGTCGCGGCATTCTTTGGAACGGCGACTGCCGAAAGCTTTGACGTTGTTGAAGGCGAAATCGTTTTTATTGAGGAAGATGAGGAAGAAACCGGTGGCGAAGGTGAGGAGCAGAGTGGCGGTGAAGAGGGTGAGGAAGAAGCGGTCGCTTACGAAGACAATCCGGCAAGTTGGTCGTTTTCCCGATTTATTTTGCACAACGCGATGCTGTGTTCGCTCGCCGGGGGAGTAGAAGCATTTTGCATTGGCTCGGAAATGCGGGGACTGACGCAAATTCGCGGTGCGGGTGGCGTTTTTGTGGCAGTTCAGCATCTGATTTCATTGGCGGCCGAGGTACGTCTCATCCTTGGGCCAAATACCAAGATTAGCTATGCGGCGGATTGGTCCGAGTATTTCGGGTATCAACCGCAGGACGGATCAGGAGATCGGTATTTTCACCTTGATCCACTTTGGGCCGACCCGAATATCGATTTTATCGGCATCGACAATTACATGCCTCTTTCGGATTGGCGGGACACGCCTGATCATCTGGACGGGCAGGCGTGGGACGCGATTTACAACCTCGAGTACCTCAAGAGCAACATTGAGGGCGGGGAGGGATTTGATTGGTATTATCATTCAACCGAGGCACGCGATGCGCAAATCCGTACCGAGATTTCGGACGGTGACCATCTTGAGCCTTGGGTGTACCGTTATAAGGACATTCGGGGCTGGTGGGAGAATTTCCATCACGAGCGGATTAACGGCGTGCGCCAAGCGTCACCGACGGGTTGGGAACCGATGTCCAAACCGATTTGGTTTACCGAATATGGGTGCGCTGCGATCAACAAAGGGGCCAATCAGCCGAATAAATTTCTAGACCGCAAGAGTTCCGAAAGCAAACTGCCGCATTATTCGACCGGTGCACGCGACGAGTTGATGCAGATGCAATATCTGCGGGCGATGGTTTCTTATTGGGATGATCCTGCGCACAATCCGCAATCAACTGAGTATGAAGGCCGGATGCTGGACATGAGCCGCGCCTATGTCTGGGCTTTTGACACACGTCCCTATCCGTTTTTCCCCAATAACATCGAGAAGTGGAGTGACGGAGACAATTACACGCGCGGTCATTGGATTAACGGGCGTACTGCAGGGCGTTCCCTGGCATCTGTCGTCAGCGAGATTTGCAAGCGGGCAGGGTTAGAGGCCTTCAGTACCGACGGTCTTTATGGGTTTGTGCGCGGCTATGCTGTTGAACAGGTGACGGATGCGCGTACCGCCTTGCAACCTTTAATGATCCGTTACGGATTTGATGCGATCGAACGTGACGGGATTTTGCAGTTTCGGATGCGGGATGGGTTGCAGCCGGTGCAGCTTGACCCGGAGCGATTGGCCGTCAGTGACGAGCTTGACGGAACAGCCGAACAGGTCCGAGAAGCGGAGGCGGAAGTATCTGGCCGGATGAGGCTGCGGTTTTTACAGGCGGACGCGGATTTCGAGGTGATCGCAGAGGAAGCGGTACTAGCGGATGAGGCGACACATGCCGTTGCCGGCTCAGAGGTGAACATGGCATTGACCCGTGGTGAAGGGCGACAGGTTGCAGAACGTTGGCTTACCGAAGCGCGGGTATCACGCGACACGGTGCGCCTTGCCTTACCGCCGTCGCAACTGGCGCTTGGGGCGGGTGACGTGTTTGAACTGCCCGGCGAAAAAGACGAGCGACCGGCCCTGTACCGCATTGACCGCGTTGAACAATCCGACGTCCAGTTGATCGAGGGGGTGCGGATCGAGCCGCAGGTTTATGATGTCGCAGATATCTTTGACGAGCTGGTCAAGGCCCGTCAGTTCGTAGCACCGACACCTGTTGTGTCGCATTTTCTGGACATACCGCTGCTGCGCGGTGACGAGGTACCACATGCCCCGCATATTGCGGCAACTGCACAACCCTGGCCTGGTCCGGTGGCCCTGTATCAATCCAGTACGGACGCAAATTATCAGTTAAGCAAGATCATCGGCTCACGTTCGACGATGGGCGTCACGCATACGCCGATGACTTTTTCGAGCACGGGTGTTTTCGATCGTGGCGCGGTGTTGGACGTCGAATTGATCAGCGGTAATTTGTCATCCGTAAGCGAAGAGGCGTTGCTATCCGGGGCCAATATGGCGGCGATTGGCGATGGCAGTTCGGATCAATGGGAGATCTTCCAATTCGCTGAAGCCGAGTTGATCGGCCCGCGCAGATATTGGTTGAAGACACGGTTGCGGGGGCAGGCGGGATCGGACGGCTTGATGCCGGGGGTCTGGCCGGCAGGGTCGAAATTTGTATTGCTCGATGGCATACCAGAGCAAATCGAGTTGAGCCCGAATCTGCGGCGTGTGGCGCAGAACTTTCGCATCGGGCCTGCAAAACGCAGCAATGATGATCCGTCCTATCGCCACCTGGTGCAGGCCTTCGACGGGAACGGGTTGCGCCCGTACAGCCCATGCCATCTGCGCGGCGAGAAGCTGCACAGTGGCGACTATGCGCTCAGCTGGATCAGACGCACGCGGCTAGATGGCGACGGGTGGGACGCGCCGGAGGTGCCCTTGGGAGAAGAAAGTGAGAGCTATCTTGTCCGTATTGGTCAAGGCGCTGCAGTGGTGCGTGAAACGTTGGTGAGCACGCCGTCCTGGCAATATACAGCGGCCATGAAGGTTGCGGATGGGGTGATTGGCCCGTTCTACGTGGCGGTAGCACAGGTTTCTGCCACATATGGAACCGGGTTGTTCGATCAGGTCAGGTTAGGGTGATGCGAACAGTACGCTATTGCGATGTTTCGGCAGCGGCGCGGGTCATGTTGGCCACGCCGCCCGCCATTCGCGAGCAGGTCTGTCAGCGCATGATCCGAGGGGCGGAGTTTGCCGACAGGTTTGTGCGGCGGCTAGGTAAGTTGCATCCGAAATGGGGAAATGGCACCTTGCAGGCGGCAGCACGGCGCAGGCGGTTGTGCCGCGAACCGAGCTTTAGTGACCCGGAATATTGCGCCTGTTTCCAGCAGGTTCTCTCCATATTGCATGACGCGCCAGCAAAAACAGACTGTAAGTGCAGCTGACATATCAACAACAGAAATATTCACCATCACAGGTTTGCGTTTTGAAACTCAACCTTGAATGCGCTAGGTACATGGGAAGCAACAAGGATGTGACCCATGGCAGAACCACAAAGACACGTCACCGCGCTTGATCCGGTTTGGGATCAAATCACGCGCGAGGCGCAGCAGGCCGTTCAGGACGAGCCGCTGATTGGCGGGTTTGTTCACGCGTGCATCTTGCACCACAAGTCCATCGACAAGGCACTATCGTATCGTATCGCGGCCAAACTGGCCTCCAACGAAATGTCCATGGTCGTTGTGCGCGAAATGGTTGAAGAAGCATTTGCGGAAGATCCGGAACTGATTGAATCTGCGCGAGCCGATTTGATGGCTATTTATGAACGTGATCCGGCCTGCCATCGTTTGGCACAGCCTATCCTTTATTTCAAAGGATATCAGGCGGTTCAGGCGTATCGCGTCGGGCATCATCTGTGGACCAAAGGGCGGATTGATTTGGCCTATTTTGTGCAGATGCGGGTCAGTGAAATCTTTGGTGTCGACATCCACCCCGGCGCACGGATCGGTAAGGGGGTTATGATCGATCATGCCCATTCTATCGTGATCGGCGAAACCGCAGTGGTCGGGGATAATGTTTCGATGCTGCATTCCGTGACATTGGGCGGGACCGGCAAAGAGGAAGAAGATCGCCATCCAAAGATCGGTGACGGGGTGCTGATTGGTGCAGGTGCCAAGGTACTGGGCAATATTAAGGTCGGGCATTGTAGCCGCATTGCCGCAGGATCGGTTGTGTTGGAAGAGGTGCCGCCTTGCAAAACAGTGGCAGGGATTCCTGCGCGGATCGTCGGTGAGGCGGGGTGTGAACAGCCGTCAATTTCAATGAACCATATGTTTGGTCCGAAAGACAAATAAACAGGCGTCAGATGTAAAAAAGGCCGGAGTTTTCTCCGGCCTTTTTGCGTTTGAATTGGGCGCTTAGGCCAACATCGTCATCGGCGCTTCAAGGTTGTCTTTGATCGCATTCAACAACTCGGCACCCAGTGCACCGTCAATCACACGGTGATCCACCGACAGGGTGACGGACATAACTGTCGCTATGGCAAGTTCGCCGTCCGCACCCACGACCGGCTTTTTAACACCCGCGCCAACCGCCAAAATCGCACCGTGCGGCGGATTAATCACTGCATCAAAGTTGTCGATCCCCATCATACCCAGATTCGAAATTGCAAAACTGCCGCCCTGATATTCATGCGGGGCGAGCTTGCGGTCGCGCGCGCGGGTGGCGAGGTCTTTCATCTCAGCAGAGAGGGCAGAAAGCGATTTCATCTCGGCATCTTTCAGCACAGGTGTGAACAGCCCACCCTCAATCGCAACGGCCACGGCTACGTCGGACGGCTTTAACTTAAGCGTCCGATCACCGGCCCAGACAGAATTGGCATCCGGCACCTGTTGCAGCGCCAAGGCACAGGCCTTGATGATGAAATCGTTGACTGACAGCTTGACGCCGCGCGGCTCAAGTTGCTTGTTCAACTGCGCGCGGAAGGCCATCAACGCATCCAGCTGGATATCGCGACGCAGATAGAAATGCGGCACGGTTTGCTTGGCTTCGGTCAGACGCGCGGCGATGGTTTTGCGCATGCCGTCCAGTTTGACTTCCTCGAACGCGCGGTCGGCGTAGATCTTGAGGACAGCGTCCGCGTCGGGGCCAGCGGCCATTGGCGCTGGTTTGCCTGCGGCCTCGGGCGCGGCTGTCGGCTTTGGCGCATCCGATTTCGAAAGGCCCTCAACATCGGCTTTAACGATCCGGCCACGCGGGCCGGACCCTTTGATGCTCGCCAGATCAAGACCTTTGTCCGCTGCAATCCGCCGCGCAAGGGGGGATG
This sequence comes from Sulfitobacter geojensis, assembly GCF_000622325.1. Lineage (NCBI taxonomy): Bacteria > Pseudomonadati > Pseudomonadota > Alphaproteobacteria > Rhodobacterales > Roseobacteraceae > Sulfitobacter > Sulfitobacter geojensis. The sequence continues at coordinate 1,981,159 of NZ_JASE01000005.1, forward strand.
CGAAAACCCGGGACCCGTCAGCGGCAGCCGGTGCTGCGGGGGTAGGGGCGCTATTTTCAACCGGCGCAGTAGCGGCTTCGGCCTCCACTTCCTTGGGCGCGGCAGCAGGTGCCGGCGCTTGCCCGATATCATCCGCGCTTTCGCCGTCTTCCAGCAACACCGCAATCGCGGTATTCACTTTCACGCCTTCGCTGCCGTCGGCTATCAGAATTTTACCGATTACGCCTTCGTCGACGGCTTCAAATTCCATCGTGGCCTTGTCGGTTTCGATTTCGCACATGACGTCGCCGGAGGACACGGTGTCGCCCTCCTTGACCAGCCACTTTGCCAGCGTGCCTTCTTCCATCGTGGGCGACAGGGCGGGCATGAGAATTTCTATGGGCATCGTGTCCGCTCCTTATTTATATGTGACTTTTTTGACCGCCGCGATGACCTCGTCGGTGGTCAGCAGCGCGTGCTTTTCCAGGTTCGCCGCATAGGGCATCGGCACGTCCTTGCCGGTGCAATTGATCACCGGCGCATCAAGGTAATCAAAGGCCTCCTGCATCACAACGCTAGAGATATAATTGCCAACCGAGCCTTGCGGCCAGCCTTCTTCGACGGTCACCAGTCGGTTTGTTTTCATGACTGATTTCAGGATCGCGGGCGTGTCCATCGGGCGCAGAGTACGCAGGTCGATGACTTCGGCGTTGATGCCTTCCTCGGCAAGCTTGTCAGCCGCTTCCAATGCATAGCTCATCCCGATGCCGAAGCTGACGATTGTCACGTCATCTCCCTCGCGCCAGATGCGGGCCTTGCCAAAGGGGACGGTGTAATCATCCAGCTCCGGCACGTCGAAACTGCGCCCGTAGAGAATTTCGTTTTCAAGGAAAATCACCGGGTTGGGATCACGGATCGCTGTCTTCATCAGGCCTTTATAATCGGACGCTGAATAGGGCATCGCAACCTTAAGACCGGGGATCTGCATGTACCACGCCGCGTAATCTTGCGAGTGCTGCGCGCCAACGCGGGCGGCGGCACCGTTCGGGCCGCGGAACACCATCGGCGCCCCCATCTGACCACCGGACATATACAGCGTCTTGGCTGCAGAGTTGATGATGTGGTCGATCGCCTGCATCGCGAAGTTAAAGGTCATGAATTCAACAATCGGGCGCAATCCGCCAAAGGCTGCACCGGTGGCAATACCGGCGAACCCGTGTTCGGTGATCGGGGTGTCGATCACCCGCTTGGCACCAAATTCGTCCAGCATCCCTTGGGAAATCTTGTAGGCACCTTGATATTCGGCCACCTCTTCACCCATCAGGAACACATCTTCGTCGCGGCGCATCTCTTCGGCCATACCGTCACGCAAGGCTTCGCGCACCGTTTGCTGTTTCAACGTGGTGCCTTCGGGCCAATCGGGCGACGTGTCTACCTTTGGCTCGGGGTGGCTCATCGCGGCCGCAGGGGCATCTTCGGATGATTGCGCCTTGTCGGCAGGGACGGGGGCGCTGGCCTTCTCCGGTTTGGCCGTGTCGATGTCATCCGCGCTTTCACCGTCTTCCAGCAGAACGGCGATTGCAGTGTTCACTTTCACGCCCTCGGTGCCTTCCTCGATCAGGATCTTGCCGATCACCCCTTCGTCGACGGCCTCGAATTCCATCGTCGCCTTGTCGGTTTCGATCTCGGCCATGATGTCACCGGAGGACACGGTGTCGCCTTCCTTGACCAGCCATTTGGCCAATGTGCCTTCTTCCATTGTCGGGCTCAGGGCGGGCATCAGAATTTCAACAGCCATTATACAGCCTCCTGCGGAACTTCGGTTGCATAAATATCGGTCCAGAGCTCGTCGAGATGCGGCTCGGGGCTTTCCTTGGCGAAATCGGCGCTTTCGTTGACGATCTTTTTGATGTCCTTGTCGATGGCTTTCAGATCGTCCTCGGTGGCATGTTTGCCGGTCAACAGCAGGCTGCGTACCGCTTCGATTGGATCCCGCTCGTCGCGCATTTTCTGGACTTCTTCGCGGGTGCGGTATTTTGCCGGATCAGACATGGAATGGCCGCGATAGCGATAGGTTTTGATTTCCAGAATATAGGGGCCTTTGCCGGAACGGCAGTGCGCCACCGCAGTTTCACCGGCGGCTTTCACAGCCAGCACATCCATGCCGTCCACCGCTTCGCCCGGAATGCCAAAAGCCTTGCCGCGTTCCCAGATCTCTGCGCTTGATGTCGAACGCTGTTGGGAGGTGCCCATAGCGTACTGGTTGTTCTCAATGACAAAAATGCACGGCAGCGCCCAAAGGGCGGCCATGTTAAAGGTTTCGTAAACCTGTCCCTGGTTCGCGGCACCATCCCCGAAATAGGTGAATGTCACGCGCCCGTTGTCCTTGTATTTATCGGCAAAGGCCAGACCAGCCCCCAAGGGCACCTGCGCCGCCACGATGCCGTGACCGCCGTAAAAATGCTTCTCTTTCGAGAACATGTGCATCGATCCGCCCTTACCCTTGGAGTATCCCCCCTCGCGGCCTGTCAGTTCTGCCATAACGCCGTTCGGGTCCATGCCGCAGGCCAGCATGTGGCCGTGATCGCGATAAGACGTGATGCGCTTGTCACCCTCTTCAGCGGCGGCTTCAAGCCCGACAACGACAGCTTCCTGCCCGATATAGAGATGGCAAAACCCGCCAATCAATCCCATGCCATATAACTGGCCCGCCTTTTCCTCGAACCGTCGGATCAGCAACATGTCTTTGTAATAGGCCTTGAGTTCTTCAGCCGAGACATTTGGTTTCTTGGTGGTTTTTCTTGCCGCCATGGGGCGTATCCTCCCGAAATACAGGTGCGCGCGCTAAAATAGTTTAGCGTTAAACTATATCTTATCGGATTCGCCGGCGAATGGGTAGAGGGTTTTGAAAACGATGCGGTCTGCGGCATCAATCTGACCGTTTTCGCGCCGCCTGGTTTAGCGGATCACGATCTCGTCGCTGCGCACCATTCCCAATACGCGGCGGGCCTGTTCGTCCAGCAGGTCAAGATCAAGGTAATCGTCCGACATCCGCTTGGTCAGGTTTTCCATCCGCGCCACGTCGTTTTCAACCTGTGTCAGCTTGTGGCGCAGGTCCTCGCTTTCGGCGACGATCTCCGCCCGGCGGAACAGGCCAAAGTCACCCTGCACGGCGGCAAAGGTGAAATAAAGACTAAGCGCAAAGGCGATTGCAAAGAAAAACAATGTGCCAAACGCGGGGCGGGATGTGCGGTTCATACGGGTCTGCCTTGATGCGTCTCTTGATGGACGTGTCAGAGCACTATGCCACAGGTGATTCGTTTTGTGAATCCCTATTGCACCTAAACCCCGTGTTTTCGGGGGTTTAGGCACATTTTTGCGCGATTATACGGGACGCCCTTCAAGCGCGGCAACGCCGGGCAGCGTTTTGCCCTCCATCCATTCCAGAAATGCGCCGCCCGCCGTGGAAATATAGGTGAAATCATCTGCCACACCGGCCTTGTTCAAAGCGGCAACCGTGTCACCCCCCCCCGCGACCGACACCAGCGTACCGTCCTTGGTCTGTTTGGCTGCAATCTGTGCGGCACCAACCGTGGCCGTGTCAAAGGGCGCAATTTCGAACGCCCCGAGCGGACCGTTCCAGATCAGTGTTTTCAACCCCTCGAACGCTACGCGTACAACTTCGATGCTTTTAGGGCCGGCATCCAGCACCATCTGGTCGCTGCCAAGTTTGGTGTCCGCGCCCAGTTGCGCCACCTCATGGGCGGCACCGGCGGCAAATTCGCGGGCGACCAAACCATCCTGCGGCAGGATCACGCGGCATCCGGCGCGTTCGGCTTGTGCCAGAATATCGCGGGCCGTGTCATAAAAATCAGGCTCTTGCAGGGAGGCTCCCATATCAGCGCCCATCGCACCGAGGAAGGTATTGGCCATGCCCCCGCCGATGATCAACGTGTCCAGACGGTTCACCAGATTTTCCAAAAGCGCGATCTTGGTGGATACTTTCGCACCGCCCACCACCGCCCCGACGGGGCGTTCAGGTTTAGACAAAGCGGCCTCCAGCGCGCGCAGTTCGGCTTGCATCAGGCGTCCTGCACAAGACGGCAAATGTTGCGCGATGCCGCTGGTGGAAGCATGCGCACGGTGCGCCGCCGAAAAGGCATCATTGCAAAATACATCGCCCAAACCGGCCAGCCGCTGCGCAAAGGCGGCATCATTGGCCTCTTCGCCGGGATAAAACCGGATATTTTCAAGCAGCAGAACATCTGCAGTTTCGGCATCACCACCCAGTGTTTCCGCCGCTTCCAGCGTTTCAAGCAGAACAACCTTTGACCCCAGCGCCTGTTCCAAGGTGGGCAATACCTGTGCAAGGCTCATTTCTGCGTTGACCTTGCCCTTGGGGCGACCGAAATGCGCCAGCAACATCGGCTTACCGCCCTTGGCAAGAATGTCGCGGACCGTTGGCACAATCCGTTCGATCCGCGTAGCGTCGGTAACGCGGCCCTCTTCAACCGGTACGTTAATATCTACCCGCACCAACACGCGTTTGCCTGCCAATTCCAGATCGTCCAGCGATTTCCAGCCCATCAAATTCGTCCCTTTGTGCATATTTACCTTATGGTTTTGCCTTTCTGGGCCGAATGGTCAATGCACTCGCTTGGCAATCGGGCAGATCATGCCTAGTTAGGGGTAAATGAGTTAAAGGAGCGCCCAATGGCCGAGATCAAAGACCCGGAAAACACCATCCTGATGGAACTGAAGGACGGCACCGTCACTATCGAACTGATGCCAAATCTGGCACCAAAGCATGTCGAGCGCATGAAAGAACTGGCCCGCGCCGGTAAATATGACAATGTCTGCTTTCACCGTGTGATTGACGGTTTCATGGCCCAGACGGGCGATGTTCAGCACGGCAACATGGAAGACGGATTCAACCTGCGCAGCGCGGGCACCGGCGGCTCTGATCTTGGCAATGTGCCTGCGGAATTCTCCAAAGTGCCCCACGCACGCGGCTCCATCGGCGCTGCGCGCTCGGCCAATCCTGACTCGGCCAACAGCCAGTTCTTCATCAACTTCTCCGACAATGATTTCCTGAACGGCCAATACACCGTGTACGGTCAGGTGATTTCGGGCATGGAACATGTCGATGCCATCACACGCGGCGAGCCACCGGCGCAGCCTGACCGCATGATCAGCGTCAAGGTCGCGGCAGATGTTTAAATCGGTTCTGACCGGCAGCCTTTTGGCAGCCTTCATCGGCACAGCCGCGTCGGCTACGGGGATCAAGATCGAGGTGGCGGGCGAGGCGAACGGCACGATTATCATTGATCTGCTTGAAGATGTCGCCCCGAACCATGTGGAGCGGATCACCACACTGGCGGCAGACGGCGCATACGACGGCGTTGTCTTTCACCGCGTGATCGAAGGCTTCATGGCCCAGACCGGCGATGTGCAGTTCGGTAAAGAGGGGGGTGACACCCGTCGCGCCGGCATGGGCGGTTCCGAGATGCCGAATGTGGCGGCAGAATTCTCGGATCTGCCGTTTGACAAAGGTGTCGTTGGTATGGCGCGGTCCCAGAACCTGAACTCTGCGAACAGCCAGTTCTTCATCATGTTCGACGCGGGTCATTTCCTGAACGGTCAATACACGGTCGTTGGCCGCGTAACCGAAGGACAGGACGTTGTGGACGCCATCAAACTGGGCACCGGTGGCAATGGTGCCATGGTCGGCGCACCGGATGTGATGAAATCCGTAACCGTTATTGAGTAAGCGTTAAAGACAGATGCTGACCGTTAAAGGGCGCGCCACAGGGGGCGCCCTTTTTTCGTGCTCGGCGCGTTGCACATTTCGCATGGAGTTGGGGCGAGGTGGGGAAGCCGTTGGTTCACCGCGACAAACAAAAAGGGCACCGTCAGACTGACGATGCCCTTTGTAAATTCAACGGTGTGGCGGCTTACGCGGCCGGGTTGCCTTTCGGCACGGGCGATGATTTCGCGCCAGGGTTCAGCGGGTCGTCCTGACGCTGAACGGAACCTTCGAAATGGGCACCGGATTCAATCGCGATCGTCTTGTGGATGATGTCACCCTCAACCCGCGCAGTGGATGTCAAACGGACCTTCAGGCCGCGCACACGGCCCACGATCCGGCCGTTGATCACAACGTCATCCGCAATCACTTCGCCTTTGATCGTCGCGCTTTCGCCGATGGTCAACAGATGGGCGCGAATGTCGCCTTCGACTGTACCCTCAACCTGAATATCGCCGGTTGTTTTCATATTGCCGGTCACGTGAAGGTCCGCAGACAACAGCGAGGCAGGCGGCTTGGCTTTAGGGGCGCTGGCCTTGAATTCGCTTGGCTTGCTTTGTGCAGTGGCCTGTGGTGCCGGTGCGGATGGTGCCGCTGAACTGGACGCTTCGGCGTCTTTGCTTGGGGCGGGATCGTTGATTTTGCTTTTAGAAAACATCGTTTGCTGCCTTGATATAGATCATCGGGTTTACAGCCTTGCCACCCACACGCACTTCGTAATGCAGGTGAACGCCGGTTACTCGTCCAGAAGCTCCCATATCACCGATATGTTGCCCGCGCGAGACCCTTTGTCCAACTTTTACGCGGATGCGGGATTGGTGCGCATAGCGGGTTTCGATGCCAAACTCATGCTGGATTTTGACAAGCCTACCATATCCTGACTGCCAACCGGCATGGGTCACAACACCGTCCGCTGTGGCATAAAGAGGCGTGCCGCTGCTGGCGGCGAAATCAACGCCGGAATGCATGCGACGGCCGCCGGTTTTGGGATCACGACGGTAGCCGAACTTGCTGGTGAAACGGAAAGCATTCTTAACGGGATTCGCGAAGGGCGCTTTTTCTGCCGCGATCCGGTAAAGGTTCAAGCGGTCCATCTGGTTCAACAAACGGTTGGCGCGCAATGTGTCAACGCTGGGTTCTTCACCGCGGGTCGAAAAGGTCAACGGCGTCATTGGTCCGCCCTGACCGGAATAGCCGCGGCGCACGGTTTCCAGAATGCGGTCTGTGGGCATGCCCGCGCTGCGGAACATCTTGTCCAGCGGGGCGACGGAAACGCTCATCGCCTGTTCCAGCTGGCGGAAAATAGCATCGTTCTGGTCGCGCATCAGGGCAATCTGCTGGCTCATGCGGTCCGCTTCCAACAACGCCTCCTGCGCATCGGCAACAACCTTGTCGCGTTCTTTTGCCGTCTGCTCAAGCGCCTCTGCCATAAATCCCAAAGGGGCGGCATTTGATGCTGTGCGCACTGTGCCGGTGCCGCCGTCTTCCAAACTACCCTCAAGTTGCGCCAGCTGCGCGCGCGCGGCTTCGCGGTCCTGCATGGTCTGGCGCAGGGTGCTTTGGATCACGTCGATGCCGGTTTCCAGCTCACGTCTGCGGGTTTCCGATTGCAGCAGCTCGGATTGCATCACGGAAATCTGTTTCAGTGCCACGTTGAACCGCTCTTGTGCGGCCAAAGCTTCGGTGGCACGCCCGTCGCGCTGCGACGACAGATCGTTCAAACGTGCCTGATAGGTGCGTTGATCCCGTTTTGCCTGTTCGCGAAAATTGCCCGACCCGATGCTGTCCATCAGGATCACGGCGGTCGCGACGATGGCCCAAGCCACCAACAGCGCACTGCCGGCAAAAGCAACCAACTGGGTGCCGGGGCGCAAACGGATAAATCGGGTATCGTTGTCGGACTTCAAAAAGACGCGGCGTTCAGGGAAATAGGCTTCCAGAATGGAATGGATTTTGATCGCGATCCGTGTGCGCACTTTATGTAACCTTTCAGCATCCCAGTTGCGGTGCCGTAGGGTCGGCCCGTCTTTTGTTAGGGGTTCAATAAGGAGTGAAAGCAGATGGGGCAAGTCTGTTGACATTTGTCGCCGCGTCAAAGCGGCGGATTGATGCGAATTGGCAAAAATCCGCCGATACCAGTGACTTGTGTTGCGTGGTTCACGCTACCCCTAGGCGCGGTTCAGGCTGTCAGGGGCCAGTAAAAGTCCGGTGGAATGCCTGCTTCGGCACGCTTTTCCTCATTGAATGGCGGCTTGAGGTGGCCGTGGAAATAGGTCCGTACCAAAGCGTGAAACCGCTCTTTAGGGTCTTCGTTGTGACGTCCGCACAGGAAGTGAAACCACTTGCTGCCATAGGCCACATGCGCGACTTCTTCGGCATAGATGGTTTCAAGCGCTTCCACCGCACTTTGCGCTTTGGCCTGCTTGAACAGCTTGATCATATTCGGCGTAACATCCAGCCCGCGCGCCTCCAGCACCATCGGCACCACGGCCAGACGTCCCATGAAATCGGTTGCGGTATCTTCGGCCGCGCGCCACATGCCAGCATGGGCCGGCAGCGCGCCGTAGTAACTGCCCGCTTCTTCAAGACAATCGGCCATCAGGTTGAAATGTTTGGATTCTTCGTCGGCCGACTTGACCCAGTCGTCATAGAAACCCATCGGCATTTCAACGTCGGTAAACCGCGCAATGATGTCCCAATGCAAATCCACCGCATTCAATTCGATATGCGCGACGGCATGCAGCAAGGCGATCCGCCCTTCGGGCGTGCCGGGTTTGCGGCTTGGCACATCGCGCGGTTCCAACAGTTCGGGTTTGGCAGGACGGGCAGGGTGCATCGGGGGATCAGCGTGGCCGATCTCGGGGCGTTCGCCGGCCGCGCGCGCGGCCTTCCATTCCGCGGACAGTCGCCGCGAAAGGGCTGTCTTTTCGCGCCCGTCCGCACATCGCAGAACGCTTTCCGCCATCTGGGCCAGCGGCATCATAGGGCGCGCACCGCGTCCAGCACCGCATCCACATGTCCGGCCACTTTGACCTTGCGCCAGACCTGTGCGATCTTGCCATCCGCTCCGATCAGATAAGTCGCGCGTTCAATGCCCATGGATTTCTTGCCGTACATGTTTTTTTCGACCCAAACGCCATAGGCTTCTGTCACGACGCCGTCTTCATCTGACAACAGCGGCACGGTCAGATCGTGTTTGGCTGTGAATTTGTCATGTTTGGCCATGGTATCACGCGAAATACCGAACACTTTCGCGCCCGCAGCTTCGAATTCTGCAAGGCTCTGGGAAAAGCCGATGCTTTCGGTGGTGCACCCCGGCGTGTCGTCGCGCGGATAAAAGAACAACACCACCGGCGCACCTTGCAGGGCGCTCAGCGTCACAGTGTCGCCGCCGGTGACGGGCAGGGTAAAATCGGGGGCTGTATCGGCGATATCTGGCATGCTGTGTCTCTTTCACTTGGAAGCGCTTCGGTGGCCTGACATAGTAGTGCGATACGCGCCAGTGCCAAGCCCGCGACCCAGAAATCGGACACCGATGAGCGAACCTGCCACCCCATTTGTTGCAAAACCCCGCAAGCGCCTGTTGGGCCGCGGGGTAATGTGGCTGTTGAACTGGACGCTCGGGCTCGTAACGGTTGTGGTTCTGGCGGCGGGCGGGGTGGTGTTGTACCTTAAAAGCAATCCGGTGACCGCGCCGGTTTGGGCGCGCACCATGATCGAGGCGCGGATCGCCGAGGTCCTGCCGCAAACCCGTGTGCGTTTCGGGGAGATGGCCTTCCTGATGGATCAGGGCTGGCGACCGCGTGTGCGGTTGCGCAACGTCGCGGTCTATGCGGTCACCGGCGAAGAGTTGATCCGCTTTCATGAATTTAAAGCCACCTTTTCCACCCGCCGGTTGATCAGGGGACAGGCCTACCCGAAAGACATCGCTTTAAGCGGTATCGTCGCCCGCTTGCGCCGAGACAAGGACGGCCGCGTTTCGGTGCAGACCGGCCTAAGTGGCTTCGGGGCCGAGCGACAGGCGGCGACCTTGCCGGAACTGATCGGGCAGGTAGATGACGTGCTGCTGAGCCCTGCATTAAGAAACCTCCGCGATGTTGATCTGCGCGCGCTAACCCTGCGGTTCGAGGATGCGCGATCGGGGCGCGTCTGGACCATGGACGGGGGGCGACTGCGTCTTGGACGGGACGGTGACACAATGCGGTTGAACGCGGATCTCGCGGTGCTGACCGGCGGCACCGGGGTGGCCACGCTTGAGGCGAATTATACCAGCCGCATCGGAGAAACCGCAGCCGAATTCGGTGTCGCCTTTGACGGGGTCGGCGCACAGGACATCGCGGTTCAGGATCCCGCACTTGCCTGGCTTGGCGTGCTCAAGGCGCCGATTTCGGGATCGGTGCGGGCGGGTTTGAACGCCGATGGCCGCTTCACCCCATGGGCCGCAACCTTGCAAATCGGGGCGGGCGTGGTGCAGCCCAACGAAGGGACCGACCCGATCCCCTTTGACGGCGCGCGCAGCTATTTCAGCTATAACCCCGACGAAAAGCTGCTGCGTTTTGATGAATTATCCGTGCGCAGCAAATGGATCACCGGTCAGGCCACCGGGACCGCTGCGCTTAACCTTGATGGTGACAGCGGGGCGTTGGACGATCTGGTGGGCCAAATCCGGCTCAGCGGCCTGCGGGCCAATCCCAGCGATCTGTATGAAACTCCGGTCGCGCTGGCCGGCGTTGACCTTGATTTCCGGCTGGAGCTTGATCCGTTTCGCATGACACTGGGCCGCGCGCAGATCACGGATCAGGGCAAGACGGCATTGGTAGACGGCAGCATATCTGCGCAAGAGGATGGCTGGCAGGTTGCGCTGGATGCGCGCATGGACGGGTTGGAGCCGGACCGCTTGCTGGCGCTTTGGCCCGAGCGCGCGGCGGCAGGGACCCGCAAGTGGCTGGCGGATAATCTGCGGTCCGGGTCGCTTAGCAATATCGACGTGGCCGTGCGCCGCGCGCCGCAATCAACGCCGCATACCTATCTGGCGTTCGATTATGCGGATGCTACCGTGCGCTTTGCTAAAACCCTGCCCATGGTCAACGACGGGCGCGGCCATGTGACACTGGCAGACAACCGGCTCGTAGTGTCGTTGGACGCTGGCACGCTGATGCCGCCGGAAGGCGGGGCGATCAGCATGACCGGATCGTCCTTTATCATCCCCGATATTCTGGCCAAGGACGGCACCCCGTCTATCGTGCGGATTGACGCGCGCTCCAGCATCACGGCGGCCTTGTCGTTGCTGAACATGCCGCCCCTGTCGGTGATGGACAAAGCCAAATTGCCGGTCAAGCTGGCGGAGGGTCGGGCGGCGCTGACGGGCACTTTGGCACTGTCGTTGAAACGGGGCTCCCGACCCAAGGTCAGCTATCACGTGCAGGGCGATCTTTTCGACATGCGCTCACAGGTTCTGGTCAAGGACCGTACGATTACCGCACCAAAGCTCACGCTTTTTGCGCAGAACGACGGGTTTTCCCTGACGGGCAAGGGGCAGATGGACGGGGTTCCTTTTGACGCGGTGCTTAGACAACCGGTAGGGCCGGACGCAGCACCGGCCCTTTTGACCGGTGACATCGCCCTGACGCCCAAGGCCCTGGATGCATTCGGTGTCAAACTGCCGGATGGATCGGTGACCGGCCGCGGTGTGGGCAAGATTGAAGTGACCTTGAAGCGTGGCAGCGCGCCCAAGTTGCGTTTGCAGTCAAATCTGGTGGGGCTGGGGGTCGCGGTGCCGCAAGTGTCGTGGCGCAAACCCGCGTCCCAAGCGGGCAAGCTGGACGTGGCCGTGACACTTTCCCCCGTGCCGGTGGTGGAAACGCTTGAGATTTCAGCGCCGGGACTGTCGGCCTCGGGTGGGGTGCGTTTTAACAGTGACCGCTCGCTTGAGCGTGTGCAGTTTGACCGGCTCAAGGTGGGGAACTGGCTGGATGTCCCGCTGGATCTGGTCGGGCGCGGGGCCGGACGTCCGGTTCAAGTGGTGTTGCGCGGGGGGACGCTCGATCTGCGCCGCGCGACCTTCGGATCCGCCCCGCCTGATCCTGCCGCCCCGCCGATGGAAGTGGGGTTGGACCGGTTGCAAATCACCGACACCATCGCATTGACCGGCCTGCAAGGGCGGTTCGATACGCGCAAGGGGCTGGATGGTGCGTTCAAGGCTTTGCTCAACGGCGATGCGCCGGTCGAAGGGCGCTTGGTGCCGCAGGCGGGGCGCAGCGCGGTACGCCTGCTTTCGGCGGATGCGGGGCGGGTGCTGCGCGCGGCTGGATTGTTGAAACAGGTCGTCGGCGGCTCCCTGTCGCTGGTGCTGTTGCCGGTGGGATCGGGCGGTGCTTTTGACGGCAAGCTGGAAATCGGCGGGGTCGCCATCAAGGATGCGCCGGGGATTGCCGCGCTGCTGAACGCCGTTTCGGTTGTGGGGTTGGTCAATGAATTGAACGGTGACGGTATTTATTTTGAGGATGTCGAGGGCAGTTTCCGCCTGACGCCCAACCGCCTGACCCTGACCGAAGCCAGCGCCGTGGGCGCGTCGATGGGTCTGTCCATGGATGGTACATATGCGTTGGATACCGGGCAGATTGCGATGCAGGGGGTGATTTCGCCAGTGTATTTGCTGAATGGCATCGGGTCGCTGTTCACCCGCAAAGGCGAGGGTCTGATCGGGTTCAATTATACGCTTAGCGGATCGGCGAAAGACCCCAAGGTCGGTGTGAATCCGCTGTCTGCCCTGACGCCGGCAATGTTTCGCGAGATCTTTCGCGCACCGGCACCCGATTTACCTGCCGTTGAGGGGGGGACAGGCAGCACATTGCCACCACCCGCACCCACACAACAAAGACCCGTTGATCGTCGCTTCGAAGGGCGATAAGGCGCGGCCATGAAACTGTCTGATTTTGATTTTGACCTGCCCGAAACGCTGATCGCGACCCGCCCTGCGGTGCCGCGCACATCGGCGCGTTTGTTGGTGGCAGAAGGTGACGCGATCCATGACCAGCGGGTCACTGATCTCACCACATGGCTGCGGGCTGGGGACCGGTTGGTGTTGAATGACACACGCGTCATTCCTGCGCGGCTTTTCGGGGTCCGCGTGCGCGACAGTTCGCAGGGCCGCGTTGAAGCCAAGATCGAGGTGACCCTGCTGGAGCCGCGCGGCGATGGCACATGGTCGGCGTTGATCAAACCGCTGCGCAAATTGAAAATCGGTGAGGTGGTCACCTTTAGCCCCGATTTAAGCGCGACATTGCAAGACACACAGGACGGGCAGGGCCATTTGCAGTTCAATTGCACAGGCCCTGATTTCGATGCGGCCCTGAACGCCGCCGGCGCCATGCCCCTGCCACCCTATATCGCAGCCAAGCGGCCAGCAGATGCGCAGGACAAGACCGATTATCAAACGGTTTGGGCCAAACACGCGGGGGCGGTGGCCGCGCCGACGGCGTCCTTGCATTTCGACGAAGCGCTTTTGGCGCAGCTGCAGGACATGGGCGTTACCTTTACCTATGTCACGTTGCACGTCGGGGCGGGTACCTTTCTGCCGGTCAAGGTCGACGATATTGCCGAGCATAAAATGCACGCCGAATGGGGCAGTGTGAGCGCGGCGGCAGCAGATGAGATCGCTGAAACCAAAGCGGCGGGCGGGCGGGTCATACCGGTTGGCACCACTGCTTTGCGTCTGATTGAAACGGCTGGACGTGCGGGCCGGATCACAGCGTGGGAGGGCGATACCGATATTTTCATTACGCCGGGGTTCACCTTCAATGTGGCGGATGCCCTGATGACAAATTTCCACTTGCCGAAATCAACATTGATGATGTTGGTCTCGGCACTGATGGGCACGGAACAGATCAAAACGATCTATGCCCATGCGGTAACACAGGGCTACAGGTTCTTTTCTTACGGCGATGCCTCGCTTTTGTTACCGCCAAAGCCTTAACTTTAATGTGGCAAAGCCGCGATTGCGGCATTTCGTGTCGCAGATAGAAGTGCCCCGCAGGACCTCGGCGTTCAGTGAGGCCTCGTAACAGGAAAGTTCGTTCAACATGATACAGGTTCTCTCAAGCGCGTGGGCGCTGCTACTTGGTATGGGCCTGTTGATGGTCGGCAACGGCATGCAAGGCACGTTGCTGGGTATTCGCGGCGCGCTCGAAGGGTTTTCCACGTTTGAGATGTCGATCGTGATGTCATGTTATTTCGTGGGGTTTCTGGGCGGGTCGCGCATGGCACCCGGTATGATCCGCCGGGTGGGCCACGTTCGGGTTTTTGCGGCACTCGCCTCCCTGATTTCTGCGGTGATGATCCTTTATCCGACATTCCCCAACATCGTGATCTGGTCACTGGGCCGCATCCTGATCGGTTTCTGTTTCTCGGCGGTTTATGTGACGGCGGAAAGCTGGCTGAACAATGCGGCGGACAATTCCAATCGCGGACAGGCACTGTCGCTTTACATGATTGTACAGACTTTGGGCATTGTGATTGCACAAGCGCTGTTGCTGACGGCGGACCCGTCGGGCTTTATCCTGTTTGTGATCCCGTCGGTTCTGGTGAGCATCGCGGTTACACCGATCCTTTTGTCGATCAGCCCGACACCGGCCTTTGACACCACCAAACCGATGAGCCTGCGCGAGCTGGTCAATTTCTCGCCTTTGGGCTGTGTCGGTATGTTCCTGTTGGGCGGTGTGTTCTCGGCGCAATTCGGCATGGCGTCGGTTTACGGTGCCGAGGCGGGGCTGAGCGTGGCGCAGATTTCGATGTTTGTGGCCACCTTCTTTGTGGGGTCTGTCGTTCTGCAATACCCCATCGGGTGGATTTCCGACCGGATGAACCGGCGTACATTGATCGCGATTGTTTCTGTCGTCGGGGCGTTGGGGTCTTTTGTGGGCATGTTTCTGGGCCACATCTTTCCGATCCTGCTGGCCTCTGCCTTTGTGGTGGGGGGGATGTCCAACCCGCTGTATTCCTTGTTGATTGCGCATACCAACGACTTTCTTGAACATGAAGATATGGCCGCTGCATCTGGGGGAATGGTGTTTATCAACGGCTTGGGCGCGATCCTGGGGCCGGTGATCACCGGTTGGATGATGGGCACGGCCCTTGGCCCAGGCGGGTTCTATCTTTTCACAGCGGTGCTGTTCATCGCCCTCGCGTTTTACGCGACCTACCGATCCACCCAGCGGGCAGGGATCGCGGTGGAAGACACCGGTGATTTTGTGGCCCTGACCGCCTCGGCGACGGTCGTTGCCGTTGAATATGCGCAAGAAATTGCCATCGAAGCGGAGCAAGAACCTGAAAATTCCCCGTGATGGCGGGGAAGATGTCGGGTTTGATACAATTTGTGAATGGGCAGTAGCGCAAAATTGCCATTAGGATGAACAGGTTGGACCAATCAGGTCAAAGGAACGCGATATGACAACGCCACAAGATATCCTTGAATTCTGGCTCGACGAAATCGGCCCGAAGGGCTGGTATGAAGCCAGCGATGCATTGGATGCAAAAATCCGCGACCGCTTCCTGAGCGCATGGCAAGACGCCAACGACGGGAAATTCTCGCTTTGGTTGACCTACCCGTCGGGGGCTTTGGCTTATATCATTCTGACCGACCAGTTTCCGCGCAATATGTTCCGCGGACAGGGGCGTGCCTTTGCGACGGACCGCGCGTCGCTGGCAGTTGCGAAATCGGCGATCGAGCGGAGCTGGGACATGTCGATTGACGAACCGGCGCGCCAGTTTTTTTACCTGCCTTTGATGCATTCCGAAAACCTGTGTGATCAGGATCGATGTGTCCGGCTGATGTGCGAACGCATGCCGCAGGAGGGCGCAAGCAATCTGTTGCACGCGCGCGCCCACCGCGAAGTGATCCGCCTGTTTGGCCGCTTTCCCTATCGCAATGACGCATTGTCGCGCACCAGCACAACAGCCGAGCAGACCTATGTGGGCGAGGGCGGATATGGGGCCACCGTGCGCGCGCTTCAGGCCAAGCGAGAGGCCGCCTAGCCGCAGATTGTCCAGAGATGGGGCGTGGTCATTCTCGCGGTTGTGGGAGGAGCGAATGTAGTTTAATGGTAAACTATATTGTTAACGCTCATCCTGCGAGGTGTCGACCATGGCTGCGAAATCCTTTGATCTGATCGTAATTGGTGCGGGGCCGGGGGGCTATGTTGCAGCGATCCGCGCCGCGCAATTGGGCATGAAGGTCGCCATCGTGGAACGCGAACATCTGGGGGGCATCTGCCTGAACTGGGGCTGTATCCCCACCAAAGCGATGTTGCGCTCTTCGGAAGTTTTCCACCTGATGCACCGTGCCAAGGAATTCGGCCTGAAGGCGGACGGCATCGGCTATGACCTTGATGCGGTTGTCAAACGGTCGCGCAAAGTGGCGGGGCAACTGTCGGGGGGCATTGGCCATCTGATGAAAAAGAACAAGGTCACCGTGTTCATGGGCGAAGCGACTATCCCTGCCAAGGGTAAGGTGTCGGTCAAAACGGACAAGGGCGGTGAAGAGCTGACGGCAAAGAACATCGTGCTGGCCACAGGTGCGCGTGCGCGCGAACTGCCCGGCCTTGAAGCTGATGGTAAGCTGGTCTGGACGTACAAACACGCACTGCAACCCGCACATATGCCCAAGAAACTGCTGGTCATCGGGTCCGGTGCCATCGGAATCGAGTTTGCCAGTTTCTACAATACGCTGGGGGCGGATACGACTGTCGTCGAGGTCATGGACCGCGTGTTGCCTGTTGAAGACGCCGAGATTTCGGCCTTTGCCAAAAAATCTTTTGAGAAGCAGGGCATGAAGATCATGCAGAAGGCCATGGTCAAAAAGCTGGACCGCAAGGGCGACACTGTGACGGCGCATATCGACGTGGGCGGCAAGGTCGAAACCATGGATTTCGACACGGTGATTTCCGCCGTGGGGATCGTTGGCAATGTCGAGGGGCTCGGCCTTGAGGAGCTGGGCGTGAAAATCGACCGCACCCATGTGATCACGGATGAATATTGCCGTACGGGCGTGGATGGATTGTATGCGATTGGTGATATCGCAGGGGCACCCTGGCTTGCTCATAAGGCCAGCCACGAAGGGGTGATGGTTGCCGATTTGATCGCAGGTAAACATGCGCATCCGGTTAAACCCGAAAGCATTGCGGGTTGTACCTATTGCCATCCGCAAGTTGCGAGTGTCGGTTATACCGAGGCGAAGGCCAAGGAGCTTGGCTATGAGATTAAGGTCGGGCGCTTTCCTTTCATCGGAAATGGCAAGGCTATCGCTTTGGGCGAAGAAAACGGCCTGATCAAAACGATCTTTGACGCCAAGACGGGCGAGTTGCTGGGAGCGCATATGATCGGCGCGGAAGTGACGGAGCTCATTCAGGGCTATGTTGTCGGGCGTCAGTTGGAAACCACGGAAGAAGACCTGATGAACACCGTCTTCCCGCATCCGACCTTGAGCGAGATGATGCATGAATCGGTGCTCGATGCCTATGATCGCGTGATCCATATGTAACCGTGGTCCGGCAGACGCGGCTGTGCCGCGACGCTATTTTTTTGGAACCATGCGGCAAGGAGATCGCAGATTTCCGGATGTCGCGGTGTGTCGATGGGTTTATCCTAATGCTGAGAAGCGGTTCAGGGGCAGGTTTGCCCTGAACGCGCCTGTGCCAAGGTGATGCGAGTCTGAACGGCGTCAAGGACGGGCCAATCAAAGATTGGTCGCTGCGCGATCCTTGACCCCGATCAGAATCGCGGGGGCATAACGCGCTGGACCGGCAGATGAAGCGCTGTCATAGATGCGATATGGTTAGTCTCAATCGCGTCGTCATGCAGCCGTCAAGCCGCCGAATGATCAATGCCCTTGGTCCACAAGGTCTTGATGTAGCAGAGATTTCTGGAAAATGGGGGCAGCGGTTTGCATTCAAGAGTTATGCGCAATTCCGCTATCCCAAATATGATGTCTGTGCCGCGCCCTTTGTTGATGAGGTCACCGGCGCGCCGGTTCAGTTTGATTTGATCCTTGCCAACCAGGTCTGGGAGCATCTTGACCGGCCTTATGCGGCCACCCGCAATGTTTATGCGATGTTGCGTCCGGGAGGATATTTTTGGGTGGCTGTGCCGTTCTTTGCGCCGCTGCATGCTGCACCGCAGGATTGTTCGCGTTGGTCGGCGCGGGGGCTGAAAAACCTGCTGGTTGAGGGCGGGTTCGATGAAGATGCCATTCATGCAGAGCAATGGGGCAACCGGCATGTGGCACGGCGCAACCTGGAGGAGATCTGGCCGCCGGTGCATGATCCTGAGACGGATGATATCAAGAATGATCCCGACATGCCGGTTTGTGCATGGGCTTTGGCGCAGAAAATCTGATGTGTGATAAGCTGCTTCATTCTGTGCAGTATGGCTGAGCGCAGCTCTTGGCCGTTGATCCTGTTGCTGTGGGGCGCGGGGCTGGGCGCAGCCGCGCAATATGGCAAGATTTCTGTGATCTTTGATCTTTTGCCGCAGATCTATCCAGACGCGGGTCCGGCGCTTGGCTGGGTCGTGTCGCTGGTTGGCTGCGTCGGGATTCTGTTTGGGGTGGTCGCGGGGGTGGTGGTTGCCCGCATCAGGTATCGCCGCGCGATGCTTACTGCGCTTTGGATCGGGGCAGCGGTATCGCTATTTCAGGCGAGCCTGCCGCCTTTGCCTTGGATGTTACTAAGCCGTGTTGTCGAGGGTGCGTCGCACCTTGCCATTGTTGTCGCGGCCCCGACGTTGATCGCGCAGCTTTGTGCACCTCAGGACCGCGGGCTGGCTTTGACCTTATGGGGTACGTTTTTTGGAGTGGCCTTTGCGGTTCTGGCCTTTGCCGGTCATCCGCTGGCCCATCATTGGGGGGTGCCAGCGCTGTTTGTGGTCCATGCCGTTTATATGGCGATTTTTGCGATCCTGCTGCGTATACGACTGCGTGCCTTGCCGGATGAGGGGCCACAACCGGTGTTGTCCTTGTCGCAAATCCTGCGCGATCACGTGACAATTTACCGTTCGCCTTTTATCGCGGCCCCAGCTGCCGGTTGGCTGTTTTACACTTTCAGCTTTGTGTCAGTGCTGACGCTGCTGCCGCCTTTTCTTGATCCGGCGATCCGTGCGTTGGTAATGACGGCAATGCCGCTGACCAGCATTGCGATTTCCATGACCGTTGGCGTTGCCCTGTTGCGTGTTGTGCCAGCAGTGCGGGTTGTTGAACTCGGGTTTGCCCTGAGCGCTTTGTGCATGATCTGGCTTTGGGCGATGCCTGCGTTGCCATTGGCCTGTATCGCACTCGCTGCGGGATTGGGGCTGGTACAGGGGGCCAGTTTCGCCGCAGTTCCACAATTGAACAGCACCGCGGCGACACAAGCGCGGGCCAACGGTGCCATGGCGCAAATGGGAAACATCGGCAATACGCTGGGGACGCCGGTGATTGCCATGGCGATTGCCAGCGCAGGCTATCAGGCGCTACCGCTACTTGTGGCAGTTGTGCTTGGCATGGGCTTTGGTATCCACCTGCTGCTCGGGTTTCTGCGCCGATCACAGCGCGTTCTCCTTTAGTTCTCTTTTTTCCATTGGAATATCATGCACGGCCCCCTATGTCTGGAGTGTTAACAGGGGTGTGTCATGGCTGAGCTAAAGAATATCGAAGTGCGCGGCGCGCGCGAACATAATCTGAAAAACATAGACGTGGACATTCCGCGTGATCAACTTGTTGTTATTACAGGGCTTTCCGGCTCAGGTAAATCGTCGCTCGCCTTTGATACGATCTATGCCGAAGGGCAGCGTCGCTATGTCGAATCGCTCAGCGCCTATGCGCGGCAATTTCTTGACATGATGCAGAAACCGGATGTCGACCATATTTCCGGCCTGTCACCGGCGATTTCGATCGAACAAAAGACCACTTCGAAAAATCCGCGCTCTACCGTTGGTACTGTTACCGAAATTTACGACTACATGCGCCTGCTGTTTGCCCGTGTCGGCACGCCCTATTCGCCAGCCACCGGCAAGCCGATCGAGGCGCAGCAGGTGCAAGACATGGTCGACCGGATCATGACGATGGAGGAGGGGACGCGCGCCTATCTGCTGGCCCCGATTGTGCGGGACCGTAAAGGTGAATACCGCAAGGAGTTTCTTGAGCTGCGCAAAACCGGTTTTCAGCGGGTGAAGGTCAACGGCGCATTCTACGAGCTGGACGAGCCGCCGACGCTGGACAAGAAGTTTCGCCATGACATCGACGTTGTGGTGGACCGGATTGTTGTGCGTGAGGGACTGGAAACGCGGCTGGCGGACAGTTTGCGCACAGCCCTTGATCTTGCGGATGGTATTGCCATTCTTGAAACTGCACCGTCCGATGGCGAACCCGAGCGCACCACCTTTTCAGAGAAATTTGCCTGTCCGGTCAGTGGTTTCACCATTCCCGAGATCGAGCCACGCCTGTTCTCGTTCAATGCGCCTTTCGGGGCATGCCCGTCCTGTGACGGCTTGGGCAAAGAGCTGTTTTTTGATGAACGTCTGGTTGTGCCGGATCAGAACCTGAAGGTTTATGATGGTGCGCTGGCGCCGTGGCGCAAGGGGAAAAGCCCTTACTTCAAACAGACCATCGAAGCGATTGCCAAACATTACGGGTTCAACCAGAACACCAAATGGAAAGATCTGGACCCGAAGGTTCAAAAAGTTTTCTTGCGCGGTTCGGGCAAGGAAGAAATTCAGTTCCGCTACGACGAGGGCGGGCGGGTCTATGAAGTCAGCCGCGTGTTCGAAGGCGTCATTCCGAATATGGAACGACGCTATCGCGAGACCGACAGCAACTGGATCCGCGAAGAATTCGAACGCTATCAGAACAACCGTCCTTGCGGCACCTGCGAAGGTTACCGTTTGCGTCCCGAAGCCTTGGCCGTCAAGATTGCGGGGCTGCATGCGGGTCAGGTTGTGCAGATGTCAATCCGCGACGCACTGGCGTGGTGTGAAAGTGTTCCGGCCGAGTTGACGCAACAGAAAAACGAAATTGCCAAAGCTATTCTCAAGGAAATTCGCGAGCGCCTTGGATTTTTAAATAACGTTGGATTAGAATATCTTACACTGGCCCGTTCAAGTGGTACATTAAGTGGCGGCGAAAGCCAGCGGATCAGGCTGGCCTCGCAAATCGGGTCCGGTTTGACGGGTGTTCTGTATGTGCTCGATGAACCGTCCATCGGACTGCATCAGCGTGACAATGACCGCCTTTTGCTGACGCTTAAGAACCTGCGCGATCAGGGCAATACCGTGATTGTGGTCGAACATGACGAAGAAGCGATCCGCGAAGCGGATTATGTTTTCGACATCGGACCAGGCGCGGGTGTTCATGGCGGCCAGGTGGTCAGCCACGGGGTGCCGGCCGCCATCGCGGCGGATCCGAATTCTATCACCGGTCAGTATTTGACTGGCGCGCGCGAAATTGCGATCCCTGCTACGCGCCGCAAGGGAAACAAGAAGAAAATTCAGGTGGTTAAAGCCACAGGAAACAACCTGCAGAACGTGACGGCGGATTTTCCCTTGGGCAAATTTGTCTGTGTCACAGGGGTTTCCGGCGGCGGGAAATCGACGTTAACCATCGAAACGCTGTTCAAGACCGCCTCGATGAACCTGAACGGCGCGCGCCAGACACCGGCCCCTTGTGAAACGATCAAGGGTCTTGAGCATCTAGACAAGGTCATCGACATCGACCAGCGCCCGATCGGGCGCACGCCCCGTTCGAACCCCGCGACCTATACCGGTGCCTTTACGCCGATCCGCGACTGGTTTGCTGGCCTTCCCGAGGCGAAGGCGCGCGGGTACAAGCCGGGCCGGTTCAGTTTCAACGTCAAGGGCGGGCGTTGTGAGGCCTGTCAGGGCGACGGTGTGATCAAGATTGAAATGCACTTTTTGCCGGATGTTTATGTGGAATGCGAAACCTGTAAAGGTGCGCGTTACAACCGCGAAACCCTTGAAATCAGGTTCAAAGGTAAATCCATTGCCGATGTCTTGGACATGACGGTCGAGGACGCGCAAACCTTCTTTATCGCTGTTCCGTCGATCCGCGAAAAGATGGACGCGCTGATGCGGGTGGGGCTTGGGTATATCAAGGTCGGCCAGCAGGCGACAACCCTATCTGGCGGTGAGGCGCAGCGGGTAAAACTGTCCAAGGAGCTGAGCAAACGCTCCACGGGGCGCACCTTGTATATTCTGGATGAACCGACCACCGGTCTGCATTTCGAAGATGTGCGCAAGTTGTTGGAAGTGCTCCATGAATTGGTGGATCAGGGCAATTCGGTCATCGTGATCGAGCATAATCTTGATGTCGTGAAAACCGCAGATCACATCATCGATATCGGTCCCGAAGGCGGCGACGGCGGGGGACGCGTTGTTGCGACGGGCACGCCGGAAGAGGTGGCCACGGTCGACGAAAGCTATACCGGCAGATACCTTAAGCCGATGCTCGAAAAAGCCGCGAAAGTCGCCGCCGAATAGTCGGTCGCGGGGAATCGCATGCGGTGAAATGCTTGCCCGCAAGGCAGAGAATGTGGTCGGCTCTGATCACGCAGTCGCAGCGAAATGACGGGCTAAGTCGGGTGATGAATAGAGATCATCATCCGCCTTCACAGCTTGATGACTTCGCCAAACGGTGTGGCAAATCCGACAGGAACACGCCTGGCAGGGGGCGGTGCGTCTAACGGATCCGCCCCACCACCCTCCGTCAAAATAGTGATTTTCGGCTTAGCTTTCGCGATTGCGCGCAGCGAGGCGGGGCAACATTGCGGAAAAGTCGCGACCCTTACCATCTTCGTCTTCCACAAACTGTCGATAAAGCGCGAGCGCCAGCGCGCCCATCGGGGTATCGGCATTGGCGGCTTCTGCGGCTTGCTGGCTCAGCCCAAGATCTTTCAGCATCAATTCCGCGGCGAACCCCGGGGTATAGTTATTGTCGGCAGGCGATGTCGGGCCAACACCCGGGGCAGGGCAATAAGCGTTCATGGACCATGAATACCCCGACGAGGTGCTGACGACATCAAACATTTTCTGCCGCTCCAAGCCCAGCTTGTCCGCCAGAGCGAAAGCTTCGCAGGTGGCAATCATGGTGGCCCCAAGGATCATGTTGTTGCAGATTTTTGCCGCTTGGCCGGCACCGGCTTCGCCGCAGTGGACGGCCTTCTGGCCCATAATGTCAAACAGCGGGGACGCCTTGGCAAAACCGTCGACCGTCCCGCCGGCCATAAAGGTCAAAGTGCCCCCCGATGCCCCGCCGATGCCACCCGAGACTGGGGCGTCCACAGCAAAAAGCCCTGCCTTTTCCGCGGCTTCTGCGGTGTTTCGCGCGCTTTCTACATCCACCGTGGAGCAGTCGATGAACAGTGCCCCCTCCTGCATATCGGTGAAAGCCTGCGCGGCGACTTGTCGTAAAATCGACCCGTTCGGCAACATGGTGATGACAACATCCGCATCGCGCACAGCGCCGGAGATATCAGCGGCGACGGTGACATCCTTGGCAGTGGTGCCCGCCACGTCAAAGCCGGTAACGCTGTGGCCTGCTGCGGCCAGATTGCAGGCCATGGGGGCACCCATATTGCCCAGTCCGATAAATCCGATTTTAAGAGGGGTCATGGGGATCTCCTAGAGTTTGAGGGCCTGCGCCCCTAAGGGTTGCAGCATTTTCGCGACGGCCGCGAGGGGCACGTCCGCATCCGCATATTGCCATTTCGGCGCGCGGTCTTTGTCGATGATTGCGGCACGGATTCCTTCAAGGAAATCACCATGCTCGGAGGCGCGATAGGTAAAACGATACTCCAGATCCAGCGCCTTTTCCATGCTCAAAGCGGACCCGCGCAGTCGGTGCATCATTTCAACAGTACAGGCCGCAGAAAGGGGCGAGGTGCGCGTGATCATCTTGAGCGCCTCTTTGGCAAAAGTGCTGGAGGCGTGGCGCAATGTGATCAGGATATCAGAAAGGCTTTCACCGGCGAACAGCGCGTTGATTTCATCAAGCTGGCTGTCCAACGTGCCGCCACTTGCCGTCTGTGCCGCCTTTGTAATGACATCGGGGTCACCGGTTTGCGCCAGTTGTCCGATCATGTCCGGCCAGTTGAGCTCCGGCATGTAATGGTCTGCAAAACCTGCGAAAATTGCGTCTGCCGGCCCCATGCGCGCAGCTGTTATGCCCAGGTATTCGCCCAAGCGCCCCGGTGCCAATGCCAGCATCAAAGACCCGCCGACATCGGGCACAAGGCCGATACCACATTCGGGCATGGCAATCTGGCTGCTGTCCCCGACGATGCGGTGCGATCCATGACATCCCACGCCAACGCCGCCGCCCATGGTGAACCCTTGCAAGAATGACACCACCGGTTTGGGATAGGTGAAAATCTTGTGGTTCAACCGGTATTCATCGGCCCAGAATTTCTGTCCGTAGGCAAAATTGCCTTCGATGCCCTGTTGATAAAGGTCCGCGATATCGCCGCCCGCACAAAATGCGCGCTCGCCGATCGCGTCCAAAATGATCAGATGAACCGCATCATCCTCGCGCCAGCGATCAAAAGCCGCTTCCATGGCGAGACACATGTCATAGGTCAATGCGTTCAAGGCTTTGGGGCGGTTCAAGGTGATCCGCCCCGCGCGCCCTTCAATGCGGATATCAATATCGCTCATCTGTTTTTCAGCATGTCACGAGACACGATAACGCGCATGATTTCATTGGTGCCTTCGAGGATCTGATGTACCCGCAAATCACGCACCAGTTTTTCGATGCCGTAATCCGCAAGATAGCCATAGCCGCCGTGCAATTGCAGGCATTGATCCACAACCTTGCTGCCGGTTTCGGTAACGAACTTTTTGGCCATGGCGCAGAATTTGGTCGCATCCGGTGCACCGGTATCCAGTTTCCACGCTGCGTGGCGCAGGAATGTACGCGCCGCCTGAAGTTCGATTTCCATGTCCGCAAGGCGGAACTGCAGCCCCTGAAACTGGTCAATTGGTTTGCCAAAGGCCTTGCGCTCGCCCATGTATTCCAGTGTTTTATTCAAAGCGGTCTGCGCGGCCCCCAAGGAACAGGCAGAAATGTTCAAACGCCCGCCATCAAGGCCCATCATCGCATATTTGAAACCTTTGCCTTCTTCACCAACCAGATTTCCGGCCGAAATGTTGCAATTGTCAAACTGCACTTGAGCCGTCGGTTGACTGCGCCAGCCCATTTTATCCTCTAACCCACCAAAGGACAGACCCTCGGTGCCGTCTTCGACGTAGACTGTGGAAACACCCGCGGCCCCGTCATCCGAGGTGCGCACCATGCAGACATAGGCGTCCGAATATCCGCCCCCCGAGATAAAGGCTTTGGTCCCGTTGAGCGTGTAACCTTCATTCGTGCGCGTGGCCTTTGCCTTCAATGCGGCAGCATCGGAGCCGGAACCAGGTTCGGTCAGGCAATAGCTCAGCACGGTCTTCATCGACAGGACATCCGCCATGATGCGCGATTTCAATGCGTCATCCGCGAAACTGTCCAACATCTTGGCGCACATGTTGTGAATGGACAGAAACGCCGCAACGGAGGGGCAGGCCATAGAAAGTGCTTCGAACACCAATGTCGCATCAAGCCTGCTGAGATCGGAACCGCCGGATTCTTCGGAAACATAAAGCCCGCCGAAACCCAGTTCTGCAATCTGCGGCCACAGATCTTTGGGAATGGTTTCATCCTTTTCCCACTGCTGGGCAAAAGGGGCGATGTTTTCCTGGCCAAAAGCATAGGCCATGTCAAAAATCGCGGTTTGTTCGTCACTCAGTGCAAAATCCATGATGCGCTCCGCTGGTTTAATGAACGAGTGTTAAATTCCAATGTTTGCAGAAGTTTTGCAAGAGGGGCAGAACTGCGCGAATTTGGTTTCATCTTTCGAATAAAACCGGTCCCGCATTTTACGCATTCTGCAACATCGGTGAGGTGAAGGAAGGGTGGGCGACAAACCCACCCCACGATTCTTATTCCATGACCGGAATTGAGAATTCGCCGCCTTCTTTGATGCCCGAGGGCCAGCGTGCAGTCACAGTCTTGGTACGGGTATAGAACTTGAAAGAATCCGGTCCGTGCTGGTTCAAATCGCCAAACACCGATTTCTTCCAACCGCCAAAGGTGTGATATGCCAGCGGCACAGGGATCGGAACGTTGATCCCGACCATGCCCACGTTGATCCGGTTGGCGAAATCACGGGCCGCATCGCCGTCACGGGTAAAGATTGCGGTGCCGTTGCCGTATTCATGGTCCATCGCAAGGCCGATCGCTTCTTCATAGCTTTGGGCACGTACACAGGTCAAAACGGGACCGAAGATCTCGTGTTTGTAGATGTCCATGTCCTTGGTTGCGCGGTCAAACAGGTGCGGCCCGATGAAATAGCCGTCTTCATAGCCTTGCAGTTTGAAGTCACGTCCGTCGACCACCAGTTCGGCGCCTTGATCAATGCCGGTTTGCACCAGACGTTCGATATTGGCCTTGGCCGCTGCGGTGACAACGGGGCCGTAATCCACGTCATTGCCGGAGGTATATGGGCCGACTTTCAGGTTTTCGATGCGTGGAACCAGCTCTTTGATCAGCTTGTCAGCTGTCTCATCGCCCACAGGGACGGCCACCGAAATCGCCATACAGCGTTCGCCCGCAGCACCGTAACCTGCGCCGATCAAGGCGTCAGCGGCCTGCGCCATGTCGGCGTCGGGCATGATGATCATGTGGTTTTTCGCGCCACCGAAACACTGTACGCGTTTGCCCTGCGCACAGCCTGTGCCGTAGATATATTCGGCGATGGGGGTAGAACCGACAAAACCGACCGACTGGATCGTGTCATTGTACAGGATCGCATCAACCGCTTCTTTGTCGCCGTTAACGACTTGCAAAATACCCTTGGGCAGGCCCGCTTCTTCGGCCAGTTCGGCCAGCATCAAAGGCACGGAAGGATCACGTTCGGACGGCTTGAGAATAAAGGCGTTGCCACACGCGATGGCGGGGGCAAACATCCACATCGGGATCATAGCGGGGAAGTTGAACGGCGTGATGCCTGCGGTAACGCCAAGCGCCTGACGCATGGAGTACATGTCGATGCCGGGACCGGCGCTGTCGGTGTATTCACCTTTCAGAAGCTGTGGTGCACCGATGCAATATTCCACAACTTCAAGGCCGCGCTGTACGTCACCGGCGGCGTCGGGCAGGGTTTTGCCGTGCTCGCGGGACAAGGCTTCGGCGAGTTTGTCCATGTCGCGGTTCAACAGAGAAACAAGCTTCATCAGCACCCGTGCGCGGCGTTGCGGGTTGGTGGCAGCCCACGCAGGCTGTGCAGCTGCAGCAACGGCAACGGCCTGTTCCAGCTCTTCCTTGGAGGCGAGCGGGCATTTCGCCTGCACTTCGCCGGTCGCGGGGTTCATCACGTCGGCAAAACGGCCTGAGGTGCCTTTGACATGGGCACCATTGATGTAGTGGGTCAGTTCTTGCATGGGATTTCCTCCTGGGTTGGCGTTACTGTAGTCTTGCAAAAAGGTTCGGGGAAGGGGCAGTTTGACAAAGTGGCCTTGCATTTTTGCAAAATGGATTTGCGCGGTGTCGATGGATGAGTTTAGGGGCAAGATGAAGGTAAAGTATGGCGCATAATTGGGACGATCTGCGGTTGTTTTTAGCCGTCGCACGCGAACAAAGCCTGTCGGGGGCGGGCAAGCTCGTGCGCCTTGATCCGGCAACGTTGGGGAGACGCGTGGCGCGGTTGGAAAAGGCCTTGGAGGTGGTGTTGTTTGTGAAATCGCCGCAGGGCTATGCCTTGACCGAAGCCGGTGCGCAGCTGTTGGAGCGGGCTGAACTCGCCGAGCAAGCCATGCGCAAAGCGACTGCGGATGTGGGGGGGCAAAGCGACCAGTTGACGGGGCAGATCCGCATCGGAGCACCGGATGGCAGCGCGAATTTTCTGTTGCCACAGGTTTGTGCCCGCATTGCCGGTGACCATCCGGGATTGGATATCCAGATCGTTGCCTTGCCGCGGGTGTTCAACCTGTCGCGGCGCGAGGCGGATATGGCAATCGCAGTCAGTGCACCGGAGGCGGGGCGTTTGACCGTACAGAAGATCAGCGACTATCATCTGCATCTCGCGGCGTCGGGGGCGTATCTTGCCGCACATGGACCAATCGAAAGCGTCGCGGCCCTGAAAGAGCACAGGATCGTCGGCTATATTGCGGATATGATTTTTGACCGCGAGTTGGACTATCTGGCGGACCTAGGGCTGGGGCAGGTCGCCTTGGGGTCGAATTCGGTGTCGGTGCAGGGGCATATGATCCAGCAGGGCGGAGGCGTCGGGGTAGTGCATGATTTTGCGTTGCCGTTTTTGCCCGGTGTGCAGCGTATCCTAACGAAAGAAGTATCGTTGAAGCGGGCGTTTTATCTGATCCGCCACGTCGATGATCAAAAGAACCACAGGCTGAGCCGCTTTGGGGATATCTTGAGTAGTGCTTTACGCAATGAAGTGCTTTTGCTGGAGGCAAAAGCTTGACACGCAAGGGGTTTTTGGCGGACCTTTGGATACCGTGGGTGGTCAAACAGGAGAAACAACCATGCTTGTCTCACAAATTCTGAAGTCGAAATCGGATGATGCGGTGGTGACATCCCTTCCGTCGATGCTGATCTCCGAAGCTGCAAAACTGCTGTCGGAAAAGCGGATCGGGACCTTGGTGATTTCATCCGACGGGCAAACCCCTGACGGTATTCTATCTGAACGCGACATCGTGCGTGAACTGGGACGGCAGGGCGCGCAATGTCTGCCCCTGACCGTAGACAAATTGATGACCACCAAATTGGTGACCTGCGGGCGCGATGACCGTGCCGACGAGATCCTGAAAAAGATGACAGAGGGGCGGTTTCGCCACATGCCGGTGCTCGACGAGGGCAAGTTGGTCGGCCTGATCAGCCTTGGCGATGTGGTCAAGGCACGCCTGTCCGAACTGGCGATGGAGAAGGACGCGCTTGAAGGGATGATCATGGGGCATTAACCTGCTTGCACCTGTCGGCGTGGCGTGGTTGCTTGCGCGAGAAATTGAGCTATCCAAATCGAACTGACAGTCAGGACACGGCATGCGCATTGGCCTTTATCCCGGTACTTTTGACCCCATCACGCTGGGGCATATCGACATCATCCGTCGCGCTGCCACCTTGGTGGACAAGCTGGTGATCGGTGTTGCGATCAACCGTGACAAGGGGCCCTTGTTCAATCTTGAAGAACGCGTGTCGATGATCGAAGCGGAATGTGCAGCACTTGCCAAACAGACCGGCATTGAAATCGTCGTACATCCGTTCGAGAATCTGTTGATCAATTGCGCCCGCGATGTCGGGGCTCAGATGATCGTGCGCGGCCTGCGTGCGGTTGCGGATTTCGAATATGAATATCAAATGGTTGGCATGAACCGTCAGTTGGATGATTCGATCGAGACTGTGTTCCTGATGGCCGAAGCGCAGCATCAGGCGATTGCCAGCAAGCTGGTCAAGGAAATCGCGCGGCTGGAGGGGGACATCAGCAAGTTTGTCACCCCCCGCGTTGAAGCCCGCGTGTTGGCCAAGTTCGCAGTTTAAAGGAACTGGGCCATCACGCCGGCGGTGTCCAGCATCCGGTTCGAAAAGGCCCATTCATTGTCATACCAGACCAGAACGCGGGCCAGATTTCCCTTCTGTACCGAAGTCTGATCGCTGGCGAAAATTGCGCTGGCCGGATCATGGTTGAAATCCGTTGAGACCAGCTTGCGGTCGGTCACATCCAGCACCCCGTTCAGCGCTCCGGCGGCGGCGTCCTGCATGGCTTGGTTGATCTGCGCAGCATCCGCGTTCTTTGACAGCTCCACCACCAGATCACAGCAGGACACATTTGGCGTCGGCACGCGGATTGCCGTGCCGGTAATCACCCCGTCAAGATGGGGTAGCACCACGCCTAGGGTCTCGGCGGCACCCGTTGTTGTCGGGATCATCGACAGGGCCGCAGCGCGCGCGCGATAAAGGTCTTTGTGGGCACGATCATGCACCGGTTGCGTGCCGGTATAGCTGTGCACGGTGGTCATATGTCCGCGCAAGATACCAAAGGATTCGTGCAACACATGCGCCACAGGGACAAGACAGTTCGTCGTGCAGGATGCATTGCTGATGATCTGGTCATCCGCTGTGATGATCTGGTGGTTCACGCCGTAAACCACTGTTTTCAGGTCTCCGGTGGCGGGCGCCGAGATCAGCACGCGCTTGGATCCATTTGCCAGATGCAACGCAGCGGTGTCGGGGCTGCGAAAGAACCCTGTGCATTCCAGCACGATGTCCACGTCCCCCCAGGGCAGCATGTCCGGTGCGCGTTCCGCAGTCACGCGCATCGGGCCGAAACCCACATCCATTGTGTTGTCACCCAGTGTGACGGGCTTGCCATAGCGGCCGTGTACCGAGTCAAATTCGAAAAGATGCGCAATGGTTTCAAGCGGAGCAAGGTCGTTGATGGCGACGACTTCGAAATCGCCCATCCCGCGTTCGATCAAGGCCCGCAACACGTTGCGCCCGATCCGCCCGAAGCCGTTGATGGCCAGTTTTACAGTCATGGCGTTACCTTTTGATCAAATTCTTGCGCCAAAAAGCGACACCGCGCGCCACATGTCAACGGGGGGCAGGGCGGGAAACAAGTACCGATACAATTTTCGTAAAAGTGCGGCGCGGGGACTAGCGCCAAAAGGCGATCCATTCGATCAGCTCGAAAAACTTCTTGCCGAGAAAGATCATATGATCTGTGCCGAACAACATCACGTCGACGACAATAGCAACGGTGATGAGGATGCCCAAAACGATGGCGATAGGGTTGGTCACGTGGCTCAGCTCCGCTCTGGTCCGCCCCGATATGACAGGGGCAGACCGGTCGCGCAAGGGTTAGCCCAATTCGCCCATGGCCACGGCAACATCCGCCATCCGCACGGAAAACGCCCATTCGTTGTCGTACCACGCCAGCACGCGCACAGTGCGGCCCGCGACCACAATGGTCTGGTCCGGGGCAAAGATGCAGCTTTCTTCGGTGTGGTTGAAGTCGATGCTGACCTTCTGCTCGGGATCATACCCCAGCACGCCCTTCATCGGTCCCTTGGCCGCGGCTTTGGCGGCGGCGTTCACTTCTTCGACCGTCACATCGCGCGAGGCGGTAAATGTCAGGTCAACGGCGCTAACGTTTGGTGTGGGCACGCGCATCGCAGTGCCGTCGAGCTTGCCCTTCATCGCGGGGTAAACTTCGCCCAATGCCTTGGCAGCACCGGTTGAAGTTGGGATCAGCGCCATGGCAGCCGCGCGGGCGCGATACAGGTCCGAATGGCGCCGGTCCAATGTCGGCTGGTCGCCGGTATAGCTGTGGATCGTGGTCATCAAACCGCTTTCGATGCCGATGGCTTCGTGCATCACCTTGGCAAGCGGGGCGAGGCAGTTGGTGGTGCAGGACCCGTTTGAGATCATCTTGTCCGACTTGACCATCGAATCGTGGTTCACGCCGTACACAACTGTGCGGTCAACGTTCTTACCCGGGGCCGATAGCAGCACGCGTTTCGCGCCTTGTTCGAGGTGGACGTTCGCCTTGTTGCCGTCGTTGAACTGGCCGGTACATTCCAGCACGACATCACAGCCGGTCCAGTCCAGTTCTTCCAGATGGTAGCTCGACATCACTTCGATGTCGTTCTGCCCAAGGTTCAGATAGCCATCCTCGACTGTGACCTGACCGGGGAAACGTCCGTGCACGGAATCGTATTTCAGCAGATGGGCCGCCGTGGCCAGCGGGCCGGTGGCATTCAATTTGACCACCTGAATGTCGTCGCGCCCGGAAGCGGCGATGTGGCTTAGCGTGCAACGGCCAATGCGGCCAAATCCGTTAATACCGACTTTGATGGTCATGAAATGCGTCCTTTAGGCAGAGGGATTGCGCGCTCTATAACTGCCCCTGTACCCAAGGTGAAAGGGCTAAAGGCAGGGGATAAGTGCCTGTTAGCGCTAAATTTTTGTGTTAGCGGTAAAGGTGGGGGCTTGCAGCGGCGCGCGATCACGCTAGTTTTGATTTTAACGTGTGAAAGGATGCCTGATGAGCGGATTGATAGCCCTGTTGGACGATGTCGCAGCCATTGCCAAAGTCGCAGCTTCGTCGATTGATGACGTGATCGGGCAGGCGGCCAAGGCCGGTACCAAAGCCGCAGGCGCGGTGATTGATGATGCTGCCGTATCGCCGAAATATGTTCAGGGCTTTGAGGCCAGCCGCGAATTGCCGGTCATCTGGCGGATCACAAAGGGCAGTCTGCGCAACAAGCTGTTGTTCCTGCTGCCGGCGGGGCTTGCGCTGTCGGCTTTTGCATCCTGGGCGATTGCGCCTTTGCTGATGTTGGGCGGTGCTTATTTGTGTTTCGAGGGGGCGGAGAAAGTCGCCCACGCCCTAGGGCTTAGTCACGGCCATGAAGATTACCCCGACAAGGATAAGGTCGTTGAGGATCCCGCGTCGCTGGAAGAACAAAAAGCGGCAGGGGCCATCAAGACCGATTTCATCCTGTCCGCCGAAATCATGACCATAGCCTTGGCCGCGATACCGCCGAGCAATTTCTGGATGGAGGCGGCAACACTGGCCGCCGTCGCAGTGATGATTACGGTGGCGGTTTACGGTGCCGTGGCCGTGATTGTGAAAATGGACGATCTGGGATTGCTGATGGCCAACAAGGGCCGGCTTGGCCTCACGCGCAGTCTCGGGCGCGGATTGGTTCGGGGCATGCCGGGGTTCCTGAAGGCGCTGACCGTTGTGGGCACGGCCGCGATGCTTTGGGTCGGCGGGTCCATCATCGTTCACGGGATGGAAGAACTGGGGTTCACCACATTGGGTCACTGGATACACGACGCGGCATACGCAGTTGGCCACATGGTGCCCCCGGCGATAGAGGGTGCAACGGAATGGTTCAGCAAGGCGGCAATGGACGGCGTGTTCGGATTGGGCTTGGGCCTGTTGTTGATCCCATTAGGCGAAAAGATCATCACGCCACTGTGGCGGGCGGTGTTTCATCGCGCGACTTAAACACCCCGCATGCGATCTTTCTTGGGGTTAGCGTAGCTCGCGAATTGCAGCGCGGCCAAGAAGCGCTGCGATAACCAGTTGTCCGCTCAAAACATACACGACAAAGGCCATAAGACCGGAACCGCCCAAGGCAAGCCAGACAGCGGCGCAGGTCAAACCGGCACAAAGTGCTGCGATCATAAATACGACAGGCATGTGATCCCCTTTTGACGGTTGGGCTTCACCCGATGGTACGGCGGTGAAGCCTAAGAAAGTATGAATCGTTCTGCGATCAACCATAGGTTAGGTTGATTTCCCGATCTAGGAAATACCTCATTCCGGCGGATATCGGCATTATCCCGCTATATACATGCGAATTTCCGCTTGTCGCATTGTCGAAATGCAAAAAGCCCCGTCCAAAACGGACAGGGCCTTCAATAATCTTCTGGTTGTGAAGCTTGGTTTAAAGCAATGCCTTGGCCGCGTCCGCAACACCCTGCGCGGTGATTCCAAACTTCTCGAACAGCTCTTCGGCAGGGGCGGAGGCACCGAAGCGGTCCATGCCAACAAAGGCCGCCTTGTTCGATTTGCCGCGCTCGCCAAACAACCAGCGGTCCCAACCCATCTGTACGCCAGCCTCAACACCAACGCGGACCGCGCCGCCCGGCAGGATACGTTTGCGATAGGCTTCGTCCTGCGCTGCGAACAGCTCCATGCAGGGCATGGACACCACGCGGGTGCCGATGCCCTCGGCCTGCAACATCTCGCGGGCCTGCATTGCCAGATGCACTTCGGAGCCGGTGGCGATCAGGATGACCTGACGTTTGCCTTCGGAATCCGCCAGCACATAGGCACCTTTTTCGACCAGATTGTTGTTCTTGTGTTCAAGGCGCACGGTCGGCAGCCCTTGGCGGGTCAACGACAGAACTGACGGCGTTTTCTTGGCCGTCAGCGCGATTTCCCACGCTTCTGCCGTTTCCACGGTATCGGCAGGGCGGAAGACATAGGTGTTTGGCGTGGACCGCGAAATTGCCAGATGCTCGACCGGCTGGTGTGTCGGCCCATCTTCGCCAAGACCGATGGAATCATGGGTCATCACGAAAACGCTAGGCACCTGCATCAGTGCCGCCAGACGCATGGCGGGGCGGGCGTAATCGGTGAAACACATGAATGTGCCGCCATAGGGGCGTACGCCGCCGTGCAGCGCCATACCATTCATCGCGCTTGACATGCCGTGTTCGCGGATGCCCCAGTACACATAGCGGCCCGCGCGGTTATCCGTGTCGAAAACCCCAAGATCGGATGTCTTGGTGTTGTTCGATCCGGTCAGGTCCGCAGAACCACCAACGGTTTCGGGCATGATCGGGTTGATCACTTCAAGCGTCTTTTCGGAGGAGGCACGCGTGGCAAGTTTTGGCGCGGTTTCCGACATCTGCTTTTTGAAGGCTTTGATCGTGGCGCTCAGTTTCTTGGGCGCATCACCAGCGAGGGCGCGGTTAAAGGTCTCGCGCTTGGCGCGTGGCATTTTGTCAAACCGTTCTTCCCATGCCGCACGTTCCGCCGCGCCGCGTTTGCCGATTTCTTCCCATGCCGATTTCACATCTGCGGGTACTTCAAAGGGCGCTGTGGTCCAACCATAGGCGGCTTTGGCAGCGGCCATCTGGTCGGGGTCGGTCAGGGCACCGTGGCCTTTTGATGTGTCCTGTGCTGCGTGGCCCAATGCGATGTGGGTTTTGCAGGCGATCATCGAGGGTTTGTCGGATTTGCGCGCTTCGGTCAAAGCGGCGTCAATCTCGGAAGGGTTATGGCCGTCGATTTCAATCACATGCCAACCGGCAGCTTCAAAGCGGGTCACTTGATCGGTGCGGTCCGACAGGGTGACGGGACCGTCGATGGTGATGTTGTTGTTGTCCCACATCACAATCAGCTTGGACAGTTGGTGGCGGCCGGCCAATGTGATCGCCTCTTGCGATACACCTTCCATCAGGCAGCCGTCGCCGGCGATGACATAGGTGAAGTGGTCTACTACTTTGCTGCCATAAGTCGCGCGCTGGATTTCTTCCGCCATGGCGAAACCCACGGAGTTGGCAATGCCCTGACCCAGCGGACCGGTGGTGGTTTCGATCGCATCGGCAAGGAAATTCTCGGGGTGGCCCGCAGTGCGTGCGCCCATCTGGCGGAAGTTCTTGATCTCTTCGATCGGGAATTGCGCATCACCGACCAGATGCAGCAGGGAATAGATCAACATCGACCCGTGACCGGCGGACAGGATGAAACGGTCGCGGTCAGGCCACAGTGGGTTGGCAGCATCAAACTTCAGGTGGTTTTCAAACAGCACCGTGGCGACGTCGGCCATGCCCATCGGCATGCCGGAGTGGCCGGAGTTGGCAGCGGCGACGGCGTCCAGTGTCAGCGCGCGGATGGCGGTGGCTTTGGACCAGTGGTCAGGGTTTGCGGTGCGCAGGGCGTTCAGATCCAAGGGAGGCTTCCTTATGGGTGAGCAATTCAGTTGCGCCCGTGCATACCAGCGCGCCCGCAAAGTTCAAGCCAAAGGCGCGCCATGGCGCGGTTGGGGTGAACTTCGCCGCTCAAGTGGCTGATCTCAAACGGGGGGGCGCATTTGGTGATTTCTTTGGGTAGGATTGACGAAATGTTGTTTCAGGGCGATTCGCGCCTTACATTGCACACGGGGCGACAAGAATGAACGAAAGCTTACGGGGGACCGCAGGAACATGAGTAACATCGACGAGCTGCAACGCCGCATCACTATGGCGATGGATCGGGTTGCAAGCGGGCTGGACAAGATCGGCAGCGCCCCTGCCGGACCGGACCCCGAAATGATGCAGGCGCTTGAAGACGAGCGCACCGCCAATGCCCAGCTGACAGAGCGGGTACGCACCCTCAAGGCGCGCTCTGAGGACGAGCTGGCGCAATTGCGTGCCAAGGTCGAGGAAGGTGCCGCCCGCATGGCGCAGCTGGACAGCGATTTGCAGCGGGTCCGCCGCGCCAACGCACAACTGTCAGAGGCCTGCGAAGCCTTGCAACAGGCAAATGCCGAAGGGGTGGGCGACCCGCATCTGATCAACAAGGCGATGCTGGCCGAACTGGAAGGGCTGCGCGCGGCGCGGGCTGCTGACGTGGCTGAAACCAGCGCCATCATCTCTGCACTGACGCCTTTGCTCGAGAACGCTACAGACGAGGAGACAGCCTGATGCCAGAAACGAAAATCACCATTGGCGGCCGTCAGTTCGAAGTGGCCTGTCAGGAGGGCGAGGAAACCTATCTGCATTCCGCCGCCAAAATGCTGGACGACGAGGCACAGGTGCTGTCCGATCAGGTCGGCCGGATGCCCGAAGCGCGCATGCTGTTGATGGCGGGTCTGTTGCTGGCCGATAAAACCGCCAGCGTCGAGGACAAGATCAAGGAAGTGCGCGCAGAGCTGGCCGAGCGCGAGGCCGAATTGGCCGGATTGCGTAATGCGGTTGTTGAACCCGAACGCATCGAGGTGCCCGTTGTGCCGCAGCAGGTCACCGATACTTTGGCCGAGGTCGCAGCGCAGGCAGAAGCACTGGCCGCCGCGATAGAAGAAAAAGCAAGCTAGGTCCGATTGTCCGGCTGTCTGTTAGGCTAAGCTGACCAACAGAAATAAATGTCTGACGTAATTGAATGTGTCGGACATAAAAAAGCGTTCCATCATCACTGATGGAACGCTTTTTTTCTCGTACGCAAGTAGAGAGTTACCTGCGGGTGTATATTACCCGTTGGCTTCGCGGATCTTGTCAGCGGCTTCCTTGTCGTACGCGACGCCGTTTTCCTCGAACAGGGTGTCGAGTTCGCCCGACAGGGTCATTTCGGTTATGATGTCACAGCCGCCGACAAACTCGCCTTTGACGTAAAGCTGCGGGATGGTCGGCCAGTCGGAAAAATCCTTGATACCGGCGCGGATGTCTTCGTCCGCCAGCACGTTCACATCGGAATAATCGATCCCCATGTAGTTTAGCACACCGGCCACGCGGGAAGAGAACCCGCATTGCGGCATTTCTTTGGTGCCCTTCATAAACAGGACGACGTTGTTTTCGGTGATGGTTGATTTGATACGGGTGGCTGCATCGCTCATGGAATTAATCCTTTGATTTCGTGGTATTGGATTGAGAGGTGTGAAACGCGTCGTGGTAACGCGCAGCATAGGTTTCATCGTCGGCCAGCGGCGGTACATCCGCATCGGCGCGTCCGAACACGCCTTTGGCGGACAACCAGTTGGTCTGCCCCCGCTCAAGGCTTTCGTTGCGCCGGTTTGTGCGGGACACGGCGTCGAGATCGGTCGCTTCCATACCCAACGGCACGTCACGGACGCGGCGCGGCGGCTGGCGACCGGCAAGCGGGCGATAGGTTGAACGCTGTGCACGGTATTGCACCAGACCGGTGATACCGACCCCGAGCAAAACCAGAACAAGCATCCAAACCCACATGGCGTTAATCCGGCGCTTTGGTGGTCAGCGCCAGTGCATGCAGATCACCGTTTGGCCCGTCCATTTTACCCTTTAGGGCCGCATAAACCGCGCGTTGTTGCTGCACCCGGTTCTTGCCCTTGAAAGAGGCATCTACCACCATCGCGGCCATGTGCACGCCATCATTGCCCTCTACAGTGATCTCGGCATCGGGGAAGGACGCGCGGATCAGCTCTTCGATCTCTTGGGCTTGCATGGGCATGGTCGGGGCTCCGGCTGTATGGGTATTGGTGTGTTTATCGTTGTGGGCCAGATGTAGTCGTCACAAGGGAGCTGTGCAAGCGAATGGGCTGTAATAATCGGGGGATGCACTATCCCATTGAGCGCGGCAGGGTGGCACATTAGGTGTTTGGGGGTGGGCGCGTTTTTGCGAAGGTGCCACAGGATTTTGACGGAGGGGCGACATGCAGCAAAGCGAAAGAGCACCGGAGCAGGCGCTGGACTGGGTGCGGGCGGGCAAGGGCGCTGTTCTGGCCACCGTGATCGAAACCTGGGGGTCGGCGCCCCGCCGTGTGGGATCACAGTTGGTGATCTCCGGCGAGGGCGAGATGGAGGGATCCGTTTCCGGCGGCTGCGTCGAAGGGGCCGTGGTGTTGGAGGCCATGGACGTATTGGAAAAGGGCGGTACCCGTCTGTTGGAATACGGTGTCAGCGACGGCGATGCTTTTGCGGTCGGGCTGGCCTGCGGCGGTAACATTCGCATCATGGTCGAACCCGTAGGTGCGGACGGTATGCCCGTTGAAATGCTGGAACAACTGGTGGCGGCGCGCGCCAATCGCAAGGCAATCGCCTATGAGGTTGCGCTGGATGGCTCCGAACGTGCGCTGCGCGAGGACGGCCACGCGGCGCGGTTCAGGATGGACCGCTCGGGGGTCAGCGAAGACGGGGGAAGCTTCGTCGCGATCCACAATCCGCCGTTACGACTGGTGGTCGTGGGGGCGGTCCATATCGCGCAAACGCTGGTGAGCATGGCACAGGCCGCCGGATTTGACCCAATTGTTGTGGATCCGCGTGAAGCCTTCGGCTCGGTCGCGCGTTTTCCCGACGCGAAGATCGTCAATGACTGGCCGGACGAGGCGCTCGACGAGATCGGCGGCGATGCCCGCACCGCGCTGGTGCTGCTCACTCATGATCCCAAACTCGACGACCCCGCGCTCCATGTGGGGCTGAAATCGGCGGCGTTTTACATCGGGGCCTTGGGCAGTTCGCGTACCCACGCGGCAAGGGTGACGCGCTTGCAGGAGGCGGGGTTTGACGCGGAACAAATTGCGCGGATCAACGGACCCGTCGGGTTGAACATCGGTGCGGCAGGACCGGCCGAGATTGCCGTGTCGATCATGGCCCAGATCATCCAGACGTTGCGCCGCACATGATCTTTGGCCCTGTTCCCTTGCGTGAAGCCGAAGGTGCCGTGCTGGCGCATTCGGTCGCGGTGCGTCAGCGGCGCCTGCGCAAAGGCCGCGTGCTTGGCCGCGCCGACATCGCCGCTTTGGCAGAGGCGCAGATCGACATGGTAATCGTCGCCCGACTTGAGGCGGGGGACGTGGGCGAAAATGAAGCTGCCACCACGCTTGCGAAAGCGGTGCTTGGCAGCGGGCAGGGATTGGACGTAACACCCGCGTTTACAGGTCGCGTTAACCTTCTGGCGCAAGGGGCCGGCGTGGTGCAGTTGGATGTCGCAGCACTTGAAGCGGTGAATGCGGTGGACCCGATGATCACAATTGCGACAGTGCCCCCGCATGGCCAGTTGGCCAATGGCGGCATGGCCGCGACGATCAAAATCATCTCTTATGCTGTTTCGGGCAGCGCGTTGCAGCGGGCGGTTGGTGCCGCTGGCAAAGGCGCGATATCGCTGGCCCGACCGGTGCTGCATACCGCAACATTGATTATCACAGAGATCCCCGGCGGTGCAGGAGACAAAGGGCGCAAGGCGATTGCGGACCGGCTGGCGGCACTTGATGTTGCGCTGGACGCCGTGGTGATGGTGCCGCATGAACGCGATGCTTTGGCGGCGGCCCTATCGGCCACGCAAAGTGATCTTGTTCTGGTGCTAACGGGCTCTGCCACGTCGGATCCGCAGGACGTTGGACCGTCTGCCTTGCGTGCCGCAGGCGGGCAGGTGGAACGCTTTGGCATGCCGGTTGATCCGGGTAACCTGTTGTTCACCGGCGACCTTTTGGGGCGCCCGGTGATAGGTTTGCCCGGATGCGCGCGCGCGCCGGCGCTGAACGGTGCGGATTGGGTGCTATCGCGGATTGTCTGCGGTGTGCCTGTCACCGCGCGGGATATTGCGGGCATGGGGGTGGGCGGATTGCTTAAGGAAATCCCGACCCGTCCGCAACCGCGGCGCGGGGCCAAGCCCTAAGCGGGAGGCAAACAGGCGTGCGGCGGCTGTGCTGTCTGGACCGGCAACCGGACGGGAAGGACGCGGGGTTTTTCCGATTATTCCGTCATATCGCAAAAACTATTGAATTTGTTATTCTCAACTGCGCTTGCCCGTGGTTAACTCCCCTCAAACACGAACACCAAGGGAGGATATTATGACACAGGTCAAAATGACCGTGAACGGCAAGACGGCGACTGGCGAGGTCGAAGGCCGCACGCTGTTGGCGCAGTTTTTGCGTGATGATCAAGGGCTTACAGGCACACACATCGGGTGTGATACCAGCCAGTGCGGGGCCTGCGTGGTCCATGTAAATGGCGAGGCGGTCAAATCCTGCACCATGCTGGCCGTCGAGGCCGAAGGCGCTGTGGTTGACACGATCGAAGGGCAGGCAGCAGCGGACGGCACGCTTAACGTGATCCAGCAGGCGTTTCAGGACCACCACGGGTTGCAATGCGGTTTCTGCACGCCGGGCATGGTGATGTCGGCGGCGGCCTTGCTGAAAGAGAACCCCAAGCCCACCGAAGCGGATGTGCGCCACTATCTTGACGGCAACATCTGCCGTTGCACCGGCTATCACAACATCGTCAAGGCGATCATGGCCGCATCCGGTCAGGATGTCAGCGCGATAGCAGCTGAATAAGTGACGGGCCCTGATTTCATCGAGACCGGCACAGACGACAGGGACGCCACAGCGGCGTTCTTTCACAACGTCATGGGCTGGACTCGGGAAAGCATGGGCGGGGGGCACCTTGATGGGAGAGATCGCGGATGCCCCCGGTTTTGGCAGCTTTGCCACCTGCACTGATCCGCGCGGCGTGCGGTTCGGTTTGCATCAGAATTAGGGGCGCGGGGCGTGCGTGATGTGTGCCAATGTCAGACCCCACCAAACGCAAGGTGCATATTCTGCACCAATCTAGGGAGGAAATATTATGCCTAAGGACGGCGGAGTTGGTGCCAGCAGCAAGCGGCGCGAAGACGTCCGGTTTTTGACCGGAAATGGCAAGTATACTGATGATATCAACATGCGGGGGCAGGCCTATGTGCATTTCCTGCGCTCTGATGTGGCTCATGGCACGCTGACCAAAGTCGACACGTCGGCCGCAGCCGCGATGCCCGGTGTGGTACAGATTTTTACCGGTGAAGATTTTGCAGAAATCGGCGGTATGCCCTGCGGCTGGCAGGTCACTGACAAACATGGCGACCCGATGCAGGAACCCAAACACCCTGTGCTCGCCCACGGCAAAGTGCGCCATGTCGGCGAACCGATTGCCGCTGTTGTCGCCGAGACGCTGGCGCAGGCCCGTGATGCAGCGGAAGCCATTGAGGTCGACATCGCAGAACTGCCCGCCGTGGTGAATATGAAAGATGCAGTCAAGGATGGTGCACCCAAGGTGCACGACGATCTGCCCGGAAACCTTTGTTATGACTGGGGTTTTGTTGAAGAGAACAAAGGCGCGGTTGAC
This sequence comes from Sulfitobacter geojensis, assembly GCF_000622325.1. Classification (NCBI taxonomy): domain Bacteria; kingdom Pseudomonadati; phylum Pseudomonadota; class Alphaproteobacteria; order Rhodobacterales; family Roseobacteraceae; genus Sulfitobacter; species Sulfitobacter geojensis. The sequence goes on from NZ_JASE01000005.1 coordinate 2,022,384, forward strand.
GAGGCGTTCAAGAACGCGGCCCATGTCACCACGCTTGAGTTGACCAACAACCGTCTGGTCGCGAACCCGATGGAACCCCGTGTGGCCGTGGGCGATTACGACCGCTCTGATGGGGAGCACACGCTTTATACCACCTCGCAGAACCCGCATGTCATCCGTCTGCTGATGGGCGCGTTTGTGTTGGGCATTCCTGAACACAAGCTGCGTGTGGTTGCGCCGGATGTGGGCGGTGGTTTTGGCACCAAGATTTTCCATTATCAGGAAGAAGCATTCTGTACCTTTGCGGCAAAGGCCGTAAACCGTCCGGTCAAATGGACCTCAACCCGTTCCGAGGCATTTGTATCGGATGCCCATGGCCGCGACCATGTGACCAAGATCGAATTGGCGCTGGATGCAGACAACAACTTTACCGCGCTACGCACTGATACTTACGCCAACATGGGCGCGTATCTGTCGACCTTCGCGCCCTCTGTGCCGACGTGGCTGCATGGCACGCTGATGGCAGGCAACTACAAGACGCCGCTTATCTATGTGAACGTGAAGGCAGTGTTTACCAATACGGTGCCGGTGGATGCGTATCGCGGTGCGGGCCGTCCCGAAGCAACCTATCAGCTTGAGCGCTTGGTCGATATGGCCGCGCATGAGCTGGGCGTCGATCCGATTGCCCTGCGCCGTCAGAACTTTATCACCGAGTTCCCTTATGCCACGCCCGTCGCGGTGGAATATGACACCGGCGATTACAACGCGACGATGGACAAGCTTGAGGAAATGACGGACATGTCCGGCTTTGAGGCGCGGCGCAAGGCGTCAGAGGCCAAGGGCAAGCTGCGCGGTTTTGGTGTGAATTGCTACATCGAGGCCTGCGGCATCGCGCCGTCAAACCTTGTGGGTCAGCTGGGCGCGCGTGCGGGTCTATACGAATCCGCTACGGTACGCGTTAACGCGACCGGTGGTTTGGTCGTGATGACCGGTTCGCACAGCCACGGGCAGGGGCACGAGACGTCCTTTGCGCAAGTGGTGGCCGAGATGATCGGCATTGACGAAAGCATGATTGATATTGTGCACGGCGATACCTCCAAAGTGCCGATGGGCATGGGGACCTATGGTTCCCGTTCGATCGCCGTAGGCGGATCGGCCATGGTCCGCGCGACGGAGAAAATCATCGCCAAGGCCAAGAAGATCGCGTCGCACCTGCTCGAAGCCTCCGAAGGGGATATCGAGTTGAAAGACGGTGCGTTCAGCGTTGCGGGCACGGATAAATCCGTCGCTTGGGGCGATGTGACACTGGCTGCATATGTGCCGCATAACTATCCGCTGGATGACATCGAACCGGGTCTGGAAGAGACGGCGTTTTATGACCCGTCAAACTTTACCTATCCGTCGGGCGCATATGCCTGTGAGGTGGAGCTGGACCCCGAAACGGGTCAGGTCACCATCGAAAGCTTTGCGGCAGCGGATGATTTCGGCAATATCATCAACCCGATGATTGTGACCGGTCAGGTACATGGCGGGATCGCGCAGGGTGTCGGTCAGGCGCTGCTTGAAAATTGCGCCTATGACGAAGACGGCCAGTTGTTGAGTGCATCCTACATGGATTACGCGATGCCACGGGCCAGTGATTTGCCATTCTATGATGTGGATCATTCGTGCCAGACGCCGTGTACGCATAACCCCTTGGGGGTAAAGGGCTGCGGTGAAGCGGGGGCGATTGGATCGCCGCCAGCCGTGGTGAATGCTGTGATCAACGCGATGCGGTCCGGCGGGCATGATGTAAAACACATTGATATGCCTGTGTCACCCAGCCGTGTTTGGGCAGCGATGAACGGGTAAGGCGCACGGTGCGGGGGCCGTGGGTCGTCGCACCGGTGCTGTTTGATGGAATGTTCGTGTCGTGCAAGCGCGAGACGAGTTTAAAGGCAAGATGAAGCAGGGGGTGCGTGGCACATGCAGCGTCGCCCCGGTGGAAAGGTAGAAGAGAATGTATGATTTTGATGTAGAGCGGCCCGCAACAGTCGCGGAAGCGGTCGGTGCGCTGGGGCGTGAAGAAGCGCAACCCATGTCTGGGGGGCAAACTTTGATCCCGACATTGAAAGCACGGCTTGCAGCCCCGTCGGTTCTGGTGTCGCTGGGCGGGATCGAGGAAATGAAGGGTGTGTCGATGTCGGGCAGTCAGCTGTCCGTGGGCGGCGGCACCACCCATGCGACAGTCGCGCGCGAGGCGGCGGCGCATTATCCCGCATTGGCTGGCCTTGCGGCGCGGATCGGCGATCCGGCGGTGCGTAACCGGGGCACCATTGGCGGGTCCGTTGCAAACAATGACCCTTCGGCCTGCTATCCGGCGGCTGTGTTGGGCAGCGGGGCGACTGTTGTCACCAACCAACGCGAGATTGCGGCGGACGACTACTTTCTGGGTATGTTCGAAACAGCCCTTGAAGAAGGTGAGATTGTAACAGCGGTGAACTTTCCGATCCCGACGGCCGCGCATTACGAAAAAATGATCCAGCCCGCGTCGCGCTTCCCGTTGGTTGCGGTCTTTGTGGCAAAATTCGCAGACGGCGTGCGCGTTGCGGTGACAGGGGCGTCCAACAATGGCGTGTTCCGCTGGACCGAAGCCGAAGAAGCACTGAGCGCGAATTTCTCTGCCGACGCGGTCGCGGAGTTGAAGGCCGACGGGTCCGAGATGATCAGTGATTTGCACGGGACAGGTGCCTATCGCGCGCATCTGGTTGGTGTAATGACCAAACGGGCCGTCGCCGCCATTTCCTGATCCCGAAACCGTTTGACGAGACAAAGCCGCGCGCCGTTGGGTGCGCGGCTTTTTGCTGTTGATATTGAATAGCGGAACCTCTTGCCCCGATATCGGTTGTCCGACCAAGGCCAGTAAAACTGGCGATAGATTCCCAGTGAGGACACAACAATGAAAAAGCTATTCCGATCCACAACCGCCCTTGGCATGAGTTTGGCCCTCGCATGGCCTGCGACCGGTTTCGCGCAAGATCTTGATACTTGTGATGTAACGGCAGAAATCCCGCTGTTTCCTTGCACGGTTGAGGGCACTGTGATCCGCAGTGCTGAAGAGCTGAGCAAAATCGTTGCCGAGACGGAGGTGCCGCAGGTACAGCAACAAGATAGCGTGGCCGTAGAACGCGGTAATGTTGACGCGCAAGACGAACAAGCCCGCAAAGATGCTGAGGCCGCAGCAGCAGCGCAAGCGCAAGCAGAGGCTGATGCCGCAGCGCAAGCAGAGGCTGATGCCGCAGCTGAGGCAGAAGCTGAGGCCGCAGCGCAAGCGGAGGCTGTTGCTGCAGCAAAGGCGCAAGCTGAAGCGGATGCGGCAGCGATAGAAGCGGCGCGAGCCGAAGCGGATGCGGCCGCGCAGGCCGAGGCGGACGCCGAGGCTGCAAATCAGGCACAGGCCGATGCGGATGCGGCGGCAGCCGCGCAAGCTCAAGCCGACGCTGACGCCGCAGCGCAAGCGGAAGCGGAGCGTTTGGCGGCAGAGCAGGCGCAGGCCGAAGCCGACCGCGCCGCGCTGCGTGAAGAACGCGCCGCCGCACGACAAGCGGAACTGGACGCCGCCGCAGCAGCCGCCGCCGCAGCAGCCGAGGGGCAAAGCAATGGCGAGGTGGTGACAGAGGAAATCGCCGAAGGTCAATTGCGTTCTTCCAGCGAGGAATTCGAAACTGCCGTGACCGGCGACGGCGCAGAGGCCGGCAGTGATGATGACAGCGGGCTTAGCAAGTTCGAAAAGGCTCTTTTGTTGGGGCTGGGCGCTGTGGCTGTCGGTGCGGTCCTGAAAAACGGCGACAAGGTTCTCAGCCGCTCTGGTGATCGTGTGGTGGTAGAGGACCCCAACGGCGACCTGCGCGTGTTGAAAGACGATGACGCGCTGATCCGCCGGGCTGGTGATCAGGTCGCGACGGAAACATTCGATGACGGTTCGTCACGCTCCATCGTGACCAAGCCGGACGGTTCGAAAATCATCACTGTGCGGGGCCGGGACGGCACGGTGTTGCGCCGCGTAAACATTGACGCGCAGGGCAACGAATATGTGTTGTTCGACGATCTGGCCCAAGAGGAACAGGTTGTGGTCACTGAATTGCCGCCGGTTAAACAAAGCTTTGCGGCAGTAGGCACACAGGACGAGGCCGCATTGCGCGCCGCGCTTGAGGCCGAGATGAACGCCGGACAGGACCGCCGCTTTTCACTGCGGCAGGTGCGCGACATCAAGCAGGTGCGTGCTTTGGCACCGGAGTTGGAGTTGGACGCGGTCCGCTTTGAAACCGGTTCTGCTGCAATCCGGCCCGAACAGGCCCGCAGCCTTGCCAAAATTGGCCGGACGCTAAGCGAATTGGTAGCAGCTGATCCACGCACGGTGATCCTTGTAGAAGGGCACACGGACGCGGTGGGCAGCGCGACCTATAACCTTGCCCTGTCTGACCGTCGGGCCGAAACGGTGGCATTGGCATTGACCGAATATTTCGACGTGCCGCCGGAAAATATGGTCACGCAAGGCTACGGGGAAAGTGCGCTAAAGGTGCTGACCCTTGCTGACGAGGTCAAGAACCGCCGCGCTGTTGTGCGCAACATTACCAACCTCCTGCGCTAAACTCTGCGCTCACGAAACAAATGAAAAGCCCCCGCGGAAATGTTCCGGCGGGGGCTTTTTGGTATTCTTGTTTTGAACGGTGCGGCCTTATTTCGGCAGCGGCCCGATCAGCATGACCATCTGGCGGCCTTCCATCTTGGGGAAGTTTTCCACGCGGCCTGCGTCTTTGGTGTCTTCGGCGACACGTTCCAACAGCTCGCGGCCCAAGTTCTGGTGCGCCATCTCGCGGCCCCGGAAACGCAGGGTGATTTTGACCTTGTCGCCGTTCTCAAGAAACTTGAATACATTGCGCATCTTGACTTCATAGTCGTTCGTATCCGTGTTCGGACGGAACTTGACCTCTTTGATCTCGATGATCTTCTGCTTCTTGCGGGCTTCGGCTTCGCGTTTCTGCGTTTCGTATTTGAATTTGCCGAAATCCATGATCTTGCAGACGGGCGGATTGGCGTTTGGCGAAATTTCCACCAGATCAAGCCCGGCCTCTTCGGCCATTTCCATAGCGCGCGCAGGCGTAACAACGCCGACATTCTCGCCATCAGCGCCAATCAGGCGAATTTCATTTGAACGGATGTTATCATTGACGCGCGGGCCGGTGTCACGTTGCGGCGGCGCATTATGTGGTCTGCGAGCGATGGTGGTGGTCCTTTGATTATTCACGATCTATCGAGGCCATAAAGTAGCTGTGACAGGCGGTATCTTCAAGCCGCTAAATTTCATCTGGGGGGGCTTTGCCGATTTATTCCCCCTTGCGCCTCGCGGCGCAGTTGCGCATTTGACCATCAAGCGGCCCAATGTCCATTGACGGCGGGCAGCATTCTGAAACTTGGGGATAAAAATATGAAGAATCTGGTTTGGATTGTCGTTGCAGCCATCGTCGCCGGCGTTGGCTATATGTTGTTTTCTGGCAAAACACCGACCGAGATGGTGAGTGAAGCCTCTGACGCGGTAAACGCGCCTGCGGCATTGGAAGCGGCATCAGAAGCGGTCGGTGAAGTCGCTGACGCGGCCAAGGAAACCGTTGCTGACGCTGTTGAGGCGACAGAAGACGCAGCCGAAGCAACAAGCGAAGCGGCAAGTGATGCTGTTGCGGCGACGAGCGAAGCTGCGAGCGATGCGGCGGCTGCAGTTGCTGACGCGACAGAAGGTGCGGTTGAGGCCGCAGGCGAAACAGCGGATGCCGCAGGCAAGGCAATTGCCGAAGCGGCAGATGATGCGGTCGAGGCCGTTACCGGCACGGCAGAGACATCTGGCGATGCAGCGGCCGAAGCTGTGACATCAGTGACGCAAGACGCTGCGACTGCGACTGAAGCCGCCACAGATGCAGTTGAGCAGACCGCGACGACCGCCGGCGAAACTGCAAGTGAAGCGGCACAAGCGACGACCGAAGCCGCAGAGGCCACGGCTGAAGCGGCGACAGATGCTGCTGATGCGACGGCTGAAGCTGCAACGGATGCTGCCGACGCAACGGCTGAAGCAGCGACAGATGCTGCTACAGCCACAACCGAAGCTGCAACAGATGCCGCAAACGCGACCGCAGAGGCGGCAACGGATGCTGCCGACACCACCGCGCAAGCTGCTGATGCAACAGCGGAATCAGCGACAGAGGTTGCAACAGAGACTGCCGACGCTACAGCGGATGCGGCTGCGGATGTTGAAGCGGCCACGACGCAGGAGATTGAAGACGCTGCTCAGGCCGTGGCCGAAGGCACTGAAACACCTGCCGAAGCGTCGCTGGTGGAGCAGTTGCTAAGTGTTGACGGTTTCGATCTGGAGAAAGTAACGGCGATGGTTGAAGAGTCCGAACTGGGCGCTTTGCAGAAAACCGTGCTGACCAAAGGTCTGAAATCAGCGCAGGACAATCCTGAATTGCTGCAGGTTGCTTTGGAGAAAATCCGCGAAGCTCTGGGCATGTAATCGCGCCCCACATGGCAAAAAGAAACCCGCGTTCGAGATATCGAACGCGGGTTTTTTTCTTTTCCGATCGGATGTTTATCCGACGAAAGCTTTCTCGATCACGAAATGCTTGGGGTCTGAATTTGCCCCTTCTTCCAGGCCGAACCCTTCGAGGATCGCCAGAATATCCTTGTTGAAATCAAGGCTGCCACAAACCATCGCGCGGTCGGTTTCCACATTGATCGGGTCAATGCCCAGATCGCGGAACACTGTGCCATCTTGCAGTAGCGTGGTGATGCGCCCCATTTTCGGGCTCTCTTCGCGTGTGGTAGTCGGGTAATAACGGATCTTCGCAAGGTTTTCGACGCCGATCAATTCCTGCATCATCTCGTCAGCTTGCAGATCTTCGATCAACTTGCGGCCGTATTCCAATTCGTTCACGTCCCGGCAAGTGTGTGTGACGATCACCTCGTCATAATTTTCATAGGTTTCCGGTTCACGCAGCAGCGATGCGAAAGGCGCGAACCCCGTACCGGTGGCAAAGAACCAGATCCGTTTACCGGGCAGCAGCGCATCGTGCACCAGCGTGCCGACAGGTTTCGGGCGCAGGATGATCTCATCCCCCACCTGAATGTGCTGCAATTTCGAGGTCAGCGGGCCGTCCTGTACCTTGATCGAATAGAACTCCAGCTCGTCATCCCAAGCGGGGGAGGCGATGGAATAGGCCCGCAACAGCGGCTTTTGCTTGCCGGTTTCGGGGTGTGGATCACCCATCAGGCCGATCATCACGAATTCGCCGGAACGAAAGCGCATGGAGGCGGGACGGGTGACACGGAAAGAGAACAACCGGTCTGTCCAATGGGTGACAGCGGTGACAGTCTGCGCGTCAGGCAGGGTGGGTACGGCTTTGGCGGTTTGTGTGTTCACGGGGGAATGCTCGGTCATATTCATTAGTACACACATGAAAATGTGTACTCCTCTCTTAGATCAGAAAAGGGGTGGGGGCAACGTTTACAGGTGCGACACGTCAGCCGCGCAGGCGCGACTGATAATTGTGCTCCTGCCAGTTGGCGCGGAATTGCCATTGATCGGCCGGCTGGCGGGCGGCGATTTCATCGGTGACCTCGACTTCGTCAAAGCCGGACCGGCGTGCCATAGCGTATTGATCGGCAATCACATGCCCCTTGGCACGCAGCCGGCCGGTATAACCGCGCAGACGCAACGCGCGTGCGATGGTAAAGCCGCGCCCGTCCGCCGCAGACGGAAAATCAATGCGGATCATGTCGATGCTGGGCTGCAATTCCACGTCTTCGGGCTGTGCATCTGATGGCAGGTCAAGGGCGCGGCAATCATTGGCCGCTCCGGCTGCGCAAAACCCGTGGGTCCAGTCATCGGCAACAAAGCCGGTATCGTTGATCAGTTGTGTCATGTGGATGCTCCTATGCGGACGGCTTTGCCATCTACGAAATGAATGCCGCATTCGTCTTTGGATTGATCGCGCCACCGGCCGGCGCGGGGGTCTTCGCCCGCCGCCACGGGCGAGGTGCAGGGCGCACAGCCGATAGACGGATAGCCCTGCGCCACCAGCGGATGACGCGGCAGGTTGTTTTCTTCGATGTAATGCTGCACGTCCTCGGCGGCCCAGAAGGCCAGCGGGTTTACCTTGATCCGCGTACCTGCGCCGTTCTGCGTTGCTTCGGTTTCGAAGTGCGGCAGTTGGGCACGGGTGCCGGATTGGAAACGTTTGCGGCCTGTGATCCAGCCATCGAACCCATCTAGCGCCTTTTGCAGCGGAACGGTTTTGCGCAGCGCACAGCAGGCATCGGTATCGGTTTTGTGCAGCTGCCCGCCGGGATCAAGCGTGGCAATATCGTCAGCTTTGATCACGGTAATCCGTGTCAGCCCCAACTTAACCGCCACTTCGCGCTGATAAGCCAACGTTTCGGGGAACAGCATTTCCGTGTCGATGAAAAGAATCGGCAGATCCTTTTTCACACGCGATGCCAGATGCAGCAACGCCACCGATTCCGCGCCAAAGCTGGAGACCAACGCAAGATTGGGCACCGACTCCACCGCCGCCCGCATCACGTCATGCGCCGCGTGATGGCGCATCTGGACGTTCAGGCGGGCGACCTGCGCATCCGGCGCAGGGGGGTGGTGGGGATCATCAAGCGGCATTTTCGCGGACTTTCTGAACCTGAGCCTCTGGGTAAAGCGCCGCCTTGAACGGAGCGAGGCCAAGCCGTCGATAGGTTTGCAGGAACTCCTCCGCCGGGTCGTTGCGCAGATCGAGATAGGCCAGAACGATGCGCTCCACCGCTGGAATGATTTCATCCGCAGAAAAACCCGGACCGGCCCGTTCGCCAATTGTTGCGTCCTCGGTGCCGTCACCGCCGAGCGTGATCTGGTAGTTTTCCACGCCTGCGCGATCCAGTCCGAGGATGCCGATGTGGCCCACATGGTGGTGACCACAGGCGTTGATGCAGCCCGAGATTTTGATCTTGAGCGGGCCAACTTCATGCTCCAGCTTCAATTCGTCAAAACGGGTGGCGATTTCCTGTGCGATCGGGATCGAACGCGCCGTTGCAAGGGCGCAATAATCCATGCCGGGGCAGGCGATGATGTCGGAAATCAACCCGATGTTCGCAGTCCCCAGCCCTTCGGCTTTCAGCGCGTAATAGACTGACGGCAAATCACCCTTGTGCACATGCGGCAGGATCACGTTCTGTTCGTGGCTGATGCGCAGCTCGTCATGGCCATAGCGTTTGGCCAAAGCGGCCATCAGACGCATCTGGCGTGACGTCGCATCCCCGGGTGTCTTGCCATGCGCCTTGAGCGAGATCGAGACAATGGCATAATCGGGGTTACGATGATCGGCCAGATTGGTATCGGCCCAGGACCGGAACACCGCATCATAGTGATAGGCGTTGTCGAAAGGGGAGGTGTCGGCTGTCTTAAACGTCGGCAGCGCAAAGTCGCTTTCGATACGGGCCAGCATTTGCTGGTCAACGCCGGTGAACTGCGCACGGATCAGCGCATATCGCGCGTCAACGCGGGCGCGGATGTCTTCGATGCCGTTCTCGTGCACGGTGATCTTGATCCGCGCTTTGTATTTATTATCGCGCCGTCCCAACAGGTTATAGACCGAAACGATGGCTTCGAGCGTTGGCAGAAGGTCTTCGGCGGATACGAAGTCATAAAGCACCTTGCCGATCATCGGGGTGCGGCCAAGCCCGCCGCCGATAATGACCTTATACCCGATCTCATCGTTTTGACGGACGATTTGAAGCCCGATGTCATGGGCTTTGATCACCGCACGGTCGGCCTCGGCACCGGTCACGGCCACCTTGAACTTGCGCGGCAGGAACTGGAACTCGGGGTGGTCGGTGGACCATTGGCGAATAAGTTCGGCAACCGGGCGCGGGTCTGCGACCTCATCCGCGGCAGCACCGGCGAAATGATCCGCCGTCACGTTGCGAATGGTGTTGCCCGAGGTCTGGATGGCATGCATGTTCACCGCCGCCAAGGCGTCGAGCATATCCGGCACATCGCGCAGCTCAGGCCAGTTGTACTGGATGTTCTGGCGCGTGGTGAAATGGCCATAGCCCTTGTCCCACTTGTCCGCGATCATCGCCAGCGTGTCCATCTGGCGGCTGTTCAGCGTGCCATAGGGGATCGCGACGCGCAGCATGTAGGCATGCAGCTGCAGATACAGACCGTTCATCAGGCGCAGGGGCTTGAATTCATCCTCGGTCAGGGATCCGTCAATGCGGCGTTCGACCTGTGCACGAAACTGGGCGTTGCGTTCCTTGAGAAAGGCGTCGTCGAAATCAGTGTAATGGTACATCAGAATTGCTCCTGTTTGCCGTGGGCATAGTTGGAAGGGCCACGGGCGCGGAAATCTTCGCGAAAATGGGTCGGGACAGGCGTGTTGCCCTCAAGCGTGACATCCGCAAGGTAGACGCCAACCACATCGCCCGTCTGGGCGGCGGCCTCGATCATGCGCAGGTCGGCGTGGGCTTCGTCTGTAAAGACTTCGGCCTGCGCCAACTGACGGGTCCAGCCATCGTCGGCAAGATAGATCACATCCCCTTCAAGCAGGGCATTGGCGGTGATGACTTTGGGGGTGAAGGGCTTTGGCATTATGCCATCTCCTCAAGTTTGATATCGGTTGCGGCGGCGGCAGCAGCGCGTGGCGCAAGGCCGTAAAAGGTAAGGGCGGGGCCGGACATGGCGGCGGATGAAATGTCATCCGCCATGCGATCCAGCGTGGTTTCCAGAATACGCTGATCCGCGCGCGATGCGTTTTCGATCACTGTGACGGGGGTGGCACGGTCCGCGCCGTGCATCAGCAGGCGGCCTTGCACGAAACGGGCAGATTTCTTGCCCATGTAGATCGCCGCGACTTCGTTCTTGCGGGCAAGCTGCGCCCAGTCGTGATCGGCAAAACCCTTCATGTCATGGCCCGTCAGGAACCGGACAGAGGCATTGCGCCCGCGCCGCGTCAGGCTTTGCCCGATGGAGGCGACAGCAGCAGAGGCCGAGGTGATCCCCGGCACGATATGCCAGCCGATCTGATGGGCATCGACTGCGTCGATTTCTTCGTCCAGACGCCCGAAAACAGTGGCATCGCCGGACTTCAGGCGAACGACCTGCGCACCGGTTGACGCGTGTTCGACCAGCAAATCGTTGATTGTCTCTTGCGAGGTAGACGGGCCGAACCCTTCCTTGCCCACATCGATCATCACAGCTTCGCGCCGCGCAAGTTCGAGGATCTCGGGAGAGATCAGCCGGTCGTAGATTACCACATCGGCTTCATCGAGGGCGCGGCGTGCTTTCAGGGTCAGCAGCTCGGGATCGCCCGGACCCCCACCGACAAAAGCCACATGCCCCGCACGGGCGGTTTTGTTCAGATGGGTTTCAAGCAACGCGTCAAGCGCCGGCTGAACTTGCTCTTCACTCTCGTTCATCGCCTTTGGGCCGGTGTTGAAATAATAGTCGCGCCAGAAATCACGCCGCGCACGGCCAAACGGCAGCGCATAAGACGCGGCGCGAAAAGCCTTGCCGATGCGGGCAAGCGTGCCGAGGCTTGCGGGCAGGCGTTCTTCGAGATCAGCCTTGATCGCGCGGGCCAGCACAGGTGCTGCGCCTTCGGTCCCGATGGCGATTGTGACAGGATCACGGTCGACGATGGCGGGCGTGATAAAAGCGCTGTCCTCAAGATTATCAACGATATTGACCAACGCCCCTTCGGCGCGTGCAATAGCGGCCGTGCGTTTGTCTTCTGCGGCGTCTTCGTTGGCTGCGTAAAACAGCGCGGCGCAAATCGTATCGCCATGATCGAACGCCCGCCGGATCAGGGTCAGTTTGCCGCTCGCGGCCCAGGTCACAATTTCGGCGGCGGGTGCGGGGGCAAAGACGGTCAGCCGTGCTGTGGATTTCATCAGCAGGCGCAACTTGGCGAGCGCGGCGTCACCACCGCCCGACAGGACAATGCGACGGCCTGTGGTCGCGAGGAAGATTGGGAAGTGATCCATTGGTGCCTGCCGTTCGTTGTTTTCTGCATTGCAATATAGGAAATATTCCCGATATTGCGCTAGACACTGGCGTGGATAAGGACGTTCGTTCTGAATGATCTGCGCAAAGGAACATTTGGCCCTGAACCGGAAGGATATCGGAATGAGCGTTCGAATAGACGAGACGGATCGGAAGATTTTGGCAGAGCTGCAACGCGATGCGAGCCAGTCATTGGATGATATTGCCAAAAATGTCGGGTCATCAAAGACGCCTGTGTGGAACCGGATTCGCAAGTTGAAAGAGGCGGGTGTGATCGGACAACAGACCGTGATGCTGGATGCCGAGGCGCTGGGGTTTGAGGCTTGTTTCTTTGTATTGATCCGCACGTCGGAACATGATGCCGAGTGGCAGGCGCGTTTTTTAAAAGCGCTCAAAGACCGGCCGGAGGTGCAGGAGGCGCATCGTCTTGCAGGAGATATCGATTATATCCTGAAGGTGCGGGTGAAGAATGCACGCGCTTATGACGTATTTTATCAGGCGCTGATTTCCGAGGTGCGGGTGCATAATGTGACCGCGCTTTTGTCGATGGAGGAAATCAAGTCGACAGTTGTGCTGCCCTTGTGATCTGACCGGTGCATTGACGCGCGACTTTGTTCGGGGTGCGTGTGGCAAGGCATGTCAATCGCGGCAGGGTTTCATGCATGCTGGAAGGTTTTGGCATACGCTGAGAAGGTGTTTAGGGCGCGATGCGTCCTAAACGACCTGTTGCGAGGGTGGATACGATTCCGACCGGCCTCAAGGACAAGCCGCGCAGGCGCGGTCGCTTGCGCGATCCTTGACCCCGATCAGAATCGCGGGTTGATCATCAGCCGGTCGAGTTTGTGAAAATGATAAGCGTTTGCGTAGAGCGGTTGTTCTGCCAGCTGCATGTTCGGCATATGTGCAAACAGGGCGGGCAGCGCAATCTGGAGTTCAAGGCGTGCAAGCGGGGCACCGACACAGAAGTGTAGCCCACCGCCAAAGGCGGCATGCGGTTTGGCGCGGCGCGCGGGATCGAAACGGTCGGGAGTGTCATAAAGGGCGGGGTCACGGCCTGCGGCTCCGAGAATCAGCGCGATTTGCGCATCTTTGGGCAGGGTGATGCCGCCCAGCTGGATGTCCTCATAGGCGAAGCGCGTGAACATATGCAGGGGCGGATCAAAGCGCAGCAGTTCCTCAACCGTGGCGGCAATGGCATCGGGGGCCAGAGCAGCGGTTGGAGTCTTATGTTCCAGCAGGCATTTCACGGCGTTGCCAAGGCTGTGTACCGTTGCTTCGTGACCTGCGTTCAACAGCAGGATGCAGGTGCCGATCAGTTCTTCCGTTGACAGTTTTTCACCGTTCTCTTCGGCTGCGATCAACTGGGTGATCAGGTCGTCGCGCGGATCATTGCGGCGTTTGTTGATGTAACTGGTGAGAAAGTCCGTGAAATCGGCGCTGGCCTGATTGGCGGCCTCTTCGATGTCGCGCGTACGGCCCGCCTGATACATCGCCACCATCGCGTTCGACCAACGCAGCAGGTCGTCCGACATTTCTTCGGGAACGCCCAGCAGCCGCGCAATGATGCGCACGGGAAGCTGCGTACAAAAGGCGGGGATGAGATCAAAGCTGTCCCGCGGAAGGCGGGCGAGCAATTCTGCGCTAACGGCTTCGATATCGGGGGACAGGTCACGGATGCGGCGCGAGGTGAAGGCGCGCAACACCAGCGACCGCAGGCGGGTGTGGCGGGGCGGCTCCATATCCAGCATTGATGTTGCTTCGACCCTGTCCCAATCGCGCAGATGATCGGCCGTCGGCTGCACCAGATGTGGCGGCTTTTCGCGTCCCAATCGGCGGTCGCGCAGCAGGGCCTGAACGGTGGCCGCGTCAAAGGCGGCATACATGTCGTACTCTTTCCAGAACACCACCGGACCTGCGACGCGTGCGCGGTCATAGGCGGTGTAGGGATCCTGGACGAAATCGGGATTAAGCGGGGAGAGGGAGAGGGTGTGCATGGCGCATCCAAATCGCAGGGGACTGGTCTTTGCAAGGGGGCATGTGCAAACTGACGTTATGAGAGATGGAATTGGACAACGCGTGCTAGCAGTGCTGGCATTTTCGGGGATCGTTTTGGCCCTTGCGATAGGGGTGTGGCGCTATGCCTATGATCAGGGGCTGGACCAGCTGGCGGCGCGGGGGCAGGCGGATCTGGCGCTGGCGGGGGACCGGTTGGTCGGTCAATTGCAGCGCTACCGCGATCTGGCGGTGCTGATGGCGGATCATCCGGTGATCAGCATTGCCGCGCGTTATGGTGTGACGGATGGCACCCGTGATGTGCTCGTGGGCGCTGCGGATAAAACGGCGGCGCTGGATGTATTGGTATTGTCAGCGCAGGGGCAGGTCATGGCGTCGGTTTCGGGAAATGCGCCGATGGATCTGGGGGGATATCCCTTTGTTAAAAGGGCCTTACGCGGTGCGTTGGGCTGGGGGCACGGACCGGCGGAGCCGTTGACCCAACGGGCGTTTTTCCATGCGGCACCGGTTTTCAATGATGCAGGCAAGGTGCAGGGTGCCGTGGTTGTCGTCACGGATTTGAACGGCATTGACTATAACTGGCGCGGGACCAATCCGGCGGCGTTTTTCACGGATAAGGCAGGCGAGGTTTACATCGCGAACCGCACCGAGCTGTTGTTCTGGACACGGGCGGAGGGGGCCGCTGGATTGATCCCGCCTACGGGTGTGCCGCCGGCGTTCAGCGCACAAAGGGTGGGCCCCCACGAGATTTGGCAGTTGGGGTGGGGGCCCTATCTGCCCGGAGAAGCCCTGCATCTGACGCAGGCCTTGCCTGTGATCGGGATGACAGGCGAAGTGTTGCTGGATGTGACGCAAACCCGTGCGCTGGCCTTTGCACAGGCGGCTGCGGTGGCGGCCTTGTGTCTGGCTTTTGGATCGCTGTTGTTTCTCGCATCCGAGCGGCGGCGCACATTGGCGGCGGCGAATGTCCAGTTGGAAGCGCGGGTGGCGAAACGCACCGTGGCCTTGCGCGACACCAACGAAAAACTGGTGGAAGAGGCGTCCGTTCGTGAAGCGGCGCAGGTGGCCTTGCGTCAGGCACAGGACGATCTGGTGCAGGCAGGCAAGCTAAGCGCCCTGGGCCAGATGTCAGCGGGGATCAGTCACGAGTTGAACCAGCCCTTGATGGCGATCCGGTCCTTTGCCGAAAATGCGGTACAGTTCATAGAACGTGGCAAACCCGAGCGGGCGGGCGAAAACCTGACACGGATTTCCGAGATGAGCCAACGGATGGCGCGGATCATCCAGAACTTGCGGGCCTTTGCGCGGCAGGAAGATATCGCACAGGACTGCATTGATCTGCACAAGGTATTGCACGCTGCACTGGACCTGACGGCAGGCCATCGCGAAGCCGCGGGTGTTACACTGCACTGGGACGCCAGGCCCCGCGACATACAGGTGCGCGGCGGCGAGGTGCGGTTGGGACAGGTGTTTGTAAACCTTATCACCAATGCCGTGGATGCGATGGCTGAAAGCCCGATGCGCGAATTAAGGGTTGATGCGCAGTGTGACGGGGATCAGGTGAGCGTTACTTTCCGTGACACCGGTCCGGGGATCGAAATGCCGGACAAGGTGTTCGATCCGTTTTACACCACGAAAGCGGTGGACCAGAGCAGCGGCATGGGGCTGGGCCTGTCGATCAGCTATGGCATTGTGCAGAGCTTTGGAGGACAGATACGGGGAGCAAATCAGGACGGCGGAGGGGCTGTGTTTACGGTGATACTTGAGGCGGGTGCGGCCAAGGAGCAGGCGGCATGACGGGAACGGTTCTATTGGTGGATGACGACGCCGCGGTGCGCGAAGCGCTGGCGCAGACGTTGGAATTGGCCGAGATCAACACGATCACTGCCGGTTCTTTTGTTGCCGCCAAAGACCGGATGACCGCCGGTTTCGACGGGGTGATCCTGTCGGACATGCGGATGCCGGGGCGGGACGGTTTTCACCTGCTGGAATACGCCCGCGCGCAGGACCCGGACCTGCCGGTGATCCTGCTGACGGGCGAAGGGGACATTCCCATGGCGGTGGCGGCCATGGCGCAAGGTGCCTTCGGCTTTCTTGAAAAACCCTGTGCCCCTGCGGAATTGATCGCGGTGCTGGAACGGGCCTTGCACACCCGCGCGCTGGTTCTGGACAACCGCCGGCTGCGCCAATTGGTTGAAACCGGCGATCCTGCGGCGCGGATGTTGTTTGGCACGTCCGATCTGGCCGAAGCGCTGCGCTGTCAGGCGCGGCTGGTCGCTCAGGCTGAAGGGGACGGGTTGATCACCGGTGCGCCGGGGTCGGGGATTTCGAAAGTGGCAGAGGTGATCCACCTGAGTTCTGCCCGCTCCAAAGCGCCCTTTGTCAAACGTGCCGCCGCCGGCATGACATCCGACACCCTGCGCGCAGCTTTGCAGGAGGCCGAGGGCGGCAGCCTGTTCATCGACGAAATTTCATATTTGCCCGCGCAATTGCAACTGGTGCTCAGCGAAAGCCCGCAAGGGGTGTGCCTGATGGCGGGCAACACGCGCGATCTGACGGCGGAAATGCAGGCCGGGCGGTTTAACGCGGATCTCTATTACCGGCTTGAGGCGTTAAGCGTGCGCATCCCGTCCTTGGCCGAACGCCCCGAAGATATCCCTGAAATGTTTCGCCGCTATGTGGCCCAAGCCTCGGAACAAGCGGGGTTGCGGGCACCGGAAATCACCCCCGAGGTCATCGCTAGCCTGATGGCGCGGGACTGGCCCGGGAATGCGCGGTCCTTGATGTCGGTGGCGATGCGGTTTGTGATGGGGGTGCCGGAGGATGTGGTGCCGGACACCACGCTGGGACTGGTCGAACAGATGTCGATTATTGAACGCTCGCTGCTGGAAACGGCCTTGCGGCGCACCGGCGGTCAGGCGTCAGCCGCAGCGGCGGCGCTGAAACTGCCGCGCAAGACCTTCTATGACAAACTTGCACGCTACAGCATTCGCGCCGAGGATTTTCGCCCCTAAGCGGGGCTTAAACCTGTGCGGATTTCCGCACAGGTCCCTGTAGCGCTGTGCGGATAACCGCACAAATTGCGGAGGTATTGCTCATGCGACGGATGAGGTATTTGTCTTAAGTATTTGAGTTATTGATATAATATCATTTCAACCTCCCGCGCTAAACACATCCTTGTGAGTGGCCCTCACGCGGCGTCTTATATCCCCAGCGCAGGTTAAAGCTTGCGAGACACTGATTCTGCACTCTGGGAGGAGACCACCATGAAATTTTTGACAATGGCCGCATTGGCCATGACCGTATCCGCTGGCGCTGTTGCTGCTGCTTGTGATGATGGCGAAGTCGTTATCAAATTCAGCCACGTGACCAATACCGACAAACACCCCAAAGGCATCGCCGCGTCCCTGCTGGAACAGCGCGTCAACGACGAGATGAACGGCAAGGCCTGTATGGAGGTTTTCCCGAACTCAACGCTTTATAACGATGATCAGGTGCTTGAAGCCCTGCTGCAAGGCGACGTTCAACTGGCGGCACCATCCCTGTCGAAGTTCGAGCAGTTCACCAAACAGTTCCGCATTTTCGATCTGCCCTTCATGTTCAAAAACATCGACGCGGTTGACGAATTCCAGCTGTCCGAAACCGGTCAGGCGATGAAAGCGAGCATGTCGCGCCGTGGTCTGATGGGGCTGGCGTTCTGGCACAACGGCATGAAGCAGATGTCGGCGAACAAGCCGCTGAACCTGCCAACAGATGCGGCGGGCCTCAAATTCCGCGTGCAGAACTCTGACGTGCTTAAGGCGCAGATGGCGGCGATGGGTGGTTCACCCCAGCCGATGGCCTTTTCCGAAGTTTACGGTGCTTTGCAAACCGGCGTTGTCGACGGTCAGGAAAACACTTGGTCCAACATCTATGGCAAAAAGTTCTTTGAAGTGCAGGACGGTGTGACCGAAACCAACCACGGCATCATCGACTATTTGCTGGTGACCTCCACAGACTGGCTTGATTCACTGGACGCAGATGTGCGTGACCAGCTGATGACCATCGTGAGCGAAGTGACCGAAGCGCGCAATTCGGAATCAACCACCGTGAATGCCAATGCCAAGCAGGCAATTCTGGATGCAGGTGGTGTTGTGCGTGAATTGGACGCGACACAGCGCGATGCATGGGTTGCGACGATGAAACCGGTCTGGGAAGAGTTCAAAGGCGATGTCGGCCAAGAGAATATTGACGCAGCGCAGGCAATCAACGCCAAGCACTAAGCGTTAAACGCAGCCGGCCCGTGTTCCACAGGGCCGGCTGTAACCCAATACATTTGCACGTTTATTCTGGACAGGGGGTGCGGCATGTCTGGCCATTCGTCGACGCAAACCGGGCTTGCGCGTATCGTAAGCGAGATCGAGGAGACGGCGATTGCGCTGATCCTCGGCTTAATGACACTCATCACATTTATTAACGTGGTCCTGCGCTACGGGTTCAACACCGGCATCATCTGGGGCCTTGAGGTGGTGACATTCCTGTTCGCATGGCTGGTGCTGTTCGGCATGTCCTATGCGGTTAAGGTAACGGCGCATCTGGGCGTGGACGCGGTAATCAACCTGTTCGACGAGGGGCCGCGCAAGGTGCTCGCCATCCTCGCCGGTGTGATCTGTGTGATCTATGCCGGTCTGTTGATGAAAGGCGCATGGGATTATTGGGCACCTTTTGCGGGGCTCGATGCCACCACGGGACGCTGGTTCCCCACCGGATTTGAAAACAGCCGCGATCAGGCATGGTACGAGGTGATCGACACGCCGATCCCTGAATGGTTGCGCTTTATCGAGCCGATCATGAACGAGGGCGAAGCCTATGAGAAAATTCCGCGGTTCATTCCCTATGCCATGTTGCCCTTTGGCGCGGCGCTGTTGCTGCTGCGCTTTGTGCAGGCCACCGTCAAAGTCGTCGCTGGACGGCAGAAATCATTGATCGTCAGTCACGAAGCCGAGGATGCGGTCGAAGACGTAAAACATATGAACGCGGAGGGCTAAGCACATGGAAGTTGTCATTCTTTTCACCATGGTTGTGGGCCTGATGCTGGTTGGCGTGCCGATTGCGGTCTCGCTTGGCCTGTCCTCTATCATCTTTTTGCTGGCGCTATCGGACACGTCGATGGCTTCGATTGCCCAGACGTTTTTTCAAGCCATGGCAGGGCATTACACACTGCTGGCGATCCCGTTTTTCATTCTGGCATCGTCGTTCATGTCGACGGGTGGAGTGGCACGCCGGATCATCCGGTTTTCGATTGCGCTGGTCGGGCATCTTCCGGGCGGTTTGGCGATTGCGGGTGTCTTCGCCTGTATGCTCTTTGCCGCGCTCAGCGGCTCATCGCCCGCTACGGTGGTCGCGATCGGGTCGATCGTCATCGTCGGCATGCGGGAGGTCGGCTATACCAAAGACTTCGCCGCCGGTGTCATCGCCGTCGCTGGTACCTTGGGCATCCTGATCCCGCCGTCGATTGTGATGGTGGTCTATGCCTCTGCTACGGATGTTTCTGTGGGCCGGATGTTTCTGGCCGGGGTTATTCCCGGACTTCTGGCCGGTATGATGTTGATGATGACCATCTACATCATGGCGCGGGTGAAGAACCTGCCCAAGGGCGACTGGAAGGGCTGGGGCGAAGTGCGCCGGTCCGGCATCGAAGCGGGATGGGGTCTGTTTCTGATCGTGATCATTCTGGGCGGCATCTACGGCGGAATCTTTACGCCGACGGAGGCCGCGGCGGTGGCGGCGGTCTATGCCTTCTTTATCGCGTCCTTTGTGTACCGCGATATGGGGCCGCTGCATGTGGAAGGTGAGGGGGCGAATATTTCGTTCCTCAGCAAGCCGTGGTCGGCGATCACCGTGTTCTTTCACCGCGACACCCGTGACACTCTGTTCGAGGCTGGCAAGCTGACGGTGACCCTGATGTTCATCATCGCGAACGCGTTGATCCTGAAACATGTTTTGACCGACGAGCAGATCCCGCAGCAAATATCTGCCGCGATGTTAAGCGCGGGTTTCGGGCCGATTGTGTTTTTGATCATCGTGAACGTGATCCTGCTGATCGGCGGGCAGTTTATGGAACCCTCGGGCCTGCTGGTAATTGTGGCCCCGCTGGTGTTTCCGATTGCCATTGAACTGGGGATCGACCCGATTCATCTGGGCATTATCATGGTTGTGAACATGGAAATCGGGATGATCACCCCGCCGGTAGGGTTGAACCTGTTCGTCACTTCGGGCGTGGCCAATATGCCGATGATGAATGTCGTACGCGCCGCGCTGCCGTTTCTCGCAGTGCTGTTCGTCTTCTTGATCATGGTGACCTATATCCCCGCGCTCAGCACCTGGCTGCCAGAGCTGATGATGGGGCCGGAGATCATCACCAAGTAAGAGTGCTTGGTGATGACCGCCTGTGGGCGAGTTGCAGATCAGGCGGCGGCGAGGGCCGCGATAATCGGGGCAAAATCGCTGGCCTTAAGCGAGGCCCCCCCAACGAGAGCACCGTCAACGTTTTCGGCTTTGAAAATGGTGGCCGCGTTGTCGGGTTTTACGGAACCGCCATAGAGCAGCGGAATGGCATTGCCGATGTCATCGCCAAAGCGTGCGATCAGACGGGTGCGGATGAAATCATGCACCTCTATGATCTGTTCAAGGGTCGGGACCTTGCCCGTCCCAATGGCCCAGATCGGTTCATAGGCGATCACGGTGTTTTCCGCGCTCACGTCGCTGGGCAGCGAACCGGCCAGCTGGCCGCCGATAATGTTGAGGGTATTGTCGGCTTCACGGTCTTCAAGCGCTTCACCGATACACAGGATCGGGGTCAGACCTGCGGCCCACGCAGCTTCGGCTTTGTCGCGGACCATGGTATTGGTTTCCTCATGGGCGTCGCGGCGTTCGGAATGGCCGACGATCACATAGCGCGCGCCACTATCGGCAATCATTTCTGCCGAGATATCGCCGGTATAGGCACCGGAGGTTTGCATGTGACAGTCCTGCGCGCCGATGGCGATATTGCGGGCTGTTTCACAGGCGCGAAACAGCAGTGTTGAGGGCGGGCATATGACCACGGTGGGCGCGTTCGCGGGCAAGGACGCGGTAAGGTGTTCCAGTTCGGCCAAGGCATTGCTTGTCCCGTTCATCTTCCAGTTTCCGGCGGCGATTTTGCGGCGCATGTCTGTCCTATGGTGTTGGGAATGTTGCCTTTGCCTAACAGCTACGCCTTTTCAAGGCAATCGGCCGCGCGCCGCTCAGCGCAGCAGTGCCAGCGCCTCACGCGCCAGTGTGGTGGCGGATGCCGGATCATCAAGGGCGGCGTCCGGTAAGGTCCAATAAGGCATGGAGGAGGCGGCACCGTTTTTGCGGGTGTAGGTCCATTGGGTGCTGCCCGCTGCGGCCAGCTTGGCGGTAAACTCGGGCTCCTGCGCTTTAAGCAGCAGCTGCCCGTCAGAGCGCATCAGTGCGAAGATCACCCCGTCGGCGTATATGCCGAGGCCGCCGAACATCTTGCGGGTCGTCAGATTGGGGATGTCGCTGAACAGGTCGGTGGCAAAGGCGATGTCTGCCGCCGCGAGGCTCATTTAACGGCGAGTGCGTCGTCGAACTTGATCGACTCCCCACAGCCGCAGGCTTCGGTCACGTTGGGGTTGTTGAATTTGAAGCCGGATTCCAGCAGCGTTGTTTCATAGTCGATTTCGGTCCCGAACAGAAACATCTGCGCCATCGGGGCGATCATCACACAGGCACCGTCCTGATTGACCACCTCATCATTCGGATCAGCGGCATCCACGTATTCCATGGTGTATTCCATGCCCGCGCAGCCGCCTTTTTTGATGCCGATCCGCAGACCTGCATGACCCGCAGACGCCATCAGCTTGGTGATCTGCGCCGCCGCTTTGGGGGTAATGGTGACGGCCTGTTTGCCTGGGATACCGAACATGTCTCTTCTCCTGTTGCACCAAAGATAGGCAGAGGCGCTTATGTTCTCAAGGTGGGGTTACATAAAACCCAGCTCAAGGCGGGCTTCGTCAGACATCATGTCCATGCCCCATGGTGGTTCCCAAACCAGCTCAACATTGACCTGCTTGATGCCGGGCAGGGGTTCGACCGCGTCGGCGACCCAACCGGGCATTTCGCCCGCCACTGGACAGCCGGGAGCGGTGAGCGACATCTTGATGTCGACCGCGTTTTCCGCGTCGATGTCGATGGTGTAGATCAATCCCAGTTCATAAATATTCACCGGGATTTCAGGGTCATAGACACTTCGGCAGGCCTCGACGACCTGTTCGTACATTGGATGATCAGTGGTCGACGGCGCAATCAGCGGCGTGCCTTCCATGGGTTGTGTTTGATCGGTCATCGGGCCCTCGTTTATATCTTGAGTGTTTATATAGGGATTGTCACCTGCAACGTCTAGGGCGAGAAGCGGCTTGGGCGGGATGGTTGTGCATTGGAGGTGACGGGTTAGTCCGAAACTTGCGGTGTGGGATGGGCAGGCTCGGGTCGATCCGCTGTATTTCTCGGACCGTAAAGTCGGTCACTGCCGCATGACATTCTTGACGTAAGGTAACCCTCCCTCATAGGTTGAGGTTAGGCGAGGGTAATTACCCTTGCACAGCAACCAGACGCTAGGAGCCTCGGATGACAGTTGATGTTAACAAAAAGGCCGCGGATTTTGCGGCGGGAATGAATAAACGCTATGCGGCCGCACGGGTGAAATGTGTTGCTGCCTGCAAAGCCTCTGATGAGAAAAAGAAGAAAGCCAACGCCGAAGGCGAAAAACGCGGCATGTGTATGAAGGACGGCGGGCCGATCCCCAAGACGAAACCGGAGGACCGTGTGGTCAAGCTGAACTTTGTGGTGGCTACGTCCAAAGTCACGAAAAAGCGCACCGGCAAAGAGCAGGCAAAATCGGTCCTGTCGGGGAAAAGCTGGACCTGTGCTTCTAACCACATGGCCGATAAGGCGCGCCATGTTAATATTTCGTCAGAGATCCCGAAAAAGGGCGATAAAGGCGGGTTTGACAAAAAGTCTTATCAGGACAAGCCCAAAAGCTGTTTCGGTGACGGGCCCGAATTTGTCTGGAAGTGGGAAACGTTCAAAAGTGAATGGGCCGCTGAAATGAAGAAGCAGGGGTTCAAAAACTATAAAGGCAAAGATGGCTATGGGGAGGGGGATGCCTATCACCTGGAACTGCCGGATTCCCGCCCCAAGCGCAGTGACGCGGAGGTCATTGCCTGCATGGTGGAATATGCGACCCAAACCCGCGTGAATGGTAAAAAGAAGAACGATAAGTTCGAAAAAAGCTGGGCCAAAGATTTGAAAAAGCACATCGAAGCGGCCGAAAAGAAAGCGGATCCGAAAAAGGAGGGGCCGCGCTAGCCGCCCTTGCGCTTTCTAACGGGCTGCGGTTTTACCCGCGCTTCGATTTCGTCATAAAGCTTGCCGACAATGTCCTTGCCAGTAGCCTTTTCGATGCCTTCAAAACCGGGGGAGGAGTTGACTTCCAACACCTTGGGGCCGGACTCCGAGCGCAGCAAATCCACACCCGCCTTGCCCAAACCAAAAGCACGGGCGGCACGCAGAGCGGTATCGCGTTCCTCTTTCGATATGCGCACCACCTTGGCCGACCCGCCGCGGTGCAGGTTTGAACGGAAATCCCCATCCGCACCGGTACGTTTCATCGCAGCAACCACTTTGCCTGCGATCACCAGACAACGGATGTCCTCGCCGGCCGCTTCCTTGACGAAGTCCTGAACAAGGAAGTTTGCCTTTAGGCCGCGAAAGGCGTCGATCACGGATTCTGCAGCCTTTTTGGTTTCGGCCAGAACAACACCTTTGCCCTGCGTCGATTCCAGCAGTTTCACAATCAGGGGGGCCGTGCCGACCAACCCCATCAGGTTTGACGTGTCCTTGGGAGACGCAGCAAATGCGGTTGTCGGCATGCCGATTTTCTTGGACGCCAAAACCTGATGCGCATGCAGCTTGTCGCGGCTGGCGGTAATGCCTGCGGAACCGTTCACACAGTAGGTGCCGATGGTTTCGAACTGGCGGATCACGGCGGTGCCATACGGCGTGATCGACGCGCCGATGCGCGGGATCACCGCATCATAGCGGGGCAGGCGTTTGCCGTCATAGTGCACTTCCGGTGCCATGGCATTGATCGCCATATAGCACCGCGTTGTGTCGATGACTTCGACGGTATGACCGCGCTCTTCGCCCACGTCGACCAGACGGCGGGTGGAATAATTATCCTCGCGGCTTAACACCGCGATGCGCAACGCGCGCTTGGGGGCGGTTTTGCGCACGGCTGCCGTATGGTAGACGTCATAGCTCAGATCCGGTTGCAAACGCCGCTCGGTCGCGGAAATCGTGATGTGGTCGTTCAGCGCCTGACGGCCCAGCAACATCCGGCTGGTCAGTCCAGCGCGGTTGGTCAAGGTCACCTCGATCGGCCAGCTTTGCCCGCCGACTTCCAGCTTGGTTTCAATCACATAGCGCTGTTCGGATTCGCCGTTGGAAGAGGTCACCTCGCGCCGGTCCACAAGGGGGGCCGAACAGGTGATCACGATGTCTTCGCGGCCCGCAATAGGATGCACGTTAAAGCGCACCTTGGGGTGGGCGGCAGACCCGAAGGTTTCGATGTCATGGGCATGCAGGGCAGAGGTGCGCGCGCCTGTATCCACTTTGGCTTTGATCGCGGGCAAGCCAAGCCCTGGCAAAGCCACCCATTCTTCCCAACCAAAAGCGAGATTTTCCATGTGCAGCACCCTTTGTGTTCAAGTGCCGGACCTAACAGCCAACCGGTATGATCTCAACCAAAGACTGGCCTGTCGGAGGGTCAATGCAACAGTTAACCGGCGTTAGTTTTCGTTGATATCGCGGGTGACGATGCGGGCACCGCTGGACTGTCGGCGGAACGCCGCCTTAAGGGCAATCCACGCGATCAGGGACAGCACAGCAAACAGGGCCAGAAGGGCCGGGATGTTGCTAAGGCTGATCAACGCGACGATGCCCGCCATGATCACAGCGCCAATGGCAAAGCCCAGGAAAATGAAACCGGGGGCCAGCAGTTCAACCACCCCAAGCGCAAGGGCGATACAGATCCAGACCCACCACAGCGTGAGATAATCGGCCATCATCCGCGCCCTTTCAGCAATTTGAAGGCATCGCCAAAGGCGGCAACCGCTTCGGCCGGAACGATCACCGTCTGGTTGCCGTCACCGCTGCTCATCGCGCCAACGGCTTCGACCTGTTTCAGGGCAATCTGGTATTGCGCCGCTTCAATCCCGTTTTCGTTGATGGCAACGGCGACCACTTGTGTGGCGTAAGCTTCGGCTTCGGCCAGAACGCGGCGCGCCTTGGCGGTTTGCTCGGACGCGTAAAGTTCTGCGTCAGCCGCCAGTTCAACCGCACGTTTGGAGCCTTCGGCCTCCGTCACCTGCGCACGGCGCGCACGTTCCGCGTTGAGCTGCTGCATCATCGCGGCGCGGGTCGCGGCATCAAGGTTCACGTCCAGAATTTCGGCGCGGGTCACTTCGATGCCCCAGTCGTCTACCGCCTGTTCCACAGTCGCCTTGATCGTGTCGATCAGCGAATTGCGGTTCGCCTGAACCTCATCCAGATCCATTTTGCCGATCTCGGCGCGCACGATACCTGCGACGGTCGTCGAGATGGCGCTATCGACGTCACGGATACGGTAAACAGTCTTTTCCGGTTCGGTGATGCGGTAGAACACTGAAGTATCGACCTGTGTGAGTACGTTGTCGCGGGTAATCGCGTCTTGGGATGCAGTGGGGAGTTGGCGTTCAAGGATGGAGATTTTATGTGCGATGCGGTCGATGAATGGCACGATCATGTTGATGCCCGGCCCAAGCACGGCGCGCAGGCGGCCAAAGCGTTCCACAACGTGCTGTTCTGACTGCGGAACAATCTTGACCGATTTCACAATCAAGATCACAACAAGGGCTGCCAGCAACAGCCACGCAAGGTTGTTTTCCAGAATGCCGATGATCAGCGCTTCAATATCCACAATCACTATCCTTTTTCACGAAATGCTACGCTATATGTGGGGATAATCGGGGCTGATTGCAAGTTTTACTGTGGTGGTTTACCCCCTGCACCAGCGACAAGGAGTAGCCCGAAATGTCCCGCATCACCTTTGAAAAACACGCCCAAGACGGCAAGGCACGCACTGGCGTGATCCACACCACACGTGGCGACATCCGCACACCTGCGTTCATGCCCGTGGGCACAGCGGCGACGGTCAAGGCGATGATGCCCGAAAGCGTTGCGGCGACAGGGGCAGATATCCTGCTGGGCAATACCTATCACCTGATGTTGCGGCCCACGGCTGAACGGATTGCGCGTTTGGGCGGGCTGCATAAATTCATGAACTGGGACAAGCCGATCCTGACGGATTCAGGCGGGTTTCAGGTGATGTCGCTGGCGGATTTGCGCAAGCTGACGGAACGGGGTGTTACCTTCAAAAGCCATATCGACGGGTCCAAGCACGAGATCACGCCGGAACGGTCGATGGAGATACAGGCATTGCTGGGCTCTGACATCGTGATGTGTTTCGACGAATGTCCGGCGCTGCCTGCGGATCGCGATCGCATTGCCACCAGCATGGAATTGTCGATGCGGTGGGCCAAGCGGTCCAAAGAAGCGTTTGGCGATCGTCCCGGCCACGCGCTTTTTGGCATCCAGCAGGGCGGGTTAGAACAGGATTTGCGCGGACAATCGGCAGAAGCGCTGCGTGAGATCGGTTTTGACGGCTACGCAGTGGGTGGTCTGGCCGTGGGCGAAGGGCAGGAAGCCATGTTTGGCTGTCTGGATTACGCGCCGGACCAACTGCCCGAGGACAAGCCGCGCTATCTGATGGGCGTGGGCAAGCCCGATGATATTGTGGGGGCTGTGAAACGCGGCATCGACATGATGGATTGCGTCCTGCCATCGCGTTCGGGACGTACCGGGCAGGTGTTCACGCGGGCAGGTGTATTGAACATCAAGAACGCACGGCATGCGGATGATCCGCGCCCCTTGGACGAAAACTGCGCCTGTCCGGCCTGCACGAAATATTCGCGGGCCTATCTCCACCATGTGTTCCGCAGTCAGGAAATGATCTCGGGGATGCTGCTGACATGGCACAATCTGCGCTACTTTCAGGACATCATGGACGGTATGCGCACAGCGATTGCGGCAGGGACGTTTGAGGCTTGGGAACGGGACTTTCACGCGGGGCGCGCGCAAGGGGACATCGATCCGCTCTGATGCGTCATCACTTGTATCAGGCGTAAAAAAGAACGCTGTCTCTCGTAGGGGGCGCGAATTGCGGTTTGCGGCGACCCTATTCATGGCGCGTACCGGAACGGCTGTTCCAACGCAGCGGCGAAATCGGGTTATGTGTTTGAAAACCATCGTTTGCAACCGGCGACGGAATGTTAAGACCTGCGGTTCTGGGGCTTGTCTGGCGAGGGCAGGCGATTAGGTCAGGTCCAACCGCAATGAATAAGAAAGCATCTAGACCATGACAGAGAAACTGTTCACCCCGGTCACGCTGGGCGCAATTGAGGCAGCAAACCGCATCGCCATGGCGCCGCTGACGCGCAACCGTGCAGATAATGACACCGGCGAAGTCAGCGACATGCACGTTGATTATTACAGTCAACGCGCCAGCGCCGGCTTGCTGATTACCGAAGCCGCGCAGATCAGCGCAGAAGGCAAGGGATACTTCCAGACGCCGGGTATCTACACAGACGGCCAGGTCGCTGCATGGCGCAAGGTGACGGATGCTGTGCATGCAAAGGGCGGCAAGATCGTAATCCAGCTGTGGCATGTGGGGCGGATCAGCCACACGTCCCTGCAGCCGAACGGGCAGGCGCCTGTTGCGCCCTCGGCCCTGAACGCAGACGTGAAAACCTTTACAACCAACGGGTTTGAGGCGACATCGACACCGCGTGCGCTGGATGTCGCTGAAATGGAGCGGATCGTTTACGATTATGCCCATGCCGCCGAGATGGCGATGCGCGCGGGGTTTGACGGTGTCGAAGTGCACGCCGCCAACGGATACTTGCTGGACCAGTTCCTGAAGACCGGCGCGAACAAGCGCGAGGATGCATACGGCGGAAGCCTTGAGAACCGTGCGCGTCTGTTGATGGAAGTGATGGCCGGTGTGACCGATGCCATCGGTGCACAGCGCACCGGCATTCGCCTGTCGCCGTTCTCTCCGGTGAACGGGATCACGGATGCCAACGCGCAAGAAACCTTTGAATATGTGATTAAAGGGCTGAACCGGTTCGGGCTGGCCTATCTGCATCTCGTGGAGGGCACGACAGGCGGGACGCGCACGCTGGCCGAAGGCGAGGACCTGCAAGCGCTGCGGGCGCTGTTTGACGGGGCCTATATGGTTAACAACGGCTACGACCGCGATATGGCGCTGGACGCGGCGCAAAGCGGGCATGCGGATATGATTGCAATCGGACGTCCGTATATTGCCAACCCCGATCTGGTCGCGCGTTTCAAACAGGATGCGCCGCTGAACGAGGGCGATAGCAAAACCTATTATGGTGGGGGACGTGAAGGCTTCACCGATTATCCCACCTTGGACAGCTAGACCTCGGATCGCGATAAAATTGGGCTTGCCGTGACAGCGGCAGGCACAGCTGCTGCACCGGCTTAATTTCCCTTAATTGAGGCGCAAACCACGGTTGCACCTCTGGCTTTTGCAGGTGATTATGCAGCGAACCCCAGGTAACGGGGATTGAAACAAGCGGACCGCATCTACATATCGGTCCAGAACGGGAGACGGCATTGGTTGCCTTTTAAAGGGACCGGAACTGTCTTGCTATATAAGGAATTGAGCATGTTAGACCCATTGAACGCCTCTTATCCGGTGTTGCCACTGCGCGATATCGTGGTGTTTCCCCATATGATTGTGCCGCTCTTTGTCGGCCGTGAAAAATCCGTACGCGCCTTGGAAGAGGTGATGGCGGATGACAAGCAGATCCTGCTGTCCAGCCAGATCGACCCGGGCGAAGACGACCCGCAGGCCGATGGCATCTTTAAAGCGGGCGTGCTGGCCAATGTGCTGCAGCTGCTGAAACTGCCCGATGGCACGGTAAAAGTGCTGGTCGAAGGACAGGCGCGCGTGCGCATCACCGAATATCTTGAAAACGACAGCTTCTTTGAAGCGCGGGCAGAATATCTGACCGAAATGCCCGGCGACGCCGCCACAACCGAAGCGCTTTTGCGTTCTGTGGGCGACGAATTTGAACGCTATGCCAAGGTCAAGAAAAACGTACCCGACGAGGCGCTGACGGCCGTGGGCGAAACTGCCGAACCGGCACGTTTGGCCGATCTGGTCGCGGGGCATCTGGGTATCGAAGTCGAACAAAAGCAAGACCTGCTTGAGACCCTCAGTGTCTCCGAGCGGCTTGAGAAAGTTTACGGTCTGATGCAGGGCGAAATGTCCGTGTTGCAGGTCGAGAAAAAGATCAAGACGCGGGTAAAAACCCAGATGGAGCGGACGCAGCGCGAGTATTATCTGAACGAACAGATGAAAGCGATCCAGCAAGAGTTGGGCGACGGCGAGGACGGCAAGAACGAAGTTGCCGAACTTGAAGAGAAAATCGCCGCGACCAAGCTGAGCAAGGAAGCCCGCGAAAAAGCGGATGCTGAGATCAAAAAGCTCAAGAACATGAGCCCGATGTCTGCTGAAGCAACTGTGGTGCGCAATTATCTGGATTGGATGTTGTCGATCCCGTGGGGCGTAAAGTCGCGCGTGAAAAAGAATCTTGGCAAAGCCCAAGAGGTGCTGGACGGCGATCACTATGGCTTGGAAAAGGTCAAAGAGCGGATTGTCGAGTATCTTGCGGTGCAGCAGCGGTCCTCCAAGATGAAAGGCCCGATCATGTGCTTGGTCGGCCCTCCCGGTGTGGGTAAAACGTCGCTTGGGAAATCAGTGGCCAAGGCAACGGGACGCGAATTTATCCGCATCTCGCTGGGTGGGGTACGTGATGAATCCGAGATCCGCGGTCACCGCCGGACCTATATCGGGTCTATGCCCGGTAAGATCATTCAAGCGCTGAAAAAGGCGAAAACCACGAACCCGCTGATCCTGCTCGACGAGATCGACAAGATGGGTCAGGATTTCCGTGGGGATCCCGCATCTGCGATGCTCGAAGTGCTTGATCCGGAACAAAACTCCACCTTTGTGGATCACTATCTTGAGGTCGAATACGATCTTAGCAACGTGATGTTCCTGACCACGTCGAACAGCTATAACATGCCGGGGCCACTTTTGGACCGGATGGAGATTATTCCGCTGTCCGGCTACACCGAGGATGAAAAGCTGGAGATCGCGAAACAGCATCTGGTGTCCAAGCAGATCAAGAACCACGGCTTGAAGTCGAAAGAATTCAAGATCGAGGATTCTGCGTTGCAGGGCATGATCCGCTATTACACCCGCGAGGCCGGTGTGCGTAACCTTGAGCGCGAGATCGCCAAGGTCACCCGCAAATCGCTGACCAAGATCGTCAAGAAAGAGGCCGAAAGCGTCACAGTAACCGGCGACAACCTTGATGATTTTCTTGGGGTGCGCAAACACCGCTATGGGTTGGCCGAAGAGGAAAACCAGATCGGTGTTGTCACTGGTTTGGCCTACACGTCGGTCGGCGGCGAATTGCTGCACATCGAGGCGCTGCGCCTGCCGGGCAAGGGCCGAATGAAGACCACAGGTAAGCTGGGCGATGTGATGAAAGAAAGCATCGACGCCGCCTCTAGCTACGTGCGTTCTATATCGCCTCAGATCGGTGTGAAACCGCCAAGCTTTGACACGTTGGACATTCACGTTCACGTGCCTGATGGTGCCACGCCAAAGGACGGTCCGTCAGCCGGTCTGGCAATGGTGACGTCGATTGTTTCGGTGCTGACGCGCATCCCTGTGCGCAAGGACATCGCAATGACGGGCGAAGTGTCGCTGCGCGGCAATGCGATGCCGATTGGTGGTTTGAAAGAGAAACTGCTGGCAGCGTTGCGCGGTGGGATCACCACCGTTTTGATCCCGAAAGAGAACGAAAAGGATCTGGCGGATATCCCCGACAACGTGAAGCAGGGGCTCAAGATTATCCCGGTCGAGCATGTGTCGGAAGTGTTGGAACATGCGCTTGTGTCCAAGCCCGAACCCATCGAATGGGATCAGGCCGCGGAAGATGCGGCGGCAGCGGCAGCCCTTGCCGCGCGCACCGCAGCCGGCGCAGCGCCGACCGCGCATTAAGCGGTTTTCTGTGACAGGAAAGATCAAAACGCCCCGGTTCGTCCGGGGCGTTTTTCGTTGTGAAAAGGACAACGGGCCGGGAGGCTGTAAACTTAGGCACAACCAGTTGATTTCAAACGCAAACCGCCACGCGCGCCAAGGAACGCTAGATAATTCTGGCAAGACGGGCTAGACTGTTCGCAGGCAAGAAACAATCAAGAGTGAGATTTTCGTGAGTACTGCATCGAGTAAACCAGCAAAGCCGGCCAGTGCCGCCAAAGCGTCGAAAACGCCAAAGGCCGCCGCCAAGACCAAGGCCGCAACAGCTAAACCCGCAGTAACCGAAGCCGCAGTTCCTGAAACCTCTGTTGCAAAACCTGCGGCATCTTCTGGCGCACCGACCTCTGCGCTGGACGGGTCCGCACCGGCCCCCGCAAAACAGGCAGAACCCCGTGTCGTGGATGCGCCACAGCCGGTGATTGTCGGGCCGATGATGCGCAAGAAAGAACTGATCGACACTGTTGTCGAACGCTCAGGTATGAAGAAGAAAGACGTCAAACCGGTCGTTGAAATGATGCTTAGCGTTCTGGGCGAAGCCATTGGTGATAATCGCGAATTGAACCTGCCGCCGATGGGGCGGATGAAAATCCGGCGCGAGAAAAAACTGTCGAACGGACGGATTGTCGTGGCCAAGATCCGCCAGTCGACTCCACCGCAACAATCCACCTCGCAAGACGCCACCGACCAATCCGACATTTAGACATTCGGAAATGCGCAGCACCCCTTGCAAGGTGCTGCGCCAACGGCTAACCCCTGCCGAACGGGTGATTAGCTCAGTGGTAGAGCGCTTCGTTCACATCGAAGATGTCAGGAGTTCAAATCTCTTATCACCCACCACCTTGTGTAAATCCCCAATGGTCCGATCGCGGCACGGTTTGTCAGCCGCGGTGAACCTGAACGGCGGCGAAATGGATTTTGCACGCGCGCTCTTCACCAAGGGCATGGGGTTGGGGTATTGCGGGTTGATCTAACAGGAGCGGTCGCGATGGCAAATTACCCGAAAATCTGGTTTCTGCGGCACGGGCAAACGGAATGGAACAAGGCCTATCGCTTGCAGGGCCAGTTGGATTCGCCGCTTACCGAACAGGGCATTGCGGATGCCCACCGGCAGGCGGCTATAATCGCACCTGTGTTGGCGCAGAAACCTGATATTTACGTTTCACCGCTGGGGCGAACACGCCAGACGGCACAGATCGCTTTGGCGGGTGCCGCTTGCAGTTATGATGACCGGTTGATGGAAATTCACGCCGGCGATTGGCAAGGGCGGCTACGAGAAGACATCCTTGCGGAGAGTGGTGATTGGGCACAGCAGCGTCCCAGCGCTTTGGCAATCTACGAGAAAGCCGTCGGGGGCGAGGGGCTGGCTGCATTTCTGGCCCGTATCCAGTCTTTTCTGGATGACCTGACGGGGCCGACGGTCGTCGTGGCGCACGGGCTTTGGGGGCAGGTGATGCGGGCCCAGGTGCGCGGGCTGGATATGGAAACTGCCGGGCATCTATCCAACGATCAGGGTTGCGTTTATGTGCTTGAGAACGGGTACGAAACTTTGCTGGACGCTCGGCAATGAGCGCCTTTCCACCTTTATATATTCTGCGTCATGGGGAAACCGAGTGGAATGCGGCAGGGCGCTTGCAGGGACGGTTTGATTCTAAGCTGACCGAACTGGGCCGCCAACAAGCGCAGGCGCAGAACCGCATTCTGAGATCGCAGGATTTGCATCGCTTTGCTGCGATCAGCAGCCCGCAGGGCAGGGCTTATGAAACGGCTAGAATCGCGGTTGCGGGACAGCTTTCACCGATTACAACCGATCCCGCACTTAGCGAAATCGGTCTTGGTGCATGGGCCGGGCGGGTCCGAAGTGAGGTTATGGCCGAATCTGGTGCGCGTGACGGTTTCGACCTTTATGAACGCGCCCCCGAGGGAGAGGGATTCGCCGCGCTGAATGCCCGTTGCCTGCGATTCCTGAAAAGCCTTAAACAGCCGTCGGTTTTGATCACCCATGGCATCACATCGCGCATGTTGCGCCTGATTATAACGGGCAGACCCCTTGGTGCATTGCGTGAAATTGAAGGCGGGCAGGGCGTTGTTTTCTTTTTAAACGACGCAGAGCAAAAAAGGCTCACTTAGGGGCTTGAAGCTCCCGTGCTCCTTGGGCTAAGAGACGCGCACGGCGGGTCGTTAGCTCAGTTGGTAGAGCGCTTCGTTTACACCGAAGATGTCGGGAGTTCGAGCCTCTCACGACCCACCATATTCTCCCGTTTGAAGTTTGTTGCGGCGGCTTAAACTGTCGGCGTCATTTTCGTTTATAGGTCCATCATGAGCTACGTGGTGTGTAGGGGATAGATTTGGGATTTTGCCGGTATTAGCGAATGGTTCACCAATTCCGCAGCTAAGGTCTAGCGGGCGGTCCGTTTGGGTTTGCTGCCCTCGTTCCAAAGCGGCTTCTTATGACCGCAGGTTTTGCAGATCATATTAGGGGAATCCCGATCTTCTTGTCGGAAGTGAATGCCGAACAGACATAAAATGCGTAGCATAGTGCACCCGCGGTTTTGATAAAAATAGTTGAGGTCGAAATTGTAGCGCTGTGTAATGCTCGAAATTTAATGCAGTTTCATTTACCAAACTAGCCTTTTTGAACAGGTATCCGCTGGATAATGGCGTCCGATCTACTCGGGGTTGATATACTCATTTTGATATTCTTTTGAGGTGTGTTTGCTGCCGGATTCTTCGCTCTTGGGTTGAGGCTGCGTGATCTTTGTCTGTTAGATTGGCCCGCAACCGGGGCCGCTACGCGGAGGCGATCGCTCAAAGTGATTCCTTTAGGCCGCCGACGACATGCAAACTGTCATCGTGACGTACGGATCCCATTTGCACCTAGGACTCATCAAAACGGCCCTACAAGATACCGATGCCGGACCGCTGATAACGCGCACCTCTCGACATGAAAGGGGCGGAATTCGTTTTTCCGCACTTCGCGCGTATTTCTGTCTTGACGCTTGGGACCGTCGCCCATATGACGTCCAAACGCTTTGAGGGTAACTTCGAAGCTTGCAGTGGGCGGTTGTAGCTCAGTTGGTTAGAGTACCGGCCTGTCACGCCGGGGGTCGCGGGTTCGAGTCCCGTCAACCGCGCCACCGCTGCTAGATTTATCAATAAAATCTGCGCCTTACCTACCGATCTTTCGGTGGGTTTGGCGCGTGGCGAATCAGGTCTTTGCCTACTGAAATGCTGCGCTGTGCCTTCCGGTAATCCACTAGATTCTGGCGACAGTCTCACAAATTTTGCATTTCATTCATTTACTGCGGGGACAAGCTCTTGACGGCTGCGCAGCACGGCCATATGACGTCCAAACGCTTCGTAGGTAACTTCGAAGTTCGCAGCGGGCGGTTGTAGCTCAGTTGGTTAGAGTACCGGCCTGTCACGCCGGGGGTCGCGGGTTCGAGTCCCGTCAACCGCGCCACCGCTGCCGAATAAGGGTCCTCTTTGAGGGCCCTTTTTTCGTTTTACAGCGCCGGAAGCTCCGGTCATTTTCCGAAGGTGAAATCAGCCCTGACATTGCCCGCAACATGGGCGTATGAGGGGGCATGAGTATATCCTCCATCAGCCCGACCCGCCTTGGTATCTTTTGCATGTTAGGCGGGATGTTTTTCATTTCGGTTAACGATATGTTGGTGAAATCCCTTTCAGGGGGGTATCCGCTGCACCAGCTCATCATGCTGCGGTCGGTTGTGGCGATCGGTTTCACCGTGGCCTTGCTGATGGCGGAGGGCGGTTTTAAGCTTTTAAACACGGGGCGCTGGGTGCTGCATGCCACCCGCGCAGTGTTCATTCTGATTGCCAATACCGCGCTATATGCTGCAATCGCGTCGCTTCCACTGGCTACTGCTACGGCCATCTACTTTGTCGCGCCTCTGTTTGTGACGCTTCTGTCGATTCCGGTTTTGGGCGAAATCGTTGGACCGCGCAGGTTTGCGGCGATTGGCGTGGGGTTTGTCGGGGTCATGGTCATGATGGCCCCCCAAATGATGGCGGGCGAGGGGGGCTATGGCTGGGTTGTCGTTCTGCCGGTCGTCGCGGCCGCTTTCTATGCGGGGATGTCGGTGCTGACGCGTAAACTGGGGCAGACCAGCCGTGCATCGGCATTGGCGCTGCACATGCAGCTTGCATTCATCTCGGTCAGTGCTGTGGTCTATCTGGTCGCGGGTGACGGGCGTTTTGTGACGCCTGACAGCAACCCGTCGGTGCAGTTCCTGCTGCGCGCCTGGGTCTGGCCCGCAAGCGCCGATGTTCTGCCGATTCTCGGCCTTGGAGTGCTTTCTGCCATCGTTGGGTACCTGATGACACAGGCCTACAGGCTGAGCCACGCATCGGTGGTGGCCCCGTTCGAATATATTCTGCTGATTTTCTCTCTGTTCTGGGGCTGGACGATTTTTGGCGAATGGCCCGCAACGACAGTACTGGCAGGCGCTGCCATCGTCATTGCGTCGGGCGTCTATATCTTTCTGCGCGAGGGACGAATCAAGGTGAACCGCCCCGCCTGAAACGGACC
Organism: Sulfitobacter geojensis; assembly: GCF_000622325.1. Lineage (NCBI taxonomy): Bacteria > Pseudomonadati > Pseudomonadota > Alphaproteobacteria > Rhodobacterales > Roseobacteraceae > Sulfitobacter > Sulfitobacter geojensis. The sequence continues at coordinate 2,058,333 of NZ_JASE01000005.1, forward strand.
TTACCGGTCGGTGGCACCGCCAACAGCAGGAGACGGGTTAAAGCGGTTCGCACTGCCGAACTGGCGTGTGGCGCTTTGCGCGAAACCGGCATCCTGACGGGACAGACGGGCGACATCGCGTGCGATGCTGCGCCGCACGCCGGCAGGGGCGACGCGGTATTGCAGAGCCAAAGCCTGCACCAGCTTTTCCCGTTGATCAAAGGCAAGGTCCGGATCGGATAGGTAGCGCGCAACGATGTGTTCGACGCCGCGAGCGCCATCCAGTTCAATCAAGGCTGTGGCGTAAGCTCCCAAATAGGGTTTGCCCGTTTCAACCCCCTTGGCGAGCGCTTCAGACAGCAGCGGCACAAAGCTGCGGTCGCCGGATAGGCCGGCCAGCAGGATGCGGATGGGGCGGAGCGCGTCGTCGTCCTGTCTCAAATCCTGTCGAAGACCTGCGACACGCGGCAAGGAGGATTTGCGCAGCGTTGCGTAATCCGCGCGGTCCATTTCGCGCAGGGCAAGACGGCGCAGAGCAGGAGCAGATGCATTGAGATGGCGCGCAAAGAAGGCGACGCGTGGGCGCAGATCCCCGCTTTGCCATGCCGCGTGCCGGGACAGGACGGCGCGCATGACCCCGCCCATCGCCCCTTCAAGCGGTGTCACTTCCTGCCATGGCCCGTAACTGCCATCGCGCGCTAGCAGCACCAACAGATCCGCATTATGCTGTGCAGCAATACGGGTTTGCGCGGAGGGGCGCAGGGCAATCTGTGTCACTTGCGGACCGGCAAGTGTCTCTGCCGGCGCGAATGCGCGCCCGCCTTGTTCTACGCGGGCAATCACGACCTCTTCGGTGGCCAACAGGACATCAACCAGCGTCGGATCAGGGGTATAGCCGTGAAAGGCACATGCCAGTGCAACCGGTGCCGCCCCCGAACCAAGGACAGCCGCGGCCGTCAGGGCCAGAATGGCGCGTCGCACCGGCATGTCTTATCTATCTCCCCTGACAGATGTTGCGGATCACGTCAGCGCCTCAAGTATCCGCGCCCAGGACCGGATGCCCTTGTGGAAGCTTTCCATGTCATATTTTTCGTTGGGGGAGTGCAGGGCATCGTCATCCTTGCCAAAGCCGATCAACATGGGTTCGGTGCCCAGAATTTTCTGGAAGTGACCTGCAATCGGGATGGACCCGCCACAACCGACATAGGCCGCAGGCACTTGCCATTCGTCGGTCAGGGCCTTGCGCGCCTGTTCGAACATCGGGCCGGAGAAATCCGCACCCGAGGCAGCACTGGCACCATGCCCACTGAAACTGACCTCGCAATCCGGCGGCAGCATGTCGGTCACCATCGCACGGAAATTCTCGCGGATCGCCAACGGATCTTGCGTGCCGACAAGGCGGAAACTGATCTTCGCGCTCGCTTTGGAGGGCAGCACAGTTTTGAACCCGTCGCCGGTATAGCCGCCCCAGATGCCGTTCACCTCGCAAGTCGGGCGCGACCAGATCATTTCAAGCGGGGTGCGGTCCTGTTCGCCCGCTGGCGTCGACAGCCCGACATCGCTCAGGAATTTCTGGTGGTCAAAGGCCAAGCCCTGCCACTGCGCTTCCAGATCGTCGGAAAGCTCCGGCACACCGTCATAAAAATTGGGGATGGTGATGCGACCGGTGTCATCGTGCAAGGCGGCGATCACTTTGGACAGGACGCGCACGGGGTTCATCGCAATGCCGCCATACATGCCCGAATGCAGATCAAGTGACGGCGCAGTGATGGTCAGCTCTTCGCCCAGTAAACCGCGCAACATGGTGACGATGGCAGGGGTTTTTGATTCGAACAGTCCCGTGTCGCAGATCAGCGCGATGTCGGTTTTCAACTCGTCTGCGTTTTCCTTCATGAAAGGCACCAATGATGGCGAACCGGATTCTTCTTCCCCTTCAAGGAAAAAAGTGATGCGGCAGGGCCAGTCGCCTTTGACGGTTTTCCATGCCCGCAACGCTTCGATAAAGGTCATCAACTGACCCTTGTCATCGGACGATCCGCGCCCGCGAATAACTTTGCCTTTGGCGGTGTCCTCGATTTGCGGATCAAAAGGATCATTGTCCCACAGGTCCAGCGGATCGACCGGCTGCACGTCATAGTGACCGTAAAACAAGAGATGCGGACCGCTGTCGCCCAGATGACCGACAACCATCGGATGGCCCGGTGTCGCACGTTTGCTGGTGTCCACCCCCATTTCGGACAGTTCGCGCACCAGCCAGTCAGCGGCACGATCGCAGTCCGCTTTATAGGCCGGATCGGTCGAAATAGACGGGATTCGCAGCAGATCAAGCAGGCGGTCGGTGGCTTCGGGCAGATCGTCGTCGATCCGGGACAGAACGTCGTCTAGGGACATGGGGGACTCCTGTATCTCATGTTTCTGGGGGACCGTATCAGGCAAAACTTGGGTGTCCAGTGGCCTTGCCCGTCACTGCAGGAACCTGCGTTTGACATAGATCAAAGCTGCGACAAACCGTGCATCTATATGACATTGAACTGAGAGAGGATTTTCTATATTCGTCTCTTACAATATGTTGTGGCAATCAAGACGTCTGCCCAAAGCTGCTGATCGGAGATGCGCATGGACTATACCGCGAAACTGGACGAGGCGATTGCGCGCTTGCACGAAGAGGGCCGTTACCGGACCTTTATCGACATCGAGCGGCGCAACGGCCAATTCCCTCACGCGGTGTGGACGCGCCCCGATGGCTCAGAACAGGACATCACTGTCTGGTGTGGCAACGACTATCTTGGCATGGGGCAAAACCCTGTTGTGCTGCAAGCGATGGAAGAAGCACTGCAAAACACCGGCGCAGGGTCCGGTGGCACCCGCAATATTTCCGGCACAACCGTGTATCACAAACGACTTGAAGCCGAATTGGCCGATTTACACGGTAAGGAAGAGGCGCTGCTGTTTACATCCGCCTATATCGCCAATGACGCGACCCTTTCGACGCTGCCCAAACTGTTTCCCGGTCTGATCATTTATTCCGATGCATTGAACCATGCGTCGATGATCGAAGGGGTGCGTCGTAACGGCGGCGCGAAACGTATTTTCCGCCATAATGACGTGGCCCATCTGCGCGAACTGCTGGAAGCGGACGATCCGGCAGCACCCAAGGTGATTGCCTTTGAATCGATCTATTCCATGGACGGTGATTTCGGTCCGATCGAAGCATTGTGTGATCTGGCGGATGAATTTGGCGCGCTCACCTATATCGACGAAGTGCATGCCGTTGGCATGTACGGCCCACGCGGGGCAGGGGTTGCGGAACGTGACGGGCTGATGGACCGGCTCGACATTATTAATGGCACGCTTGCCAAAGCATACGGTGTGATGGGGGGCTATATCGCCGCCTCGGCCAAGATGTGTGACGCAGTGCGTTCCTATGCGCCGGGCTTCATCTTTACCACGTCTTTGCCACCCGCTGTTGCGGCGGGGGCGGCGGCTTCTGTGGCGTTTCTTAAGACTGCGCCAGAGCTGCGCGAAAAACACCAGCAACAAGCCAAAGTGCTGAAACTCCGGCTCAAGGGGCTGGGTCTGCCGATCATCGATCACGGGTCACATATTGTGCCGGTAATGGTCGGAAATCCGGTTCATACCCAGATGTTGAGCGACATGCTGCTGAAAGATCACGGCATCTATGTCCAGCCGATCAACTTTCCAACCGTGCCGCGCGGCACCGAGCGCCTGCGCTTTACCCCGTCGCCGGTGCATGAGTTTGGCGAAATTGACGCGCTGGTGCGCGCAATGGACGGTTTGTGGTCGCATTGTGCGCTGAATCGTGCCGAAGCTGCTGGCTAAGCGTGTAAAATTCGTATTTCGCGTTGCACTGTGCTATCGATAACGAAAGAACAGACCATATCCCGAATCAAGAATATGATTCAGGCAAATGGTGACAGGCAAGTTAACGATGGGGCGATGGGATGATCGGGCGTTGGTCCTCTAAGGCGAAAAACGAAGAACTCGCTGAACCCAAAGGGTTTGATGCTTTCGAATTACGTCTCGGCGACGTGATGCGAGGTGAGCGGGCGACGATGGGTAAATCGTTGCTGGATGTTCAACGTGAACTGCGGATCAAAGCTTCCTATATCGCGGCCATCGAAAACGCCGACCCCGACGCATTCGACACACCTGGTTTCATCGCGGGCTATGTGCGTTCTTATGCGCGCTACCTGAACATGAACCCCGACAAGGCATTTGCAACCTTCTGTGCTGAATCCGGATTTACTGTGGCGCACGGCATGTCCGCCGATGCCTCCGTGATCAAAAAGCCTGATCTGCAAGGGCGCAAGAACCGTCCGCTTGAGGCTGATCTGTTTGCGCGTCCCAATACCCCTTTCACGCCCGTTGGCGACAGCCTGTTCAGCCGGATTGAACCCGGGGCCGTCGGGTCCATGTTGGTTCTGGTTGCGCTGATCGGTGCGATCGGCTTTGGCGGCTATACCGTTTTGCAAGAAGTGCAGCGGGTGCAGGTTGCACCGGTTGACCAGACACCTGTGGTGCTGTCCGACCTTGATCCGCTTCAGGGGGCATTGACCGCAACGCCTGACAACAGCGTGGCCTCCGATGCGCCAAGCGCGATGGAAACCCCGCGGGTTGAAGCGCTTGACCGGTTGTATCGTCCTCAGGCGCTTGATGTGCCTTTGATGGTGGCCCGTGACGCACCGATTGCAACAATTGATCCGCGTTCACTGGGCAATTTCGCGGCACCTGAACTTGCGCCGCAAACCGCGGCGTTGACTGTCGAAAACCTGCCAGCAGGCATCGACAATCCGGCGGTGCCGCAGGTCGTTGAAGGTCCCGCAGCTGCGGTGCGTATGGTTGCTGCGTTTCCGTCCTGGGTGCGTGTGCGCGCGGCGGATGGCACTGTCATCTTTGAGGGTGTGATGGACAAGGGTGACACATGGGATGTCCCCGCGACCGAAGAACCGCCAATGCTGCGCACGGGCGAATCCGGTGCGCTGTATTTCGCGATGGCAGACGGGTGTTACGGACCTGTCGGTGCGCGCGGCAGCATCACGTCAAACCTGCCCTTGGACAATCAGGCACTTGTTGCATTGTACGAACCGGTTGACCCCAATGTGGACACCTCCCTGACGCGGATGTTTGCAGATCTTGCAAAGTCCGACCTTGATCCGGCAACCCTTGCGGCAATTCCCTGCCAGACAAACTAGTCTTTGCGCTCGACCTCCATTGCGAAAACACCCTTGAATAGATAGATGCTAAGCAACGCTCTTTGCTAAAAGGCTGCTTTCATGTCGCTTAATTCCATCCGTCCGTGGCGCAACATCTACCGTCGAAAATCGCGCCAGATCATGGTGGGTAATGTACCGGTGGGGGGCGATGCGCCGATCACCGTGCAGACCATGACCAACACTTTGACTACAGACGTCAAAGGTACAATTGCACAGGTGCAGGCCGCAGCAGATGCCGGTGCAGATATTGTGCGGATTTCTGTACCGGACGAAGCATCCTCCAAGGCGCTGAAACTGATTGTGCCAGAAGTGTCGGTGCCCATCGTCGCCGACATCCATTTCCACTACAAACGCGGGATAGAGGCGGCAGAGGCAGGGGCGGCCTGCTTGCGGATCAATCCCGGCAATATCGGCGACGAAAAGCGCGTTAAAGAAGTGATCAAGGCCGCGCGGGACAACAATTGTTCCATCCGTATTGGCGTGAATGCCGGCAGCCTTGAAAAGCACTTGCTGGATAAATACGGCGAACCTTGCCCCGATGCGATGGTGGAAAGCGGTCTGGATCACATCAAGATCCTGCAAGACAATGATTTTCACGAATTCAAGATCAGCTGCAAAGCCTCCGATGTCTTTATGGCTGCGGCGGCCTATCAGCAACTGGCTGAGGCGACGGATGCGCCGATCCACCTTGGCATCACCGAAGCCGGCGGGCTGATCAGCGGTACCGTAAAATCGGCCATCGGTATGGGCAACCTGTTGTGGATGGGCATTGGCGACACGATCCGCGTCTCCCTTTCCGCCGATCCGGTGGAAGAGGTGAAGATGGGGTTCGAGATCCTGAAATCTCTGGGCCTGCGTCATCGCGGCGTTAATATTATTTCCTGCCCTTCCTGTGCGCGTCAGGGCTTTGACGTTATTAAAACCGTCGAAGTTCTGGAGCAGCGGCTGGAGCATATCAAAACCCCGATGAGCCTCAGCATCATCGGCTGTGTGGTGAATGGTCCGGGCGAAGCCTTGATGACCGATGTTGGCTTTACCGGCGGCGGGGCCGGTTCGGGAATGGTCTATCTGGCAGGTAAGCAAAGCCATAAACAGGACAACGCCGACATGATCGAACATATCGTCGATCAAGTCGAAAAGCGCGCAGCAGAAATTGACGCGCAGAAGGCGCAAGCCGCAGAGTAAACCGGCCGTTTTTCAGTCGACACCCAAAGGGGGCGGGTTTAGACATAGATATGGTAGGTTCTGTCGAAAATCCCCCCAAGTATGCCGAGTTTTTCTGCGGTGCAGGCATGGTCCGTGCGGGGCTGGGCAAGGCGTGGGACTGTGCGCTTGCCAATGACATCGACGCGATGAAATGCGCGACATATGCGCAAAACTGGGGTGCCAAGCATCTGATAGAAGGCGATATTGCTGCGCTTGATGTCGAACCGCTTGCCCAACTTATTGATCTTTACTGGGCCTCCAGCCCGTGTCAGGACTTCTCGCTTGCGGGTAAGGGGCGCGGGTTGAACGGGGCGCGCTCGGGCATGTTCATGGAGTGGGCACGGCTGATCGGGCAGGCGGGCGCGCGGGGATTTGCACCGCGTATCATTGCCTTTGAAAACGTTACCGGATTGATGACACGCAATGGCGGGCGCGACCTGCGCGCGGTTCTCGAAATGCTGATTTCGTTGGGTTATCGCGTGGGCGCGCTTGAGATTGATGCGGCAAAATTCCTGCCGCAAAGCAGGCCGCGATTGTTTATCATCGGCGTGCGTCAGGACGTGTTGATCGACGGGCTGACGACCAAGTCCGCCAGTGGTGTTTTCCACACGGACAAGGTGACGTCCTTCGTGGCGAAACTGCCCAAGAAAATTGCCCAGCATTGGGTGTGGTGGCACCATGATGCGCCCGCGCCGCGCCGCACGTCGTTGCGCAAGATCGTGGATGAAACGCCCAATACCGCTTGGCTGGCGGAAACAGAGGTCTCGCGGCTGTTGGCGATGATGTCAGAGCCCAGTCAGGCGCGTGTGTTGAAAGCGCGCGCCACTGGCAAGACCGAAATCGGGATGCTCTATAAACGCGGCCGCCCTGATGTCAGCGGGATGAACCGGCAACGCGCCGAGGTGCGGTTTGACGGGCTGGCGGGCTGTCTGCGCACCCCTGCGGGTGGGTCATCGCGTCAGACGATCATGTTTATCAAGGGCAATGAAACCCGCGCACGCTTGCTGTCCAGCAAGGAAGTCGCGCGGCTGATGGGGTTAAGCGACCGTTTCAAGATGCCCGAACGCTATAATCAGGCCTATCAGGTGGCGGGGGACGGGGTGGCCGTGCCCATCGTCAGCTATCTTGATCGCAGCCTGTTTCAGCCTTTGCTGAACGCCGCCTTGCGCCGCGATGTCGCGTGAGCACCGCGCAGGCATACCGCTCCAAAGCGCTGGGGGCTTTGACCAACGAAATCGGCGTTTATGCCCTGTGCGATCTGGACGGGCAGCCGATTTATGTCGGGCAATCGGTGGATGGCATTCGCACCCGCGTGCGTCGCCATTTAACCTCGGCCCGCTCCGATGTGATTGCGAACCGGCAGATTGATGTCTGGGAAATCGCCTATGTCTGGGCATGGCCGGTAGCGGATGTGACGCAGGTGCAACCGTTGGAAGACGCGGTGTTTCAGCATTTCGATGCTGAACAGCGGTTGATGAATGGCAAAAGCCTGAGCGGGTCGGCCGAAAACATTGTCTGGCCAGAGAAACAGCAGGTTCAGGTGATCGAGGAAGCGGACCGCAAGCTGCGCCTAGATCCCGCACAACGTCTGCCACGCCAGATCCAGCAGTATAACCTGCTGGTGGATTACATCCTGACCGTCAAGGATGCCGCCCACCTGAAACGCTCGCTCGAGGCGCATTTCCAGCGCCTCGTGAAATATCATAAAACGTTTCTTTAAAACGGCTTAGCCGCGCTTTTCGTCCAGCAAGGCTTGCATCTGGTCGTAAGGCAAATAGCCGCGCAGCAGCTCGTCTTTCATGACAAAAGTCGGGGTGCCCGTAATCTGCAACCGCTGGGCCAAGGCACGGGTTTCGGCGATTTCCTGCGTGACGGCATCGCTGTCCATCACCGCTTCGATGGCGTCCATGTCCAGCCCGAATGTGCTGGCCATACGGCGCAGAGAGGCAAGGGTTACGTCACCGCGAAACGCCATCAGCGCATCGTTCATCGCCTTATAGCTATCATCGCCCGCCACCTGCTTCACCGCCACAGCAAAGCGCGATGCCAGCACGGATTGATCCCCCAATATCGGGAATTCCTTGACGATCAGGCGGATGTTGCCGTCTTTCTCCAGCAGTTTGGCCACTTCGTCATGGGCCTTTTTGCAATAGCCACAGCGGTAATCCAGAAATTCGACCAAGGTGATGTCACCGTCAGGATTGCCACCGACCCAAGAATACCCATCGTCGAAAATCGCATCTGCATTGACGCTGACCAGATCCACATCAGCCTGCGCCTGTGCGTTGGCTTCTTTTTCGCGCAGCGCATCTACGGCTTCCATGATCACTTCGGGATTTTCCATCAGATAGGCCCGCACCTCGGCGCGGAACTGGGCGCGTTCTGCGTCTGACAGTTCCGTCAAATCCATAGCAGTGGCAGGCAGGGCGAGGGCTGCCGCAACGATCGGGGCGGCAAAACGAAGCATCATGACACGATACCTTTCTAAGCAAGTGCGGCGTCAACTTGACGTTTGACGCATTCACAGTGAAACACAGGCACAGTAAACACGGGCCAGACACAGGAGCAAGACCATGCGCAACTCAACCCGGTCCGCCGTTGATCCCTTTATCGTGATGGATGTGATGCAAGCGGCGGCCAAGGCCGAAGCCGAAGGCCAGCACATCATCCATATGGAAGTCGGCCAACCGGGAACAGGCGCCCCGAAGGGCGCGGTGGACGCGTTGAAATACGCGATGGATGACGGGGCCTTGGGCTATACCGTAGCCTTGGGGCTGCCCGCCCTGCGTGCGCGCATCGCGCGGATGTATGGCGAATGGTACAACGTCGATCTGGACCCCAACCGTGTGGTGGTCACATCGGGGTCTTCGGGGGGCTTTATCCTTGCTTTTACATCACTTTTCGACACCGGCGATCGGGTTGGTATCGGCGCACCGGGCTATCCCAGTTATCGCCAGATTCTCAGGGCGCTTGCGCTGACACCCGTCGATTTGCAAACGTCGCTAGAGAACCGTTTGCAACCGGTGCCTGCGGATTTTGCCGATATGGACCTGGCCGGTTTGATGGTCGCCTCGCCGGCCAATCCCACCGGCACGATGTTGGATCACGCGGCCATGAAGGCCTTGATCGACGCCTGTGCCGCGCAGGGCGCGTCCTTCATTTCCGACGAAATCTATCACGGCGTGGAGTACGATCAAAAAGCCGTGACCGCGCTGGAGGTCACCGACGACTGCTATGTCATCAATTCGTTTTCCAAATATTTTTCGATGACAGGCTGGCGGGTGGGCTGGATGGTCGTGCCCGAAGATCACGTGCGAGTGGTGGAACGGATTGCCCAGAACATGTTCATCTGCGCGCCCCACGCCAGTCAGGTCGCTGCCCTTGCGGCGATGGATTGTGACGACGAACTTCAGGCCAATATGGATGTGTACCGTGCCAATCGCGCCTTGATGTTAAGCGGGTTGAAAGAGGCGGGATTCACCAGTTTCGCACCACCTGACGGTGCGTTCTATGTCTATGCGGACGTCAGTGAACATACGTCGGACAGCTTGAGCTTTGCTGCAGAAATACTTGAGAAAGCACAGGTTTCCGTAACACCGGGTTTGGATTTCGACCCGCAGCGGGGGGCCACCACATTGCGGTTTTCCTATGCCCGCAGCACGGCCGACATCGCCGAAGGTCTTGCGCGGCTCAAGACCTTTATGGCCGCGAGAACACGCTGATTAATATGTGCCGCCCGGTTGTGGTTCGTTGCTTCGTCCCCCTGCGGTTTCGATCCAGGGGGCGCACAGAGCACGCAGGCAAAGCCCCGCAGCAAAGGGGATCCAGCCGTATGATTTCAGCAAATACAAAAAGATCGCGGTGAAAGATTGCCCATCCGCCTCGGCGAAGTTGAACAGCCAGACATAGGCCGCCCAAAGCAGCAATTGTGCGACCCAAAACGGGGTGAACCACTGTAGCGCACGCCCCAGACGGGAAATTTTTGTCAAAGTGTTCACGCGAAGCGCCCTTTCTTCGGTGCCTGCCTTGCGCCACCTTTTCAGACAAAGACGTTAGGAATGCGGCCGCAACGGGCGGTTTCTGTGACCTTCGCACCTTTTTGTGAAAACCGAAGGATCGCGGCATCTGGAGGAATGCAAAGACTGGGCGGGCCTGATCTGGCGTGTTAAGGGTGGCGAAATGGCACAAGCCAAAGCGGTGAAAGATGCGGGCATTCTTCTATCTGGCAATGTTTCTGGGAGTGTGGGCAAGTGCCGCAACCGCCCAAGACCTGAGCGCGCTGGCCCGTGTTGACCCAGCGAAATCCAGCGTATCTGACGGTTGGTTCGGTAAGACCGAGATCAAGATCGGTCTCAGTCAGGGGGTGCCGTTCCGGGTGTTTTTGCTGGAGAACCCCGCGCGGCTGGTGGTCGATTTCAAGGAAGCGGACTGGGCCACGGTGCGCCCCGATATGATCCTGCCGCAAGCAGGGCGGATTTCTGCGGTGCGTTTCGGTGCCTTTCGTCCGGGCTGGTCGCGGTTGGTGGCTGACCTGTCCGAACCTATGGTGCCCGTCGAAGTCGGGATGCCGGTGGATGCGGCAAGCGGGCAGGCGGTGCTGGAAATAGCACTAAAAACCGCCAGCCCTGAGGAATTTACTGCACAGGCAGGCGCGCCGGTTGATCCCGCATGGCCCGAGGCCTTGACCAAAGCGCCAGAGACGCAAGGCCTTAAAGAAAAACGATTTACTGTTGCGCTTGATGCGGGCCACGGGGGCATCGACCCCGGTGCAGAGCGGGGCGATGTGCTTGAAAAAGACCTGATGTTGTCCTTTGCCCGCACCCTGCGCGAGGTGCTGTTGCGCAACGACGTGGATGTGGTGATGATCCGTGACGAAGACGTATTCGTCGCGCTTGAAACGCGTGTTGCCATCGCCCATCAAGCGCGCGCCGACATCTTTATTTCCCTGCACGCGGACAGTTTGCGCCAAGGCGGGGCAAAAGGGGCGACCGTTTATACGCTCTCCCAAGAGGCGAGCGATGCGGCGACCGCCCATCTGGCGGCGCGCCATGACAGATCGGACATAATCGCGGGGGCGGATTTGACCGGATCTGATGATCAGGTTGCTGGTATCTTGCTGGACCTGGCGCGGCAGGAAACCGAACCACGTTCGCTTGCCCTTGCCAGAGTGCTGGCCGACGGCATGGCGCAGGCGGGCGGGCCAATGAACCGCCGCCCGTTGCGCAAAGCGGGGTTCTCGGTTCTTAAATCCGCAGACATTCCATCGGTACTGGTCGAAGTCGGATTTCTGAGCTCGGATCGTGATTTGAAGAACCTGCGTGATCCGGTCTGGCGCAACACGATGGTGAACGGCATCGCACAGGCGATTCTAACCTGGCGTGACAATGACGCAGCCCGCGCGCCGCTGGTGCGGCAATAATCAAGAATTTGCGCTAAAAACAGCCGATTGCCGCCATGTCCGGGTTTTGACGATCCCGCGCCGTTCCCCTATAAGCAAATGCAACGACAGCCATTTTTAAGGGTCTGCACAGGTGTTCCGATTTATCCTTTCTTTTCTGGGCGGTATCTTTACGACCGTCACAATGAGCATCGGCATGGTGGCCTTGACCATTGGTGCGATCTTTTGGATGTACGGGCGCGACCTGCCCAGCCACGAAAGTCTTGCGCAATACACCCCGCCGACGATCAGCCGGATTTATTCGGGGCAGGGCCGTCTGATCGACGAATTCGCGAAAGAACGCCGGTTGTTTGCGCCGGCCGATACTATCCCGCCGATGATCAAACAGGCGTTTATTTCGGCTGAGGACAAGAATTTTTACGAACACGACGGCTATGATCTGCGCGGGATCGGGGCCGCGGCGTTTGATGCGGTGCGCACACGCGGGCGCGATGTGCGCGGGGCCTCGACGATCACCCAGCAGGTGATGAAGAACTTTTTGCTATCTGGTGACCGGCGTGCGGAGCGCAAGATCAAGGAAATCATCCTTGCCGCCCGCGTTGAAGAGGCGTTGGACAAAGAGAAAATTCTGGAACTCTACCTGAACGAGATTTTTCTGGGCCAGAATTCCTATGGTGTGGCTGCCGCTTCGCAGACGTATTTTAACAAAACACTGGCTGAACTGGCCCCGCATGAGGCAGCTTTCCTTGCCTCCCTGCCCAAAGCGCCGTCGGATTATCATCCGGTGCGCCGCAAGGAACGCCTGCTTCAGCGGCGCAATTTCGTGCTGCGTGAGATGAACGAGAACGGCTATATCTCCGATGAGGTCTATGCGACCGAACGCGCACAACCGCTGCGCTCGGTGCAGAACGGTGATTTCGACAGCTTCAAGAAAGATCTGCCGCCGCGCGACTACTTTACCGACGAAATCCGCCGGCAGCTGTCTGAAAACTTTGGCGAGGGCGAGTTTTTTACCGGTGGTCTGACGGTGCGGGCCACCATCGACAATGAAATGCAGCCGATAGCGGCAAATTCCCTGCGCCTGCAGTTGGAACAATACGACCGTGGCCGTGGTGTCTGGCGCGGGACGGGGCAGAAAATACCGGTCGCGCTGTTGGAAACCGAAGAAAGCTGGCGCAGCGCTTTGGCCGAATTGCGCGTGCCGCGCGACATTGATCTGGAAAACCAGTGGTACCCGGCGGTTGTGCTGAGTATTGGCGAAACAGATGCCCGCATCGGTATTGAAGGCGTGGACGAAGATGCGGATGGTCATTTCGTCCCTGCCAAAGACGTCCAATGGGCCCGTAAACTTCTGGAAGACGGCAAATTGGGCCGCAAGGCGCGGGTCGCCGGTGATCTTTTGGAGGTTGGCGACGTGGTGCTGGTACGCCGGATGACAGCGGATAGTGACGGCAGTTTCATCCGCTGGACCTTGCGCCAGGTGCCTGAAGTGCAGGGTGCATTTGTCGCTATGGACGTCGACACCGGGCGCGTGATCGCGATGCAGGGCGGTTTTTCCTATCAGGCGTCAGTATTCAACCGTGCCACACAGGCGCAACGCCAGCCGGGCTCCAGCTTTAAGCCATTCGTCTATGCCTCCGCACTCGACAGCGGCTATTCCCCCGCCACCATCGTTGTGGATGCCCCGATCGAAATCAACACGCCGCAAGGGGTCTGGCGTCCCAAAAACTCGTCAAACCGGTTTTACGGACCGACGCCGCTGCGTACGGGTATTGAACAATCGCGTAACCTGATGACGATCCGTCTGGCACAAGAGGTCGGCATGAGCGTTGTCGGCAGCTACGCCGAACGCTTTGGTGTTTATGACAATCTGGCCCCTGTTCTGGCGAACGCGCTTGGCTCGCAGGAAACCACGCTGTTCAAGATGGTCAGCGCCTATGCGATGTTTGCAAACGGGGGCGAACGGGTACAGCCGACGCTCGTGGACCGTGTGCAGGACCGCTACGGTAAAACCGTTTATAAACACGACGAACGCATCTGTAATGACTGCCAGTTGGCAAGCCTTGAACCCGGTCTTGCGCCGCGTGTGATTTCCAACCGCGATCGGGTCATGGATCCGGTGACAGCCTATCAGCTCACGTCGATGATGCGCGGCGTTGTCGAACGCGGTACAGCGCGCAAGGCGGTGAACCTTGGTGTGCCGACAGCCGGTAAAACGGGTACCACCAATGATGCAAAAGACGTGTGGTTTGTCGGCTTTACCAGCAATATCGTTGCCGGTTGTTATATCGGTTATGACCAGCCCAGAGCGATGGGGCGTGGTGCTACGGGCGGGGGCATGTGTGGCCCTGTGTTCCAGCGGTTCATGCGCGAAGCGGTCAAGAAATATGGCGGCGGTGATTTCAGCGTGCCCGAAGCCTGCGAGTTCATCAAGATCGACCGCTTTTCTGGTGCGCGGCTGAGTTCCGGCGCTTCTGGCCCGAATGTCGTGTCAGAATGTTTCCGCACCGGCGAAGAGCCGATCTTTGGCATCACCTTTGATGGCGGCTTCGCGATGGGCTCGGACCTGCCACTGGTGGAAGAAGTCGACCGCGTCGCCAAACAGGTCACAACCTCGACCGGCAAAAAAGCGATTGTCGGACCAAAGGCCAGCTTTGGCACCTTGTCTTCGGGCGGTTTGTACTAATCAGGGGCGGGGTTAACCCCGCCCTACGGCTTGAAGGTGCGGATGCGCTGGTCTATGTCGATAGAGCATAGAAAAAAGGCTTGAACCCGATGCGCGCAGAGGCACAAAATACCGCAGAACAGATTTCCAAGTCATTGGAATTGCTGGGACAACGGCTTGGGGTTGAGACAGCCCAACACCGGCTTGAGGAATTTAACGCCCGCGTCGAAGATCCGAACTTGTGGGATGATGCGGATGCGGCGCAAAAACTGATGCGCGACCGGCAGGCTTTGGTCGATTCAATCGCCACCTATGAAGGCATCAAACAGGAGTTGGCCGATAACGTCGACCTGATCGAAATGGGCGAGATGGAAGAGGACGAAGAAGTCATTTCCGAAGCCGAGGCCGCGTTGAAAACGCTGGCCGTGACTGCCGCGCAAAAAGAGCTGGAAGCCCTGCTGGACGGGGAGGCCGACGGCAACGACAGCTTTCTTGAGATTAACTCAGGCGCGGGCGGTACAGAAAGCTGCGATTGGGCCAGCATGCTGGCGCGGATGTACGTCCGCTGGGCCGAGAAAAAGGGCTATAAGGTTGAATTGCAGGCCGAAAGCGCTGGCGAAGAGGCGGGGATTAAATCCGCGACCTATAAGATCGCGGGTCACAATGCCTATGGTTGGCTGAAATCGGAAAGCGGCGTGCACCGGCTGGTGCGCATCAGCCCGTTTGATTCCGCCGCCAAGCGCCACACCTCTTTTACCTCCGTCAAAGTCTATCCGGTGGTCGATGACAACATCGAGATCGAAGTAAACCCCAGCGATATTCGCATCGATACCTATCGCTCCAGCGGGGCAGGCGGGCAGCACGTAAACACCACTGATTCCGCTGTGCGTATCACCCACCATCCGACCGGCATTGTTGTGACCTCTTCCGAGAAATCCCAGCACCAGAACCGCGATATTGCGATGAAAGCCTTGAAAAGCCGGCTGTACCAGATGGAGTTGGACAAGCGTTCGGCACTGGTCAACGAGGTGCATGAAAGTGCGGGCGATGCGGGCTGGGGCAACCAGATCCGGTCGTATGTCTTGCAACCCTATCAAATGGTTAAGGATTTGCGCACCAACTTTGAAACCTCCGATACCAAGGGGGTGTTGGACGGCGATCTGGACGGGTTGATGGGGGCCACACTGGCCCTTGCGGTCAGCGGCAAAAGCCGTGCGGAAGCGCAGGGCGGTTAACGCCGGTCCCGCCAATGGGGCCTTGAACCTTCCCTGTTTGGTTGCTTAGGTCCGACAATGAGTATTCTGCACCAAACCGCCTTGAACCTGTCTGCCTCCCTTGAAAGCGGGGAGGTCAGCGCCGTTGATGTAATGCAGGCGACGCTGGATCGCATTGCGGCCGTTAACGCAGACATAAACGCGATTGTTTCGCTGCGTGACGGCGATGCCCTGCTGGCAGAGGCGCGTGCCGCCGATGCTGCGCCGCGCAAGGGCTGGCTGCACGGCATTCCGATCGCGATCAAGGATCTGTCCAACGCCAAAGATCTGCCCACATCAATGGGATCGCCTCTCTATGACGGGGTGATCGCGGAAATGGACGATCTGGTTGTGGCCCGCCTGCGCGCGGCTGGCGCACTGATCATCGGTAAGACAAATACACCCGAATTCGGGCTGGGCAGCCATACGTTCAATCCCGTTCACGGGGCGACCCGTAATCCTTATGATCGGGGGCGCAGTGTCGGGGGATCGTCAGGCGGGGCGGCGGCGGCATTGGCGGCGCGGATGCTGACGGTCGCCGACGGGTCCGACATGATGGGGTCGCTGCGCAATCCGGCGGGATGGAATAACGTCTATGGCATGCGCCCGACATGGGGAACAGTGCCGGGTGAACCTGCGGGGGATGTGTATTTGCACCAGCTGTCGACCTTGGGGCCGATGGCGCGCTGTCCCGCTGATCTGGCGGCTTTGCTCGACACACTGACCGGCGCGGATTCAGGCCAGCCGCACAGCAAATCCCCCGATCCGACCTTGCCGTTTCTGTCCACGCCCCTCGGCGTGCAGCGCATCGGGTATCTGGGCGATTGGGGCGGGGCGTTTCCTTATGAAAGCGGTATTTCCCAGCTGATCAGCGACGCGCTGGAACAGATGGCGGGCCTTGGACACAAGGTGTCCGACATTGCCGCACCCTTTGACGCAGATCGCATGTGGGAGAGCTGGATCACACTGCGATCCTTCGCGGTTTCCGGCGCCAACCACGCGCTTTATACTGATCCCGAGCAACGCAAGTTGTTGAAGCCAGAGGCCGTTTGGGAAATCGAGCGCGGGCTGTCCCTGTCGGCGATGGACGTAAATCACGCCAGCATGGCGCGTTCCGACTGGTTGCGGGCGGTAAATGCCCTGTTCGAGCAGGTGGATGTTCTGGTTCTGCCGTCGGCACAATGTTGGCCATTCGAGGTGGATACCGTATACCCGACAGAGATCGCCGGTGTCGCGATGGATACTTACCACCGCTGGATGCAGGTTGTGATCCCGGCGAGTTTGATCGGTTTGCCCGTTGTGAATATTCCTGCGGGATTTGGCGAAAATGGCTTGCCCGGCGGGCTGCAATTGATCGGGCGGCATGGCAGCGACGCCGCTTTGCTACAACTCGCACAGCAGTGGCATCAGGCGACAGATTGGCCGCGCGCCCGTGCGATGGCTGTCTGATCAGCGTTTCGGCGGTCGCGGCGGGCCTGCGGGATGTTCGCATCCGGCATCAATCAAACGTTGGTGCAGGGCGGCGGCATTCGCATGGCCCGTTTCCAAAGCAAATACATATGCATGGGTGAGATAAAAGGCCGTGGCCTCTGGTGACTTTGCCTGCGCGGCGGCCTGTGTATAGAGCCGCATCATTGTCGTGCCATCCCCCGTCGCATGTGCCGCGAGGAGTGCTGCGTCAATGCGGCTCATTCTGCCGCCTGTGCCGGTGTGAGAGGGGCGGGAGCGCAGCGATGACGCTCCATCTGCGCGGCGACCCAGTCATGGAACATATGTGTCGGTCCGTCCATCACCGGTGAAAAGCGGCCCCCGTCAAAACCGGTTGCATGACGCCCGCGCTGCATGCCCTCGACGACAAAGACATCTTCGGCAAAGACCTCTTTCCATTGCAACGTATTGCGCAAGCGCAGGCCGTCTGGCGTTTCTTTTGCGGCGTAATAAAGATGGATATGTTCAACGGTGCGATCCAATCCATGTGGCACCAGCACAATTGCGAAAGTGTGATCGCGGTGCACGCCCAGCAAGACGTTGGGATAGACGGTGATGTATTCTGCCGCCGTGTCCCATTTGGAATCCAAAGCGTCAAAATCGGGAAACACCGTGCCATCATCGTCCGTAAGCTGGCGGTAAACCCACGTGCCCTGGCCCGAGAATTTGCCCGCAGCTTCGATGTGATAGTGATCCTCCAGCTTGGAATAGGTGTTCAGCGCGGGATGCACCCAAGGCAGGTGGTAGCTTTCGCAGTAGTTTTCGACCGCGAGCTTCCAGTTGCACGCGACTTCAAGTGTAAAGCGGCTGTCGGCACCGCCATGAAACAGGGGTTTGTCGAATTCGGCCCAACGGGTGATCAGATCCGCGTGGGCTTCCTTGAACGGGGCGGCCGAACCGGAGATGTTGATAAAAACGACATCCATCCAGATGTGGCTGCGCACTTCAATCAGGCCAAGGAGATCACGGTCGATCCCCTCATGCGTGTTCTGCCCCGGTCCGCCCACATGCGGCGTGCTGACAAGACGTCCATCAGTGGCGTAACACCAGCTGTGATAGGGGCAGCGGATTGCCCCTTCGATCTTGCAGGGGGCATCGACAAGGATCATCCCACGGTGGCGGCAGATGTTCTGGAATACCCGCACCTCGCCCTGTTTGTCACGCAGCATCAGCAGCGGCATCCCCATGAAGGTCAGAGGCACAGCATCGCCAATTTCGGGGACATCCGCACCGACGCCCAGACCAGCCCAATTGTCGAATAACACGGCCTGACGCTCTTCGGTGAAAACGGCGGGGTCAGTGTAATGGGCGTTGGGCAAACCGTTCGCCTGTGCGATAGGGTTGCGGACGTTGCTCAGATCGGAATGGAATGGGGACATCTGCGCTCTCCTGTTGCTCCCTGAAACTATAGATCAGGGCAGGCGGGCGGCCTTGCTGTCTGCGACGTGATTTTATCAGGGGCGACACAACGGCAGTGGGCCGGTCAGGAGAGAGGCGTGTCCGGCCGCAGTAGACGACGGTGAAAGGGGGGCAGTTCGTTGATGGTGTGAAAACCGGTCTTGCGTGCCACGGGCAGGGCATTGGCCACCTTGGTCCCCAGATATTCATACACCATGCGCACAGCACGTGGTTTGCCGACTTCTTCGGGCACTGTGCGGGTGATATAGCCGACCCAGTAATTGTTTTCGAACGAAGCCACCCGATACAGGTAGTTAAACGACGACGTCATTGAATTGCGCCGCGAAACCAGCACGCCAATTCCGTCTTCCTGCTGCATAACCAGCCCGCGAAATTCGCGGGCACGTGCGTTTGTGGGCAACCCCTGCAATACCATCGCGTCCTTGGTTTCGTATCCGCGCATAAAGGTGTTCGTCCCCTCGCGGCGTACAAATACCAATCCAACGATAAAGATCTCCTTGTCGTGATAGGTGCGGCGGGAAAACCGGTAAAAACCGCTGGGAAAAATGTCGTTAGGTATGTTCGAAGCGCCAACGCCAACGAAATCACGCATGTAGGTGTTCAGAATTGGATCTTGCCCCGCACCGATCTCGTTCACCGGTTCCAGCAATACGCGGGCGTCCACTTTGAAAAAGCTACAGATACGCGCAAGCACATCAGGGCGCGGAAAGCTTTCGCCGGACAGGTATCGGTTAAACTGCGTCCGGTTTATCCCCAGCTGGCGCGAAAGATCCGATATGGACGCATAAGAGCTGGAAAGTTGGCGCAGATTTTCGCCAAACATGTTGCGCAGCTCTGCGGGAGATTGCTTTAGCGAAGGCATCAGAACATCTCCTTGCAGGGAGGGTCGAAAGAGGAAACCAAACGGGCAGCTTGGTAAGACCATAACCCATTTGACGCTAATTAGCAACAATGGTGACGCTGTTTTGATGCAAGCCGGCCAGATTTAGACACAAATGGCTCCGTGCTCTGAACCTGCTTAGATCTATAGTATTAATAGAAGGTTTTTTGATGGCAGAAACGAGAGGGCAGAGCGAATACATGATAGGCGTTGTACTTTGGAGTGATGTAAGTGACGAGAAAGCTGTGTTTTGGTGCGAAGACCACGGTGATCTTGCTTATTATGATGCGGCAACTGGTTTAAGGGGTAGGGACGACGTATTTCAACCGGGGGACATGGTGCAATTCGATGTCTCTATCGAACGCAAAACAAGACGTGCCCACAATCCGCAGATTGTGCAAAGCAATGTTTGCAACGGGTTAATGGAAGGGTTGCGCAGTTGTGCCGAAAAGAACGACACCGGCGCGGCACCCTATGGGTCATCGGGCAAGGTCATTGCATTTCGACGAAATGCAGACCGAAGCGAAAATTTTGGAACGCGCGACACCGGCTGAACGCGAATTGAATGGCTACACCGCAGTCTCTGGCTGGCCTTTAGCTACCAGAGACTGCGGTTTTTCGGAAGTCAGGATTTAATCGCCGCGCGCCAAGGCCGCCACGCCGGTTCTGGCCACTTCTGTCAGACCAAGGGGGCGCATCAAATCCGCAAACGCGTCGATCTTTTCCGGCGCGCCGGTGATTTCGAACACAAAGCTTTCCAGCGTGCTGTCCACAACATTGGCGCGGAAAATATCGGCCAGACGCAGGGCTTCGACACGGTGTTCGCCCTTGCCGGTCACTTTGAACATCGCCAATTCGCGTTCGACGCTTTGGCCTTCGACGGTCAGATCATGCACGTCATGAACGGAGACGATCCGCCCCAGTTGTGCTTTGATCTGTTCAATAACTTGCGGCGTACCTGAGGTGACGATGGTGATGCGGCTCAGGTGACCTGTGTGATCCACTTCGGCCACGGTCAGGCTGTCGATGTTATAGCCGCGTCCGGAAAACAGCCCGATGACACGGGCCAGCACGCCGGGTTCGTTTTCGACCAAGACGGCCAAGGTGTGACGCTCGACCACGTCAGAAAAATTGGGGCGTAGGTTGTAGGCAGAGTGCGACGTGGCACCTTTTTTGATTTTTAGAGCTGACATATTCCGTTTCCTTCAATTGGAGGTGCCGGAAACTTTCGAAGTTTCCGACCGTTTTCTTTCAAAGAAAACGTCTCAGACGAGAACCGATCCTTTTGCGTCAATTGCATTCTGCGTATCCGCATCACCCATCAGCATTTCGTTATGGGCCTTGCCCGACGGGATCATCGGGAAACAATTCTCATGCTTTTCAACCAGACAGTCAAAAATCACCGGCCCGTCATGGTTGATCATTTCCATGATCGCGTCGTCCAGATCGTCAGGATCCGAGCACAAAATACCCTTGGCCCCAAATGCCTCTGCCAGTTTCACAAAATCGGGCAGGGATTCCGACCAGCTTTGCGAATAGCGTTCGCCGTGCAGCAACTCTTGCCACTGGCGCACCATGCCAAGGCGTTCGTTGTTCAGGATGAACTGCTTGACCGGCAGATTATATTGCATCGCCGTACCCATTTCCTGCATATTCATGAGCCATGATGCCTCGCCTGCGACATTCACAACAAGGCTGTCGGGATGGGCCATCTGCACACCAATCGAAGCTGGAAAACCATAGCCCATCGTGCCCAATCCACCGGACGTCATCCAGCGGTTCGGATCTTCAAAGTCAAGGTATTGGGCGGCCCACATCTGGTGCTGGCCGACTTCGGTCGTGATATAGCGGTCGTGGTCTTTGGTCAGCGCTTCAAGGCGGGACAGGGCGTATTGCGGTTTGATGACCTTGCCCTTCTGTTCGAACTTCAGGCAATCAACCGCACGCCATTCCTCGATCTGTTTCCACCACTTGGCGACAGCTTCGGAATTGGTCTTGCGTCCGCGGGATTTCCAGATCTTCAACAGGTCTTCCAAAACGTGACCGACATCGCCCAAAATCGGAATGTCCACGCGGATGACCTTGTTGATCGAAGAGGCGTCAATGTCGATATGCGCCTTTTTGGATTTCGGGCTGAACAGATCGACCACACCGGTGATCCGGTCGTCAAACCGTGCGCCGATGTTGATCATCAGATCGCAGTCATGCATCGCCATGTTGGCTTCATAAAGCCCGTGCATCCCCAGCATGCCCAGCCATTTGTCACCGGAGGCCGGATAGCATCCCAGCCCCATCAAGGTCGAGGTGATCGGAAAACCTGTCGCCTCAACCAGTTCGCGCAACAACTGCGACGCCGCCGGGCCGGAATTGATGACCCCGCCGCCGGTGTAAAACACCGGACGTTTGGCTTTTTCGATGGCGGCAACCAGTTCGGTGATCTCTTCCAGATCGCCCTTGAGTTTCGGTTGGTAGTGGGACACCGACGGAGCCTTGGGCGTATAGGTGCCGGTTGCAAATTGGACATCCTTGGGAATGTCTACCAGAACCGGACCCGGACGGCCCGAGGTGGCAACATGAAAGGCCTCGTGCAGAACACCAGACAGTTTGTCGGTCTCTTTCACCAACCAGTTGTGTTTCGTGCAGGGGCGGGTGATGCCAACGGTATCGGCCTCCTGAAAGGCGTCAGAGCCAATCATGAAGGTGGGCACCTGACCCGTCAAAACGATCAGCGGAATTGAATCCAGCAGCGCATCGGTCAACCCGGTCACGGCGTTCGTCGCACCCGGTCCCGATGTTACCAGAACCACACCGGGCTTGCCGGTGGAGCGCGCATATCCTTCGGCGGCATGCACAGCACCTTGTTCGTGACGCACCAGAATATGCTTGATCGAGTTTTGCTGAAACACCTCGTCATAGATAGGTAGGACAGCGCCGCCGGGATATCCGAATACAGTGTCCACACCTTGATCAATCAAGGCTTGGACGATCATTTTGGCTCCGGTCATTTTGCGTGTCATGGTCTTGCTCCGTGAGGCGTTTATTTTCTGTGTCGCATAAAAAAGCCCCCGAGGATGTCGGGGGCGCATGGGGTCGAATATGGTTTACCGTTACCGGCCCATGCGCGTGTGTCCTAGAATGACGACTAGATCGGTCATGCCCAAAGGCTCCTTATTGCGTTTGGGGACATTATGAGGGGTTTCACGGGGCGTCAACCGGCAATGATGCGAAAAATATGTCCGCGCGGGTGAATTTTTCGCAATTATGTTTCGCAAAGTGGATTGGGAAAGAAAGATAACGCAAATATGTGTTGTCTCGGGCGCGATTAGGTGGTGAAATCGGCGACGGGTGGGGCCTGAAACACGGTGGACGACCGCCGTTTGAGGCGTCGACTGTGCCAAAGACAGGTAAATCAGCGCCTGCGCGTCGCAAAAGCTATCGCTTAAGGGTGCTGGTGGCGCGCTGGATCGGGCAGAAACCGGCTCTCGCATCCCGACCCTTCAGCATAGACAACCAATTTGCGGTTTTGACTGGTTTTGACGTAAACACTGCCGCCAACCCTTTGCGCGGTTTCCCACAGCGGGCGGATTTAAACCTATGGGCCGTGGATCCGGTGGTTAGGCGCAGCCGGTCATCCCATCCGCGTAACAGTCACAAGCGTACACCAGTGCCCTGTAACACGCCGTGTTCCATCGCATAGCGCGTCAGCCCCGCCGTGCTGGAAATGCCCAGCTTGCGCTTGATGTTCTTGCGGTGCGTTTCGACGGTGCGCACCGAGATATCAAGCACGCCAGCAACTTCCTTGTTCGACTTGCCCGACGCCAGTTGCAACAGGATTGTCTGTTCGCGTTCTGTCAGCGCCTCGCGCCGGCCGTCATCTTTGGGCGCAATGGATCCTTGCGCGCCCGTACAAAGATACCGCTCGCCTTTCATCACCACATCAATGGCCTGTTTGATTTCGTCGGTGGGCACATCTTTCAGCAGATAACCCTTTGCGCCATGGCTTAGGGCGCTGGCGATGTATTCGGGGTTGTCGTGCATGGTCAGGATGACAACGCGGGTTTCGGGGCGTCGTTCCAGCACGATTTCGGTGGCGGTCAGCCCGCCGATGTCAGGCATGTTCAGGTCCATCAGGATGACATCGGGATCAAGCTGGTCCAGCTCGTCGATCACCGCACGCCCGTTGCTGAGGGTCGCAATCACGCTGATGTCGTCATAGCTTTCGAGAATAGACTGGATGCCCTCGGCGACCATTGGATGATCGTCAACAATTACAACGCGCACTTGGTTTGTCATTCTGCGGCAACCTTAGGGTGTTCTGAGTCCTGCGGCGGTAGCATATGACTTAACGGCACGGTGGCTTCAATACTCGTCCCGCCGGCCTTGCCGTTGCGCACAACCAAAGTGCCGCCCAATTGCTCCATGCGTTCTTGCATATTGCGCAACCCCAATCCCGAGGCGGCAGATGAGCGGTTGGTCACAAGCCCGCGCCCGTTGTCCTGAATAAGAAGGGTGGCGCCGTGGCGATGCCCGCGCAGGCTGACGTTGATCTGCGCTGCACCCGCGTGGCGTTCCACATTGGTCAGCGCCTCTTGGGCGATGCGGTAAAGCGCGATCTTGGCCTCGTCGTCCAGACGGTTGCGAAAGACGACCGTTTCAAACTGGCTGGTGATACCGGTACGGGCCTCGAAATCCTCCACCAACGTCTTGATTGCGGGGCCAAGACCCAAATCGTCCAGCACACCGGGGCGCAAGTCGCGGCTGATGCGGCGCACCTCGATGATCGCCTCGGCCAGACTGTCGATGCCCTTTGCCAAAGGTTCAGCGGCTTTGGCATCTCCGCGTTCCAACCGGCGGCGGGCGTTATCCAGCGCATAGCGCACCCCGACCAACAGCTGGCTGATCCCGTCATGCAACTCGCGCGCCACGCGGCCGCGTTCCTCTTCCTGCGCGTCAAAAACCCGTTCGGTCAGTTTCTTCAACTTGGCATCCGCAAGCCGGCGTTCGTGCAGGTTTACGCCCATGCCCGTGGCAAACACCACAAACAATGCGGCCGCCGTGATCCCCCCGATATAGATAAAGGTGCGCTGCACCCGCGCTTCGACATCTGCCCGTGCCGTGGCCACAGAGGCCAGCACATCATCAATAAACACACCGGTCCCCACGGCCCACTGCCATGACGGGAAAGAGGTCACATAGGTGATCATCCGCGCCTCTTTGCCGGTGCTGGGTTTCGGCCAGAGATAGCTGTGAAACCCGGCCCCTTTGCGCGCGATGCTGATGATTTCGTCTACAATTTCCGTGCCTTCGCTATCGGTCTGGCCGCTCCAGTTCAGGTTGATCCGTTCTGTCTGTCGTGGACTGACCAGCTGATTGCCTTCGTAATCATAAACAAAGAACTGGCCCTCATCCCCGTAGATCATGGCGGACAGGATCTGGGCGACGCGCCGCTTGGCAACATCATCATCGGGGGCCGCATTGCCGTAGATGAAGTAGAACCCGTTGCGCGCCTGCGTCACGTAATTGCGCAGCTCGGCCTTTTTGGCCTCGATCAACTGCGCCTCCAGCGTGAAAATCTCGCGTTCGGCCAATGCCCGCGCTTGCAACGCCACAATCATTGCAATTGCGGCAACTGCCACGATCAAGGGGATCGCCGCCAGAAGCGTGAGCTTTTGGGCGTAGCTGAAAACGAAGGGGGGAAGGAGCCTGCGCATAGATGATTCGATACGCCGAATCGGGGGCGAATCAAAGGGCAGGCGGGCCGAATGGCAAAAACTTTCGCCTATCGACTGTGCGTTCCTTGCGAAATGCATAGGAAAAACAGCGATTTCACCCAAAATACGGACCTGCCTACGTAGAACTAGGTATTCCCCTTCGCGCATCCGTCGTTAGGGTATGCGCACTTGAAACGACCTGCGCGTGCGACACTGCGCGACGCGGGCATTCTACTCGGGAGGAGTAACCCTATGGATCGTCGTTCATTTCTGAAGACATCTGCCCTCGGTGGTACCGCCGCCGCCGCAACAACACTTGCCGCGCCGGTTTACGCACAAGGCAAAAAGACACTGACAATGGTCACATCATGGCCGCGCGGTTTCGCCGTGTTGGACGATGCGGCATCCTATCTGAACAACATGGTCAACGAGATGTCTGACGGCACACTGACCATCGACAAAAAAGCCCCCGGCGAACTGGTTGGTGCCTTCGAAGTGTTTGACGCGGTTTCTTCCGGTCAGGCCGACATGTACCACTCCGCTGATTACTATTTCATCGGCCAGCACCCTGCATATGCGTATTACACAGCCGTTCCATTTGGCGGCACAGCGCAAGAGCTGACAAACTGGTACTACCACGGTGGCGGCCACGACCTGCACAACGAACTGGGCGAGATCTTCAACCTGAAGTCCTTCCAGGCGGGTAACTCCGGTTCACAGTCCGGTGGCTGGTTCCGCAAGGAAATCGGTTCTGCCGCAGACTTCAACGGTTTGAAGTTCCGTATGCCGGGCCTTGGTGGCAAGGTTCTCGGTAAACTGGGCGCATCTGTTCAGAACATCCCGGGTGGTGAACTGTATCAGGCGCTGTCTTCCGGTGCTCTTGACGGTCTTGAGTGGGTTGGCCCGTTCGCGGACGAACGCGCCGGCTTCCAGGAAGTTGCGAAAGTGTACTACACTGCGGGCTTCCACGAGCCAGGCTCCGGTCTGTCAGCCGCTGTGAACCTCGATGTCTTTAACGAGCTGTCACCGGCCCACCAGAAGATCATCACCTACGCAACAATGGCGACAACGCACCTGCAGCTGGCCGAAACGCTGGCAAACAACGGTGCCGCACTCGCGCGTTTGCAGCAGCAGGGTGTAAAAACCATGCAGTTCTCCGACGATGTCTGGGATGCATTCGGTGCAGCGTCTTCCGAAGTCATGGACGAAAACATGGGTGACGAACTGTTCGCACGTACACGCGAAAGCTTTGAAGCCTCGCTGACCTCTTCTGCGGAATGGCTGTCCAAGTCCGACGCCTTCTACGTCGAGCAGCGTGAGCGCGTACGTAACAAGGGCTAAGCCTTTTTCGTAAAACACTTAAGGGCCGCGCAATTCGCTGCGGCCCTTGATGCAATTTAAACGACGGGCGCAAACGTCCGATACGCATGAAACGGGGTGAACCCCGATGTGCGCTCCGGGGAGGGGACATCTATGGCCGATGATGTGGTATGTTCGGGATTTTTCCGAGCAGCTGAGGGCGCAAAGCTCAGCTGTCTTGATAAATTCCAAGATTCAGGCACGCTCCAGTACATTCTGGGCAATTTTGTCGAGGCACCCTACAACCTTTTTGCGGCACTGTTCCAACCGGCGCTCTGGTTGAATTGGACTGACCCGCAAGCAATGATGCGGTTCATTTACTATGGTGCGTCGACCGAGCTGTTCTTTGTTCTGGTTCTGGGGCTGTTGATCATCACTGCCATTGGCATGCGCCGTCGCGAGGTGATGTGGTCTATGGTGCGCGGGCTGGAATGGCTGGGCAACAGCGTGGGCCGTCTGTTCGCATGGGCAGGCCTGATTATGGTGGTGCAACAAATCATCATTGTTTTCATGCAGCGGATCTTTACCCGCCCCGATATCTCCATCGGTTTCGGCATCCCGTTGCAATTCGACATCTCGTGGTTCGCGGAAGAATTGAAACTTTTCAATGCCTTGGTGGTCTGTCTTTGTGTGTCCTACACCTTTGTGCAGGGCGGCCACGTTCGCGTCGATCTGTTTTACGCCGGCGCAAAATTCCGCACGAAGAAAATCGTCGACATGTTCGGGGCCCTGTTCTTTATGATCCCTTTTGCCGTGGTGACCTGGCTTTACGGCTGGTTCTTCCTGTGGCGCCATCTGGTTACGCCGAACCCGTCAGCATCGGATTCACTGGAATTGCTGTTGCGCAAAGCGCGGGTGCTGAAATGGAACGTGGAAACCATCGGTTTCTCGCCCAACGGATTTAACGGCTACTTTATCTTCAAAATTCTGCTCTGCCTGTTCTGCGCCATGGTGATTTTGCAAGCCATCGCCGTGTTCTACCGCAGCTGGTGTGAATTCAAGGAAGGCCCCGCCTCAGAGGGTAAATATCTCGACAAGGATACCCTTGGCGAAGGCGAAGAAGCATATGAGGGAACACACTGATGTTTTTTGGTCTCGACGGGGTCGAAGTCGGCCTGATTATCGTATTTTTCTGCCTGTTCGGCGGCATTCTGTCCGGTTTTCCGGTGGCCTTTGCCATCGGTGGTGCGGGCATCATCTCCTTTGCCATCATCGCGGCGCTGGATTCGGCAGGTTTGCTGATCCATCAGGCGATTGATACCTCATCGGATGCTTACCGCGCTTTGGTCAATTCCGGCATCAAGGAGGATACGGTATCGCTCTTCCGATATCCGGACCTGCCGCGGGTGGCAGTGTCGGTTTTCCCGCAGGGTTGGGAAACCGCGCTGGATCGCAACGTGTCCTTTATCGTCAACCGGATGAACGAACGTGTTCTCGCGGGTCAGTCTATCGAGACGCTGCTGGCGGTTTTGATGTTTGTCCTGATGGGCATCACATTGGAACGCTCCAAGATTGCGGACGATCTGCTGACCACGATGGCCAAGGTTTTCGGACCGTTGCCCGGTGGTCTGGCCGTATCTGTTGTGGTTGTTGGCGCGTTTCTGGCGGCTTCTACCGGCATCGTTGGGGCGACGGTTGTGACCATGGGTCTGCTCGCCTTGCCGACCATGCTGCGCAACAATTATTCGCCCGAAATCGCAACGGGCGTGATCGCGGCGTCGGGTACGTTGGGGCAGATCATTCCGCCCTCGATCGTGATCGTTCTGTTGGGCACCTTGGCGGGGGATCTTTATTCCGCAGCCCAAGAGGCCCGTGCGCAGGTTGCAGGTTGTACCGATGCGCTGACCTTCTTGGGTGAGCCAGCGGTTGTGTCTGTCGGCACGCTGTTTCAGGCGGCCCTGTTGCCCGGCATCATGCTGGCATTGCTCTATGCGCTCTATGCCTTCGGCTATGCGCTGCTTAATCCCGACAAGGCACCTGCGGTTACCATGGGGTCCACCAATTCCGAGGTGATCACCAAGAACGAAGCCTTCACATGGTTCCTTGGCGCACCGGTCTTGCTGATTGTGGGGACGATTTTCCTTGGCAACGTTGGGGTTGTCGGCAGCCAGTCTGTGACCGTTTCAAGCTTCTCCGACATTGGCGACGCGGCCAGCTTGCGCACGAATGTGGGTGAGGAGTGCCAGGCGTCGATGATCGAATTGCACGGTCAGGAAGCTTGGGACAAGGCCCTTGCCGAACAGCAGGTGATTGAGGAGGCCGGTGGGCTTGCCCAATCCGAAAAGCTGAGCGACGAGGACTTTGCGGCCAAGCAAGCGGCGAAGATTGCCGATGCGGCGCCCATCGGGACCGGCATTGCGATCCTGCTGGTGCTGTTGTCACTGTTCCTGACCACAGGGCGTGGCGTGTCGCCGTCTTCCGAAACCCGACCGCTGATCATTGGCGGGGTTGGTGTGGTGCTGGCCGTGCTGGTGGATATCCTGCTGTTGGGGCCAACCACCTCCTCCGGGGCGACGGTTGTGCTGATGGCAATCCCCTTTGCGTTGATCTTTTACGGTGTGGTTTACGCGACCAAGCTTTGCGCAGCGAACGAATTGATCCGCGTGGTCTTTCCACCGCTGATGCTGATCGTCGCGGTTCTGGGGTCGATCCTGGGTGGTATCACCAACCCGACACCGGCTGCAGCGCTTGGGGCAGGGGGGGCGATCATGTTGGCCGCCTACCGCAAACTGCGCGATGAAGACCGTTCGCCAAAGGTGATCATCTGGTCCACGCTGGCGATCATCCTGTGCATTCTGGTTGGTGTTAACTTTGACCTGCGGATCAATCAGGAAGGCGTTTCTTTTGAAAGCTGGGTCGCCTTCTTTGTCGCCTATGGTGCCTACCTTTATGCGGTCTTCGGTTTGCTGTTTTCCTGCTACATCCTTTTCACGCACGGGGTTCTGACACCTGTTGTGCGCGAAACGGCCAAGGTCACCTCGATGGTCTTTACCATCCTTATCGGCTCGCAGTTGCTGAACCTTGTGGTGATCAGCTTTGGCGGCGAACACTACATTCAGCAGTTTCTCAAGTCGTTTGATAACGAACTCACGGTCTTCTTGCTGGTGATGTTGGTGCTGTTCGTACTGGGCTTTGTACTTGATTTCCTTGAGATCATTTACATCGTTGTGCCGATTGTCGGGCCCGTGATTTACGGCGGCACGTTTGATCCCAAATGGGTGACGATCATGATTGCAGTGAACCTGCAAACATCCTTCCTGACACCGCCGTTCGGCTTTGCGCTGTTCTACCTGCGCGGGGTGGCACCGGCGAGCGTGACGACGCGCCATATCTATCGCGGTATTGTGCCCTTTGTGCTTATTCAGGTGGCGGGGCTGGCAATCTTGTGGTTCTTCCCGGCGATTGTGACCATTGTACCGGATCTGATCCCCTAAGGGTTCATCCCACGCTTGATTCAAAGGAGAGGCCGCCTGAAAAAGGCGGCCTCATTCCGTTTTGGGGTTTGGTATATGGTGCAAGGCGCACGTGCAAAACAGGCGTCGCCCCTGTTTGACCGGTGCGCAGCAGTATTTAAGGCCAAAAAGAGGAGGGGCGGTTCAGCGGCGTTTATGCGCCATATCGGGCAGGGCAATATTGGCGACCTGTTCCGCGATGGGATCATTGCTAAGCGGGTGTTGCGCCGGTTCGAACTGGTCGGGATCTTGCAGCTTTTGCCACTGACCGCCCATGTAGATTTCCAACCCCGAGAACTTTGCCTTATAGCCCATTTTCTGGCTGCCCGGCACCCAATAGCCCAGATACACATAGGGCAGGCCAGCATTGCGGGCGATTTCAATGTGATCAAGGATGATATAGTTGCCCAACCCGTCCTTGGGCCGGTCGGGGGTGTAAAACGAGTACACCATGCTAAGCCCGTCGCCGAGCACATCTGTCAGGCACACGCCCACCAGATCGCGGCTTTCGGTGTCGACGTATTCGATCACACGGCTGCGGATCGGGGTTTCCTCGACCATGGCAGCAAACTCAAAGACGTCCATATCCGCCATGCCACCATCCGCATGGCGGCTGTCCAGATAGCGGCGGAACAATTCGTATTGATCTTCTGTTGCCCAAGGCGAAGTCGCGCGACGTTCCAGACCAGTGTTGCGAGCGATGGTGCGGCGCTGGCTGCGGCTGGCCGTAAAGGCGGCGACATCAATGCGCGCGGATAAGCAGGAGGCGCAATCGGCGCAGGACGGGCGGTAAAGCACATTCTGCGATCGGCGAAAGCCTTGCGCGGAAAGGCTGTCATTCAATGCGCCTGCATTTTCACCTTGCAGGGCCGTGAACAATTTCCGCTCCATCCGCCCCTCAAGATAGGGGCAGGGCTGTGGTGCGGTTACATAGAATTGCGGTGTCAGTGGTAGTGTATGGCGCATAGGTTCCGATCTCTGTCGGAAGAAGTGTAGCCTTGTGCCAGCACGCCGCCAAGCGGTGTTTTTACTAAAATACGCTGTAACTAGCGCTTTCAGGTGACGCTTTTACCTGCGTTTATTCAATGCGACGGTGCCCAGCACCATATCCGTCAGCCCCTGACGACGTGCGGAGGTCAGCATCAACACGATCGATATCAGCTGCAACACAGGGATGGCGAAGGACACGGAATAACCAAGCGTGTGCAGAAACGCTGTGGTGCCATCAAGCGGGCGGTCGTCGCCCCGGCGGATTTCCAGCGACATCAGGCGCATCCCCCACGTGGCCGACCCGCCGGCCAGGGTTGCGACGCGATAGAGGAAACCGACAACCAGCATCAGAAAGGGGAAGAAGAACAAACCGGTGAACGCTGTGAAGGGCACAATGATCAGGCAAAGCACCGCAATCAGGATCATATCAAGGATCCATGCCACAAGCCGTTTGGTTGGCACGGCATCATAAAACTGTGGTTGGGTATCGGGATCAGGGGTCATCGGTGTCTCGTTCGTTAAAGGGATGTTGCCCTCCGGTCAGTGCCGGAGGGCGGGGTGATCAGGCGTTGCTGCCTGCATCTTCACGTTTGGCGCGATCGTCCATGAACTGGTCGAATTCCGCCTTGTCTTTGGCTTCGCGCAGTCGTTCAAGGAAGGCTTCAAAATGGCCTTGCTCTTCTTCCAGACGGCGCAATGTGTCGGCTTTATAGGCATCAAATGCCGCATTGCCGGTGCTGCGGGTGGACATGACGCTGCGGTTGCGGCGGTTGGCGCAGGATTTGCCAGAAAACATACGTTTACTCCAGATCATATATGCAAGAAGGGCGAGGCCGACAGGCCAGAAAAAGATGAAGCCAAGGACCATTGCCGCGATCCACGCGCCTTTGCCTTTTTCATCAAGCCAGTTTTCAGTGCGTGCAAACCAGTTGGGACGCGGTGTGTAGGTCTGCTCGGATGCGAGTGTGTTCATGGTCGGGCCTTTCGAATATGTAGGCCTGACTGCGGCCTAGCTTCTTAAAAGGTCTTATGTGAATGCCTTTTACATTACTCAAAATGGGGATTGTTGCGCAGCTTGCAAGTGAAAATGTGAATGTTATTTACATTTATTTTGAATTCTGAATGAATTCAGCGGGTTGCGCATCGGATATTTCCATCATCTGCTGTGGGATCATACCGAAAACATGGTGTGGGGTGCCGGCAGCAGCCCAGATTTTGTCAAAACCAAGCAGCGTCGTGTCGAACCATTTGCGGCAGGGATTGAGATGGGCCACCGGTGACACACCGCCAATTGCAAAACCGGTCTGGGCGCGGATCAGCGCGGCGTCTGCCTTTCCCAACGGTTCGCCCGCAAGGGCAGAGGCGCGTTCAAGATCGACCTGCTGTCCGCCTGCGGTGATGAACAACACCGCCTCACCAGTGGTTTCGCCGCGCAGCACGATTGACTTGGCAATCTGGTCGACCTCGCAATCAAGCGCCAATGCGGCGTCGAGTGCTGTGCGCGCGAGGGCGGTTTCCTTGATCTCGGTGGGGGCGGTATGGCTGTCCAACAGGGCGCGCACACGTTTCAGGCTCTTGCTCATGGTCGCAGTCTGGCGCAAAGATCGAAGCATGACAACCACGCTCGCCTCACAGATCACCCGCACGCCGCGCATCTTTCATCAAGACCGCGCCCGCGACGCTTTGGCCTTGATCGACGACGCCCCGCCAGAGGTGCGTGAACTGGTGGCGGGGGCGGCGTCCTGTGCGCCCTATCTCCTTGGTTTGCTGGAAAAGGAAACGGCATGGCTGGTGCAGGCTGTCACCAATCCGCAGGCGGCGGTGCAAGCCGTGATCGACAGCGCCGCGACCCTTCCGTATGCGCAGGTCAGCGACGGGTTACGTGCCGGTAAACGGCGCGTTGCATTGATGACGGCGCTTTGTGATCTGGGCGGTGCATGGGCGCTTGAACAGGTGACGGGCGCATTGACCAACTATGCCGACGCCGCATGTGCAGCGGCATTGCGTGCCGGTCTGGCCCCGCAGATCGAGCGCGGGAAACTGCCCGGCATGACTGCGGACGATCTGGCGGATGCCGGCGGCATGGTGGTGTTGGCCATGGGCAAGATGGGCGCGCACGAGCTGAACTATTCGTCCGACATCGACCTGATTTGTCTGTTTGACGAAACGCGCTTTGACAGCGGCGATTTCCATAACGCCCGCACGGCGTTCGTACGGGCCACCCGATCAATGAGCGCCACACTCAGCGATCTCACCGGCGAGGGGTATGTGTTTCGCACCGACTTGCGCCTGCGCCCCGACCCCGGTGTGACGCCGGTCTGCATGGCGATGGAGGCGGCAGAGCGCTATTACGAAAGCTTGGGGCGCACATGGGAACGTGCGGCCTATATCAAGGCGCGGCCTTGTGCGGGCGATCTGGACGCTGGCGGGCGGTTCATCAAAACACTGCGTCCGTTCATCTGGCGGCGCCATCTGGATTTCGCCGCGATCCAGGACGCCCATGATATGCGCCTTGCGATCCGCGAACACAAAGGGCTGGGCGGGCCGATCACCTTGCCCGGTCACAATATGAAACTAGGGCGTGGTGGCATTCGCGAAATCGAATTTTTCACCCAGACACGTCAGTTGATCGCGGGCGGGCGTGATCCCGAACTGCGCGGGCGGGGCACATGCGAAAACCTTGCCAAACTCGCACAGAAAAACTGGGTCCCGACCGACGTTGCCGAAACCCTGACAGATCATTACCGCGCGCACCGCACCGTCGAACACCGGTTGCAAATGGTCCGTGACGCACAGACGCATGATTTGCCACAGTCCGACACCGGTTTTGCCCGGCTGGCCGCAATGATGGATATGGAAGTGCCCGATCTCGAGGCAGACCTGCACCGCCGTTTATCGGAAGTCCATGAAACCACCGAAGGGTTTTTTGCGGGCACACAGGCCAAAGGGACGCCGGTACAAGAGACAGAAGTTCACGAAACGCACCGGTTCGACGCGCAGGTGTTGGACCGCTGGCACAGCTACCCTGCGTTCCGTTCCGAACGCGGGGCCGAGATTTTCGAGCGGCTCAAGCCCGATCTTCTGGCACGACTTGCCCGCGCGGCCAAACCGGACGAAGCCTTGCTGGCCTTTGACGGGTTCCTCGAACGCTTGCCCGCAGGGGTACAGTTATTCTCGCTTCTCAATGCCAATCCGCAACTGGCGGATCTGTTGATCGACGTGGTCAGCACCTCGCCGGCGCTGGCGAAACACCTGTCGCGCAATGCCGCAGTGTTTGATGCGGTGATTGGTGGTGATTTCTTTAGCGACTGGCCCGGCGAAGCGGAACTGCGCGACGCGTTAAGCACCGTATTAGCCCGCGAACCCAGTTATGAGGCCCAGCTTGACGGCACCCGTCGGTGGGCGCGTGAATGGCATTTCCGCATCGGGGTGCATTTGCTGCGCGGCTTGACCAATGCGGAAACGGCCGGGCTGCAATATGCCGATCTGGCCCGCGCGGTCCTTGGGGCGCTTTGGCCGGTGGTGGCGGATGAATTTGCCACCCGCTACGGGCCGCCACCGGGACGAGGTGCTGTGTTATTGGGCATGGGCTCGCTTGGGGCAGGGCGGTTGAACGCGACCTCTGATCTGGACCTTCTGGTGATTTACGATCCGCTGGATCAAGACGCATCGGACGGCAAACGGTCGCTGCCCTCGCGCACTTATTATGCGCGGCTGACGCAGGCCATGATCACTGCGATGACGGCTCCCATGTCGCAGGGCAAGCTTTATGAAATCGACATGCGGTTGCGTCCATCGGGCAATCAGGGGCCGGTGGCGACCAGTCTGGCGAGCTTTGAAAGCTATCAGAAAACCCAAGCCTGGGTTTGGGAGCATCTGGCCTTGACCCGTGCAAGTGTTGTTGCAGGGCCGCGCGCATTGGGGGACGATGTCGACCGGATGTGCGCGCAAGTGCTGGCGTTGCCCAGCCCGCCCGAACAGGTGGTTGCCGAAGTCGCGCAGATGCGCGTGCGGATCGCGGCCAGCAAAGCGGTGGGCGGACCATGGGACGCCAAGATTGGCCCCGGCCGGTTGCAGGACATCGAGCTCTTTGCACAATCAGGTGCCTTGATTGCGGGCCGTGAGGCGCACCGGATTGCCGATGGCATCACCGCGGCCAAGGCCGGGGGGCTGATTGACGATCACGGCATGCAAACCCTGCGCGCGGCCTATGATGCCTGTTGGCAGTTGCAATGCGCGGGCAAGCTTTTGTCGCCGGACGCGCTTGATACCAGGGCATTGGGGCAAGCGGGGGCGGCATTTCTTGCGCGTGCACTTGGATGCGACACTTTGGCCGAAGTAGAGGCGCATATGGAACAGAAATGTCAGGCTGCCGCGGGTGTAATCGGCGCTGCATTGGCAGCCCCTCAAGGAACGGCAGAATGAAAAAAGGTGACGCACAAGACCCCAAGGGGCTGATCTTTGAAAGCTATCGGATCGAGGGCATCACCAAACCGGAATGCCGCACGATCTTTCTGGATTGGGCGCTTAGTCTGCCGCTGGAGCAAAACACAAGTACCACCATTGGAAAGCTGCTTGCGCAATACCAGCCCGATCAACCGGATCACCCCATGACCGAGGTGCTAAACGAGGGGCTGCACTCCATGGCCGCCCCGCGCCGTCGCGGCGGTTGGCGCAAGCGCACCCGCAACTAGGGTGCGATCCGCAGTACCAGCCCTGTCGTTCACGCGGATAATACCGTGCGATGCCTGTTAAAACCCCTGAAATCCATCGAAAATAGCCGTAAAACGGCCTCAATTTACCTGCACCTTATGCGCAGATAAAGCGGGATCGCAAAAGCATCCCCAAGCGAGGTAGACATGGTGACTTTGAATTTCGATGCACAACGCTGCGGTAAAATTGCCGCCGCTCTGATGCTTGGCAGCACGCTTGCCGCCTGTAGCAACATGCCCGATCTCGCCAGCCGCAATGCCCCGTTCGAGTCCGTTGCGCCCGCCAGTGTGCTGACGCCCGCCACTGTTGCACAGGATCAGCCCGCGACCGCCGCTGCGGCGCAACTGCCGATGACAGTCACCGCAATCAACGTCACTGTGCCGCGCGCCCTGTCGGTATCGGAAGCAAATACATATTACCCCAACGGCGATATCGTTTGGCGGGGCGATCCGATTGGCGACCGCCACGCGCAGGTTGCACAGATCTTCGACACGGCCTTTCACGCCGGTACTGCCGATATGTCCGGCGCGACAGGCGTGATTTTGGACGTTGAAGTTGTGCGTTTCCATTCCGTCACCGAAAAGACCCGCTATTCCGTGGGCGGGGTGCATAATATGGTGTTCAAGCTGACAGTGCGCCGTGCGTCGACGGGGGCAGCCCTTGCGCCAACCCGTCTGGTAGAGGCGAACCTGCCCGCCTTGGGCGGACGCGCCGCAATCGAAGCGGACCGCAACGGCCAAACCCAGAAAGTGCGGGTCACCGGCTATTTGTCCCAAGCGATCCGCCATGAATTGGCGCGGTTTGTCTCGGCCTAAGCGCAGTTTGACGGAATCAACGCTTTCCCAAAGGCGTTTTACCGACTAAAGGGGCGCTATGACAGCGCCCCACACCCCACCCGCAAACGACGATCCCGCAACTGCCACGGCACCTGCCGCCCTGCCGACCGTTCGGATGATGCCCAAGGCCAACGCCCGTGCCATCCGCTTCGGCGCGCCTTGGGTCTATGCCAACGAGATGGTCGTGGACCGGCGCACCA
Source organism: Sulfitobacter geojensis (assembly GCF_000622325.1). Lineage (NCBI taxonomy): Bacteria > Pseudomonadati > Pseudomonadota > Alphaproteobacteria > Rhodobacterales > Roseobacteraceae > Sulfitobacter > Sulfitobacter geojensis. The sequence goes on from NZ_JASE01000005.1 coordinate 2,095,116, forward strand.
AGAACCTTGCCCCCGGTACGCTGGCCCGTCTGGAAGATGCAGAACGCCAGCCCTTGGGGTTGGTTGCGATGAACCCCAACTCCAAGATCATTGGCCGGATGCTGGACGCGGATCCCGAAACCGTGATTGATCAGGCATGGTTCGAAGACAAGATCTCCCGCGCGCTTGCCCTGCGTTCGCAGCTTTTTGACGCCCCGTATTACCGCCTGATCCACGCCGAAGCGGATGGTCTGCCCGGTGTGATCATCGACCGTTTCGGGGATACCTGTGTGGTGCAACCCAATGCAGCATGGGCTGATGCGCGGATGGAGATGTTGAGTGCGGCGCTTGTCGCGGTGACTGGCGTCGCCAACGTGTTGAAAAACGCAGGCGGGCGCACGCGCACCCTTGAAGGTCTGGACGATGTTTCAGGCGTGACGGCCGGTGCCGTGCCTGACGGCCCGTTGCCTGTGCCGATGAATGGCGCGACCTATATGGCGGACCTTACAGGCGGCCAGAAAACCGGTCTGTTTTACGATCAACGCCCCAACCATGCCTTTGCCGCGAATATGACGCGCGGCTTGCGTGTACTGGATGTGTTTTCCCATGTTGGCGGGTTTTCTCTGGCGGCATTGGCCGCGGGGGCGCAAAGCGCTATGGCCGTCGACGGTTCTGCACCGGCGCTGGACCTCGCCGCCCAAGGGGCAGCCGCCATGTCGATGCAGGACAAGTTCAGTGTGCGGCACGGCGATGCCTTTGACACATTGGCTGCTCTGCGCAGCGAAGGTGCGGAGTTCGATGTGGTGATTTGCGATCCACCTTCCTTTGCGCCGTCCAAAAAAGCGCTCGAAGCCGGATTGCGTGCCTATGAACGCATTGCACGCTTGGCCGCACCTTTGGTGGCTGAAAACGGGATTTTGGGTCTGTGTTCCTGTTCCCATGCGGCCGATCTGACGGCGTTTCGCACTGCATCCGTGCGCGGCATCGGACGGGCAGGGCGGCGCGGTATTCTGCTGCACACGGGCTTTGCAGGCGCCGACCATCCGCAGCTGCCGCAACTGGCCGAAAGCGGCTATCTCAAATCGCTGTTCTTCCGCCTTTGATGGGGCCGCGCATCCTGATCGACGCTTGCGTATTGTATCCGACAGTGATGCGCGAAGTGGTGATGGGGGCGGCCAAAGCAGGGCTGTTCCGGCCGGTCTGGTCCGAACGGATACTGGAAGAATGGGCGCGCGCGGCGATCAAGCTTGGCCCGATGGGCGAAATGCAGGCGCGCAGCGAAATCGCCATGCTGCGCGCGGCGTGGCCCGATGCTGAACGCCCCGCCGCGCCGCAAATCGGACAACGTTTATGGCTGCCTGATGAGAACGATATACATGTGCTGGCGGTGGCAGTGGATGCCAGTGCCGACATGATCATGACCTTGAACGCCAAGGATTTTCCCCGCGATATTCTGGCCGAACAGGATTTGATCCGTGTCGATCCCGACAGCTATCTGCACCAGCTTTGGCAGGACCACCCGCAGGTGATTGCGCAAGCAGCAAATGATGTATTGGAAACGGCCCGCACCCTGTCCGGCAAGCATTGGGAATTGCGCGCCTTGCTTAAAAAGGCGCGTCTGCCGCGCTTGGCCAAGGCGTTGTCCCCACCGCGTCAATCCTGACCTACCGGCCTAGCTGTTCCAACGTTTCTGGAGCATTTGCAATGCTTTGACGCGTTCTTCCGTTTTAGGATGGCTCAGCAACCATGCAGGCGCGCTGCCTGAGTTGGACTGGGTCAGCGCCTCCAGTTTTTTGAACAGGGAAATCTGGGGGGCCACGCCAATACCGGCCTTGGTCAACAGCGCAGCAGCATAGGCGTCCGCCTCGTATTCGTCACCGCGTGACAGACGCGCAGCCAGCAGCGTGGTGAGCATATTTGCAATCCACACGCCAGCGAAAGGAATGAAACGGCCCAGCACCATCGCCAACACAGTGCGGATCGCGTTTTGACCTGAAAAATCAATCATCCGGCGGCGGGAATGGCCCAAGGCGACATGCCCCAGCTCATGCGCGATCACGCTGGCCAGTTCTTCGGCGCTGACTTCGCCCTTGTGAAACTTGTTATAAAACCCGCGGGTGATGAAAATGCGCCCGTCTGGTGCCGCCAACCCGTTCACGGGTTCGATTTCATAGATGTGAACCTTGATCCTGGGAAGGTCCAGCGCACGGGCCAATCTGTCGCTCATGTCTTTCAGTGCCGGATCGGCCAGAACGGTCGAACGTGCATCGAGTTCACGCGCGGTGCGCCACGCGGAAAAGCGATACATCGCAAGGCCATACGCAAGGGCAAGCAGGATAGGCAGAATACGGATCATAAGATCAATATGGGCACGGTCGCGCGATAGGCAAGCGCCGTGATATATGCCCCCACAAGATACACGCCGCTCAGCGCGTCAGCTCTTTGATCCCACGCGACAGCCCTTCAAGGGTCATTGGCACCATCGCTTGAGGGCCGAATATCTCTTGGATCATTGCGATGGATTGGGTGTAGGGCCAATATTTCTCGGGAACCGGATTGATCCACAGGTTGCTTGTCCATTGATCGCGTGCACGGGCCAACCACGTGGATCCCGCTTCGGCGTTCCAATGTTCGTTCGCGCCACCGGGGTAGGCCACCTCGTAAGGGGACATCGACGCATCCCCCACAAAAATACATTTGTAATCTGGGCCGTAGGTGCGCAGCACCTCATGGGTTTCCATCTGCTGGTCCCAGCGGCGGCGGTTGTCTTTCCACACACCTTCGTAAAGGCAGTTGTGAAAATAGAAGTGTTCCATGTGTTTGAATTCGGATTTAGCAGCCGAAAACAGTTCTTCGACGACCTTCACATGCGGGTCCATTGACCCGCCAATATCAAGAAACAACAACACCTTAACGGCATTGCGCCGCTCAGGGCGGGTTTTCACGTCAAGATAGCCATGTTCGGCCGTTGCGCGAATGGTGCCGCCTAGGTCCAGCTCTTCATCCGCCCCGTCACGCGCCCAACGGCGCAAACGTTTCAGGGCGACCTTGATGTTGCGCGTGCCCAGTTCAACGGTGTCGTCCAAGTTCTTGAATTCACGCTTGTCCCAGACCTTCACGGCCCGCTGGTGGCGCGATTCATCCTGACCGATCCGAACCCCTTCGGGGTTGTAACCGTAGGCACCGAACGGCGATGTGCCGGCTGTGCCGACCCATTTGTTGCCGCCCTGATGACGGCCCTTTTGTTCTTCTAGCCGTTTCTTCAGCGTCTCCATCAGCTTGTCAAAACCGCCAGCGGCCTCTATCTCGGCCTTCTCTTCGGGCGAAAGATGCTTTTCAGCCATCTTTTCAAGCCAGTCTTTCGGGATTTCAACCGCTTCAAGAACGTCGTCCAAGCTGATGTTTTCCAAGCCTTTAAAGGCGGCAGCAAAAGCCTGATCAAACTTGTCGATGTTGCGTTCGTCTTTGACCATCGCAACGCGGGCAAGGTAATAGAACGCCTCGACGTCATAGGTTGCGATGCCCGCCGCCATACCGTCAAGAAACGCCAGAAATTCGCGCATGGAAACGGGAACTTTGTGTGCACGCAGCTGATCGAAGAAGGGTAAAAACATCAGGCGGCCAACAAAAAGCGGTCCACAACAACCGTCAACACCATGCCGACGATCATGAACGCCATGGCGTAACCGGCAGCATATTGCGCGATATCCTTGCGATTGCCGCCGCGTTTGCGGGCAGTGAAACCGCCCAGAACTGCGCCGATGATACCTAGAATGATGACGATCATGCGTGACCCCGCTTTGCCCTTCGGGCAGCTTATCCTTTAAGCGGGTTCAGCGATGCAATCTCGCGCAGCTTGGCCCGCACTGCCCAGTCTGGACCAAAGCCGTATCGCGCCCAGCCGATGCTGTCCAGTCTGACGCTACGCGCTTCTGCGTGGCGGTTTTCCAGTTCCAGCGCTTCGGAGCGCAACAACAGCAAGGTAGAGAGCAAGGCCGCGTTTTCACTGGCTTTTGCGGTGTTGATATGTGGGGCGATCAGCCGCAGGGCTGTGCCGCCATCGCCGCGCGTAATCGCATAGGCTGACAGCTGTGTGGCGACATAGGCACGGTGCAATGTGGTGCCGGGGGTGTTGGCGTAATAGCGCTCGGCCTCGATATAGTGGCGATGCGCCAGCGCTGGATCGGTGGTTTGCATGACACGGCCCATGGCGTAATGCGCAAATGCGCGACGGTGGTCCTGCCAGCCCATAGCCGTGGCGATCCGAATGGCCTCATTTGCGGAGGCGGTGCGCCCTTCAAAAGAAATCGACCGGCCAAGGGCGGTTTGTACCGCTTTGCTCCATTCACGCGGGGTGCGCGTGGCGTACCGGGCGGGCTTGTTCACGCCGCGCGGGTTGGTGCGCGCCAGAATGCCGGGCAGGGCGGCGGCAACCTGTCCACGGGACATGCCCGAGCGCAGTGCCGGATCGTAATAGGTGCGCAGGATCAGCATATCGAAACCGGTCAGAACGGTATGCACGTTGTCATCATTGAACACACTGTCGGGCAAGCGATAAAGGTCATTCAGCGGGCCAAGCGCCTGCGCCAGTTCTTCGTGCAAACAATCGCGGACTTCTTGCGGGCTTGAATCATTGGGCAGGAAAATCGACAGGCGTTCGCGTTTTTGCAGCAGGGTCCAGTTGGTTTGCGGCTTGCGGCGGGCTTTGCTGTATTCGGCAAGTGACGACACGTTGGGCGCGACAAAACAGGCGGCCTGCGGGAGCACGTTGCGGATTTCAGCGCGGCTGACGGCCTGAATGGTGATGTTGGCATCAGGTGCAGTTGTCTGGCTAATATCAATCCGCGCCTCACTGCGCAGTCGCGAGATCAGGCGGCTCAAATCAGGCCCGAGGGTCGATGTCGGGTTGCCAGTGACGCGCACGGTGATCGGCGTTTCAAATCGCGTCAGAACGGGCAATCTGCGACCGCTTTCCATCTGGAAAGACAGTTCGATGAAATCCAGCGCCAGATCGTTGTTTGAACGCACAGGTGCACTCGGCACGCTTGAGGCAAAGCTTTTCATCGGAGGCAGCGAGCTGTCGGCGAAATTTGCGCGGGTAGCAACGTCATGCTGCGAGGCGGGCACACAGGCATTCAACAGCAGGACCAGCGGCAGTACTGTGCGCGCTCTCACAGAAAAAAACCGACAACAGAGGGTTTTACCGGAAAGCGACGTGCAGAACGCACACCATTATAGCGCACGCAAGGTGCCGAACTGATCATCATAACTGCCTGCCTGTCCTTTTTGGACGTTTGGATTTCCAGTCTTTTCGCCTTCCATCAGGACCTTAGTAGGGAGCAATTAAGGCAAATTTGGGGCAAATAGGGCGAAATAGGGCAGCGTGAATTCAATTTAAACGAGAATTTCGGGCGGTGTCAAAATAACGCCGCAATTCTAGATGGTTAGGCGGTATTCAGAGCTGAACGCCAAACCCGATAGCGCGCGGGTGAGTTGCAAACACCCCACAGATGGCGGTGTTTTGCATCTCATTGTCGATACTGCGTTGCTTTTGACGGATCAGCGCCCGCCACGGGCCATGAAGGCCAGCCGCTCGAACAAATGCACGTCCTGCTCGTTTTTCAGCAGGGCACCGTGCAGTTTCGGCAGGGCCGAAGCGCCGTCTTTCTTTAGATCAGCGGCATCCATATCTTCGGCCAACAACAGTTTAAGCCAATCCAATACTTCGGAGGTTGACGGTTTTTTCTTAAGACCTTGTTGGTCGCGGATTTCGTAAAACTGCGTCAATGCCGTGGTCAGCAGGCTTTCTTTGATCTTCGGGTGATGCACCTCGACGATCTTTTTCAGCGTGTCCATATCGGGGAACTGGATGTAGTGGAAAAAGCAGCGGCGCAAAAAGGCGTCGGGCAATTCTTTTTCATTGTTGGAGGTGATGATCACGATCGGGCGGTTTGCGGCCTTGACCATCTCGCCTGTTTCGTAGACGAAAAACTCCATCTTATCAAGCTCTTGAAGAAGATCGTTAGGGAACTCGATATCTGCCTTGTCGATTTCATCAATCAGCAGAACAACCTTTTCATCGGCCTCGAAAGCCTCCCAAAGCTTGCCCTTGCGGATATAGTTGGCCACGTCGTGCACCCGCTCTTCACCCAGCTGGCTGTCGCGCAACCGGCTGACGGCATCATATTCATAAAGACCCTGCTGCGCGCGGGTCGTGGATTTGATGTTCCACTCGATCATCCGCAAACCCAAGGCTGCGGAAACCTGCTTGGCCAGTTCGGTCTTGCCGGTGCCGGGCTCGCCCTTGACCAGCAGCGGGCGTTCCAGCGTGACAGCGGCGTTCACAGCAATTGTCAGATCGTCGGTTGCGACATAATCAGCGGTGCCTTGGAATTTCATGTTACTTTTCAACCTTCTGATTATGGACGTGGACAAATGCCTTTAACCAAAAATCAAAGTGATTGTGTAGTGACAATTCTAAGAGGCTAAGATAGACGCAGCGTCATTGGGGGCGATCTCGGGGAGAGAGGTCTCGTATGCCAGAAACGAAAACAGTTGAGGGGTATGATATGAAACAGGAAGTTTTCCTGCCTGATAATTATTCACCGGCCGAAGATGAACCTTTCATGAACGACCGTCAGCTTGAATATTTCAGACGTAAATTGATGAACTGGAAGACCGAATTAATGGAGGGCAGTCGCGACACTATCGAATCTTTGCAGGATGGTACCCGCAATATTCCTGACGTGATCGACCGTTCTTCAGAAGAAACCGACCGCGCGCTGGAATTGCGGACCCGCGACCGGGCGCGCAAACTGGTGTCCAAGATCGACGCTGCGTTGCGCCGCATCGACGAAGGTGAGTTCGGCTATTGCTCTGTGACAGGGGATCCGATTTCGCTCAAGCGTCTGGACGCCCGTCCGATTGCGACAATGAGCCTTGAAGCGCAGGAAAAACACGAGCGGCGCGAAAAGGTGCATCGCGACGATTGATCACTTTCCTGATGTGTCGAATAAGAAAACGCCGGAGCTTCGTCTCCGGCGTTTCTGTGTGAAGGGGCTTGCATGAATATTTCAAACGCAGTTGTCGTGGGCGGCGGGATCGGTGGGCTGGCGGTCGCGGCGGCATTGGCGCGCGGCGGGGTTGCCGTCACCGTGTTGGAACAGGCCAACGCCCTGCGCGAAGTGGGGGCAGGGTTGCAGGTCAGCCCGAATGGCCTTGCGGTTCTGCGGGCCCTTGGACTGGAAGCCGGGCTGCGCACCAAAGAGGCCGTGCAGGGGCAGGCCGTGGTGTTGCGTGATTTTGCAAATGGCGCAGAGGTGGCACGGTTGCCGTTGGACCGGTTGCCAAAGACACAACGCTACTATTTTGTGCATCGGACTGATTTGATTGACCTTCTGGCGGGGGCCGCGAAACGGGCCAACGTGACCTTTGAAATGGGCGCGCAGGTTGCCAGCATTCGCCCCGGTAAGGTGCCGCAGGTCCAGATGACCGATGGCAGCACACGCCGCGCCGAACTTGTGGTGGCCGCGGATGGGATTCATTCAGTGGCGCGGCCCGCATTGAATGGACCCGATAGGGCGGTGTTTTCCGGTCAGGTGGCGTGGCGCGCTGTGGTGCCCAATGAAATCAACCATCCGCCCGCGGCGCAGGTGCATATGGGCGCGGGCCGGCATCTGGTCAGCTATCCCTTGCGGGGAGGCCGGTTGATTAATCTGGTGGCGGTAGAAGAACGCGACGGTTGGGCGGCCGAAGGTTGGCACCATGCGGATGATCCGTCCAATGTAAAAAACGCCTTTTCGGGTTTTGGCGGCGATGCGGCGCGGATGATCAATGCCGTTAAGCATGTGACGCTTTGGGGGTTGCATTTGCATCCGGTGGCGTCCGTCTGGCAGCAGCAAGGCGTGGCTTTGCTGGGGGACGCCGCCCATCCGACACTTCCGTTTTTGGCCCAAGGGGCGAATATGGCCTTGGAAGATGCGTGGGTCCTCGCGGATCAGGCCATGCACGGGCAGGGTGACTGGCTAGCCGGCTATCAACAGCGCCGCGAGGCGCGGGTCCGGCGGGTGATCGGCGCGGCGGAAAAGAACGCGCAGCGCTATCACATGCGTGCCGGACCGATGCGAAGCCTTGCCCATCTCGGTCTCAAACTCGGCAGTCGCCTTGCGCCGTCAAAGATGTTGGGGGCGTTCAACTGGCTCTATGGCCATGACGTCACACGCCCCCGTAAACCCTAGGGTTTTGCCCGCTGCACCATGCCGAACAGATCGCGCGGATCGTCGGGATCAGCCAGCAGATCAAGCGGGTGAAACAGCCCCGTATCGGCAATGCGGTCGCGCACATAGCGCAGCGCCGAAAAATCCTCGATTGCAAAGCCGACACTGTCAAACAAGGTGATCTGTTTGTCGTCCGTGCGCCCCTTGGCGGCACCGGTCAGCACTTCCCAGAATTCCGTGACGGGGTGATCGGCATCCATCTGCTGGATCTCGCCCTCTATCCGCGTCTGTTCAGGGTATTCCACAAAGATTTCAGCGCGGCGCAGGATCGCAGGTGCCAGTTCCGTCTTGCCGGGGCAATCCCCGCCGATGGCATTGATGTGCACGCCTGCGCCGACCATATTGTCGGTCAGGATGGTGGCATACTGCTTGTCCGCGGTGCAGGTGGTGATGATCTGCGCGCCTTCCATCGCGTCTTGTGCGCTTTCGCAGGAGGTCACGCGCAGACCTAGCCCTGCAAGGTTCGCGGCGCATTTCGCAGTTGCCGCAGGGTCGATGTCATAAAGACGCACTTCCTCGATGCCGACGATGGTTTTCATGGCGAGACTTTGAAATTCCGACTGCGTGCCATTGCCGATCATCGCCATGACCTTGGCGTTTTTCGGGGCAAGCACCCGCGCAACCAAGGCAGATGTCGCCGCCGTGCGCAGCGCCGTCAGCAGGGTCATTTCACTCAACAGGACAGGATAGCCGGACGCCACATCCGCCAGCAGGCCAAAGGCCGTGACCGTTTGCAGGCCGTCCGCCGTGTTGGAAGGATGGCCGTTCACATATTTGAACCCGTAAACATCGCCGTCCGAGGTCGGCATCAATTCGATCACGCCGCTCTCGGAATGACTGGCCACGCGCGGTGTCTTGTCAAACAGTTCCCAGCGTTTGAAATCGGTTTCGATATAGTCAGCGATGCCGCGCAACATCTCTTCGATTCCAACGTGATGCACCAGTTTCATCATGTGATCGACAGAGACAAAAGGCACCAGCGCCTTGGACGACGGTTTGAGGTTTGTCATAAGAATATCCTTTAGTATGCGCGGGTTGGGCGATCGAAAACGCGGCGGCCAAAGGCCGATGCAGTCAGGTCGACCATCAGGGTTGCAGTGCGGCCACGTTCATCCAGAAACGGATTAAGCTCGACCAGATCAAGGGAGGTCATGAGACCTGAATCGTGCAGCATTTCCATCACCAGATGCCCCTCGCGGACGGTGGCCCCGCCCGGCACAGTGGTCCCGACGGCGGGCGCAACGGAAGGGTCAAGGAAATCCACATCCAGTGAAACATGCAGCAACCCGTTGGCCGCCGCGACCTTGGCAAGGAACGCAGACAAGGGTTTTGCAATGCCGCTTTCGTCGATCTCGCGCATGTCGACATAGGTGACATCCGTGTCTTGCAGCGCCGCGCGTTCGGCAGCGTCGACCGAACGCAATCCGATGATGGCGATGTTTTCCTGCGGAACGGGGGTGTCGACGACAGGAAACCCGTCAAACCCGTCGCGCCCGGTGACATAACCCAGCGGTGTGCCGTGCAAATTGCCGCTGTCGGTGGTTTGTGGCGTATGAAAATCTGTGTGCGCATCCAGCCACAGAACAAACAGCGGGCGGTCTACGGATTTGGCATGACGCGCGACGCCCAGAACGGTACCGAGCGACAGCGCGTGATCCCCACCCATAAAGATCGGGACGCCGTCGGGCATGGCCATCTGCGATGCTTCGGCAAGGGCCGTTGTCCAGGCGATGGTTTCTTCAAGCGCTACGATTTTCGGGTGATCCTTTGCGGTGAAAGGCGCGGGTGTGACGTTGCCGCGGTCCTCAACCGGATGGCCCAGATCGCGTAGCGCCTGCACAAGACCCGCTGTGCGATAGGCGTCAGGACCCATCAAACACCCTTGCCGGCGCTTGCCGCTGTCCATGGGGCAGCCGATCAGAATGCAGGGGGATTGGGACATGGGAAGATTCCTTTATCTATGGTTGATTTGGTTTAACTGGCGGTAATGACAATCGACAATCGGGTGATTTGGCCGTATTGGGGGTAAATTGATCGTATTGGAGTATATTTTGGACGATTTGGATAACCGCATTATTGCCGCCTTGCGTCATGACGCGCGCATGCCGCTTTCGGATCTGGCCCATGTGCTCGATACCTCGCGCACGACCTTGCGCGCGCGGATTGCGCGGCTTCAGGAGCGGGGCGAAATTGTCGGGTTTACGGTATTGACCCGCGCCGATGTGATGCGTGATCCGGTCCGCGGATTGATGATGATCGGGATTGAAGGGCGCGGGACGGAACGTATCACCCGTCAGTTAAGTGGTTTCGCAGAGGTGCGGGCGGTGCATTCGACCAACGGTCGTTGGGATGTCATCGTCGAGATCGGCACAGCGACACTCGAGGCATTTGACGAGGTGTTGACGCGCATCCGGCGACTTGACGGGATCGTGGCCAGCGAAACCAACCTGCTGCTCAAGACCCGAAAGGCGGTTTAGCCGCGCCGCGCCGCCATGATCCAAAGGGCCGTAAGCCCGAAGGCGATAACGGCGTTCCAGCCCGCCATCGACAGGCCCAACAGCTGCCAGACGATTTCATCACACATGACAACGCCGGTCGGCGTGTCGAGCGCCAGCAGCGCACCGCCGTCCATCGCACCAAGGTCGGCACCGCCGCCACTGCAAGACGTCGGACCAGGCCACCAGCCCCATTCGACGCCGGCATGATACACCCCGATTGCGCCGGTTGTTGCCGTGGCCAAGGCCCCCAACCACGCCAGCATACGCGGCCCGCCCATGAGGGCCGCCCCCCCGATCAGGATCGCCGCCGCATGCGGCCAGCGTTGCCACAGGCACATCTTGCAGGGTGCCAGCCCGCCGATGTGTTGGAAACCGAATGCCCCCAAAAGCAGGGCGGCGGACCCAAAGGTCGCGAGCAATATCAATGTTTTGCGAGTCATATCAGTTTTACCACAGCAAACCCTGCAATCAGCAGAAGTACAAACAGGGTGAACATCAGGCCCAGACGCTTTTCGATGAAATCACGGATTGGTGCGCCAAATTTCCACAACAACAAGGCGACGATAAAGAACCGTAACCCCCGCGCAAGGATCGACGTCACGATAAAGGTGCCCAGTGGCATTGCCGTCCAGCCCGACATGATGGTGATGACCTTGTAGGGAAAGGGCGTCACACCCGCCGCCAGCACCGCCCAAAAGCCCACGCCATTAAAACGCGCAGCGAATGCTTCCATTGCGTCGGCCTTACCCAGGGAGGCCAGCATCGGTTGACCGATCGTTTCATAGGCAAAGGCCCCGATCGCATAGCCAAGCAAGCCGCCCAGCACAGATGCCACCAGCGCCACACCGGCGATCACAAAGGCGCGGTTAGGCCGCGCGATGATCATCGGGATCATGATGATGTCAGGCGGGATCGGAAAGAACGAACTTTCCACAAACGCGACAATCGCCAACGCCCAAAGGGCGTGGGGGTGTTGCGCAAGGCCAAGGGTCCAGTCGTAGAGGCGTTTTAACATCTGTGCTGCTCACTCAAGTTGTCCTGCAACACCATACCGGACCAGCGGGGTCAAGTGTGCGTGTTCAGGCAGCCGGGGCAGGGCCTGCGGTAAATGCGCAACGCTGCGCGCGTATCAGCAGGGCCGATCGCAATTGCGGCGCTCAATAGCACCTTAATACTTGCCTGTTATGGCTCGCCCAACAAAGGGCAACTTGGATGCAATATAACTTTCGTATTCTGTTTTTCATGATCATTGCGGGCGCAGTCGTGGTGTTTGGTGTTTTTCAGTTGCCGCCGCTCACATCCGGCGGGAACAGCGGGTCGTCTGGCCTGAACGAGGCAGAATTCAACGCCGCCTTAAGCGAGGAGCTGGCGTTCTGTCGCAAACAGCCTGACGCCGTGAACTGCAGGTGCTTTGCCAATAAATCCGCGATCATCCGCACCCATCGGCAACCTAAAGTACCCGGCGCACTCTATGTCGACAAAGAAGAACTCGCACGCGGGCAGGCATCACAAGGCTGCTAACCCTGCTGCGGCCAAGACCCGTGAAATCCACTTAACTCACCGTGATCTACGTTAGCCCTTGTCGAATCGCGCAACCCTTTGTAGCAGGTCCGAACAGTGCCCGTGTGGTGGAATGGTAGACACGTCAGATTCAAAATCTGATGCAGCAATGCGTGCCGGTTCAAGTCCGGCCACGGGTACCAACTGGTTCAAAAAACCAGACACCGATTTTTGAAACGCCAGTTTTTACGCACCCTTGGTAGATCGTTGCGGTACTCGTTTTTCAAGGCGCTGTGTTTTTGCTGATATTTTGTTTGTTATGACTTTCAGGCCGTAACCCTACCGGCGGGTAGATGATTGTCGTGATGGAGGGCATCGGCGCGGCGGTGTTGCCGACCCCAAAATGCCGCTTTGGGAAGGCCGCAAATTCGCGAATTCAGACGGTAAACAACTTCAGGGCGATTCGATTTAATTTCGACTTTTGCTCAGGCATACCGGCATCAGTCTGACGGATTTAGGCGGATTGGTTCCTATAGCGCAACAGACCGCCCACAATCATGGCGTTAATAGGGCGGGGATATTTCGCCTCATTGATCCGTCCCATTGTTCCGGTTTTCTGAACAGTTAACCATTTTTTAATTTAATTGTTTCGGTAGTAGAGTAACCAAGATACCTATTTATATGGGTAATCCTCAATTTCGTTAAATTCAATTTGGAAACAATCGCTTGCTTCGCGGCCTTCACCAAATGCGTTAACACAGTGGACATTTGGGGCGACAATTCACGTCCCTGACATTTTCCCGACATTTTTCCCTTTGTTGGACCATTTGAGACAGGTAACTATGGTCTTGCCCAACTGGGGGGCATTGTTTTTAGGTCTGGGGCGGCCACACGATCACGCATCGCTGCTGATGCGGGAGACATGTGTACGCCGCGCTTTGCGCGTTCGTATTAATGTAGCTGCCGGACATCCTGTGTCCGGCTGTGCGCTGCCTTATGCAGTACTCCCCGTGTAGTTTGGTGTGCCAATAGTTTGGCGTGTTTTGTGTGTGTTGCCTGAACCTGTGCGCAGTGTCCTCAAGCGATTTTGAGTTTGAATGGAGTGAAAATGATCCTTGTGCCAAGACAATCGAGCACCAAAGTGACCGTCATTCGGTCGCGTTCCTCCATCATCGCACCGAACCTTTCCGCACCAACTTCCAGATCGGCCGCGTTGCGCGCCGCGCGCAACAACGCCCAGGAGACCCCTCAATGATCCGTACACTTGATTTCAACGCTTTCGCAGCCGGTACAGTTATTGACGACGAATATGCGACCACGCAGGGCGTGACCGTTTCCGCGACGGGCGGTTCGGGGCAGGCGATGTTGTTCGACACCAACAACCCGACGGGGGATGATACGGATCTGGCCTCTGACACATTAGACGGCGTGCTGATCATTTCCGAAGACGGCGACAGCAGTGACCCAGACGACAATGACGCCGGTGGCAGCCTCTTTTTCGATTTTAACGAACCGTCATTTATCAAGTCTCTGACGTTCAAGGACATCGAAGAGACCAGCGGCGACGGTACCTCGATGATCTTTTACGACGCGGACGGCGGGGTCATCGACGAACATTTCGTACAGCCGACCGAAGATGGCGGCGAACGCACCGTTGGTTTAGGCGTTGACGACGTATCGCGTCTGGAGGTCCGCTTTGAAGGATCCGGCGCAGTGGACAACCTTGTTTTTGATGACAAACTGCCTGTTGACGAAGGCCCGACAGCGGTGGACGACAGCGGCGAAACAGACGAGGACAGCGCAGTAATCATCGACTTGCGGGGTAATGACACCGACCCGAACGACCTGCGCGACGATCTGGTGATCGGCGACTTTGTCAGCGCGGATGGCACTGTCACGGATTTGGGGGACGGTACGGTTTCCTTCTTGCCGAACCCGGACTTCAATGGCGAGACGACGTTTACCTATTCCGTGACGGACCCTGCCGGCAATTCCGACACCGGCGAAGTGACCGTGCTTGTAAACCCCGTCAATGATGCGCCTGACGCGGTTGACGATGTGGATACCACCGATTTCAACACGCCGGTCACTGTTGATCTGCTGGCGAACGATACCGATGTTGATCTGCCCGAAGGTGATATTCTGACGGTCACGTCGGTTTCTGTTCCGGTCGACCAAGGCACGGTTTTGAACAATGGTGACGGCACTGCGCTGATCACCCCTGCGGATGGATTCACGGGGGATGCGACCATCAGCTACACCATCGAAGACGCCGCCGGACTGTCTGACAGTGCTGAACATGTTGTGACGGTCGCTGATGACGCGGGCAACAGCGCGCCGGTCACGGCCCCCGATACAGCGGAAACCGATGAGGACACCGCGTCTGATCCCATCGACGTGTTGGACAACGACAGCGATCCTGATGGTGATACGCTGCAAGTGACCGAAGCGACCAGCCCGGACGGCACGGTTGAAATCACCGCTGACAACGAACTGATTTTTACGCCGAATCCTGATTTCAACGGTGAAACTACGATCACCTATACCGCTGCTGACCCATCCGGCGCCGAAACACCCGGCACGGTGACGGTTACCGTGAACCCGGTCAACGATGCACCGGATGCTGTAGACGACAGCGATGAAACCGACCTGAATACAGCGATAGATGTGGACCTGCTGGCCAATGACAGCGATGTGGATGGCGATGCGCTGACAGTGGTCAGCGCAACTGTGCCGGTTGATCAGGGCACTGTGAGCGCGCCGGTTGATGGTGTTGTCACATTTACCCCTGCGGATGGTTTTACCGGCGTGGCGACAGTCAGCTACACCATTGAAGACGAAGAAGGTTTGCAGGACAGCGCTGAACATACCGTCACCGTTTCAGGAACCCCCGCGAACAATGCACCGATCGCCGTCGACGACGCAGCCACAACCGACGAAGACACAGCCGTTGTGCTGGATCTTGTCGACAACGACAGTGATCCGGATGGCGTCCTATTGACGGTGACGGCCGTTTCTGTGCCTGCGGAACAGGGCACTGTGGTGAATAACGACGACGGCACTGCAACCTTTACGCCAGCGCTTGATTTCAACGGCGAAGCGACAGTGACCTACACAATTGCGGACCCCGATGGCGCGGAAGCAACCGCCGTTCATGTCGTTGATGTGACGCCGGTCAACGACGCGCCCGTGGCAAACGATGACACCGACACAACGGCCGAGGAAACACCGATCACGGTCGATCTGCTTGATAACGACAGTGACGTGGATGGCGACACGTTAACGGTTGTCGGGGCATCGGTGCCTGCTGATCAAGGTACGCTGCTGGACAATGGCGACGGCACGGTCACCTTCACACCCGCCACCGATTTCACAGGTCCTGCGACGATCAGCTATTCGATTTCCGATGGCAATGGCGGTGCGGATAGTGCAGAGCATGTGATCGACGTCACGCCAGTGAACGATGCACCGGTTGCGGGCGACGATGTGATAGGCACGCCGTACAACACGCCGATCGAGGATATTCTGGTTCTGGCCAATGACACGGATGTGGACGAAGATCCGCTGCGTGTTGTCACCGCGACCACGCCTGACGGCGATGTCATCATCAATGATGATGGCACGCTGACCTTCACGCCAACCGACGGGTTCACCGGACCGGCCGAAATCACTTATACGATTTCGGACCGCCCCGAAGGCGACCCCGAAGCGCTGACCGACGAAGGCACGCTGATCGTGAATGTGGCCGCCCCGGGCGGTCGTGACGGTATCGTTGATGGTACGACTGGGGATGACCTCATTGATCCTGATTATCTGGGCGATCCTGACGGCGACCTTGTCGACAACGAAGATGCAATCATCCCGGGTCAGGAACCCAACGATGACATTATCCGCGCGGGCGACGGCAGTGACACAGTCGAAGCCGGGCTCGGCGATGACTATATCGACGGTGGAACGGGCGACGACAGCATCCTTGGCGAAGACGGCAACGATACCGTTGTCGGCGGTGAAGGCGACGATGTGATCAACACCTCCGGTCCCGATCTGGCCCCTGATCGGGGGTATCCCGATGCGCCAACAGATGCGTTGGGCTTTGACGGGGATGATGATCCGGAAAACGACCGCGATTCCGTGATCGGCGGTGCGGGCAACGACACCATCACAACGGGCGACGACCGTGACACCATCATAGGTGGCATCGGCGAGGATGTGATCGACGCAGGCATCGACGACGACTTTGTGGACAGTGGACTTGATGACGACCGTATCGTTGGTGGTGAAGGCAACGACACCATATTTGGCGGCGGCGGCGATGATACCATCTATGCCGGAAACGATCCCGATGGTGTTGGCGATTTGCTGGACATAACGGATGAAGACACCGGTGGTTTCTCACCGGATCGCAACCCCGACAACGGCCGCGACGTGGTTAATGGCGGCGCGGGCGACGATGTGATCTTTGGGGCTGATGACGGTGACAGCCTGTCCGGTGGGTCAGGTAATGACACCATCGATGGTCAGATCGACGACGACACCATCCGCGGCGAGTCGGGCGATGACTCACTGTTGGGCGGTCAGGGCAATGACACGATTGACAGTGGCACCGGTGAAGACACGCTTGAAGGCGGCATCGGCGATGACACCCTGCGCGGCAACCGCAATGATGATGTGCTGATGGGCGGCACCGGCGACGATGTGCTGGACGGCGGCGGCGAGAACGACGTGATGGACGGCGGCGACGGCGACGACAACCTGCAAGGCGGTCAGGGTGACGATACCCTGCGCGGTGGCACCGGTGATGACATCTTGGACGGTGGTGCCGGTCAGGACGTCTTTGAAGACTTAAGCGCAGGTGACAACGTTGACGGTGGTTCCGGCCCTATTGATAACGACACGCTGGACCTACGCGGATCCGCGCCTGACGGTGGTCGTCTTGAGGTGACCTATACCTCTGACGATCGTGAAGACGGGGTGGTCAACTTCTTTGACGTCGACGGCGCAGACGCAGGCCGCTTGGTGTTTGAGGAAATCGAAACTGTTATCCCTTGTTTCACACCGGGCACCAAGATCGCCACGCCGAAAGGCGAGCGTCTGGTCGAGGAACTGGAAGTTGGCGACCGTGTGATCACCCGTGACAACGGCATTCAGGACATCCGATGGGTGGGGGCCCGTGATATGTCCGGTGCCGAACTGGATAAATCGGCACATCTAAAACCGGTTCTGATCCGTCAGGGGGCTTTGGGCAACGATCTGCCCGAGCGTGACATGATGGTGTCACCCAACCACCGCGTCTTGGTGGCCAACGACAAAACCGCGCTTTATTTTGAAGAGCGTGAGGTTCTGGTCGCGGCCAAACACCTGACCGGTCTGGAAGGCGTGGACATCGTGGATGTGTCGCACACAACGTATATTCATGTCATGTTTGACCAGCACGAGGTGATCCTGTCGGACGGTGCGTGGACCGAAAGCTTCCAGCCCGGTGACATGTCACTGGCTGGAATCGGCAATGCGCAGCGTCAGGAAATTCTGGAACTCTTCCCGGAATTGGCAACCAAAGCCGGTGTCGAGGGCTATGCATCTGCCCGCCGCGCGCTGAAAAAACACGAAGCCAAGCTGATCACCGACTAAACAGATTTGGCACGGGGCGGGGGCCCCCTGATATTACATAACGGCGTGCGGGCCTATCGCGCGTCAGGAATATGCAGCAGCTTTGTCCGGGACGTATCACCCTAGACAAGCAACCAGAGCGGGGCGGGAAACTGCCCCGCTCATTTGCGTTTACAAAACCAAAATTTCCCCGCGCCTGATCACTGTTTCTAAGGCGCGCACAATTTCGCGGCGTTTCACATTTCTGTGTCTAAGTATCCGTCGAATGCGACTTTCAAAACGGATTTCCCCCTTAAACTCTGACGAAATCATGGCTAAAACTTGGTTAATTGTTTCGCTGACCGCTTTGGCAGCTGAGCAATCTCACGTCTGAAAAAGGGGGCTACTGCCATGGCCATTATCAACGGGACGTCAAATAACGACACGCTGCAAGGCACCTTTGAGGATGACCAGATTACCGCGGGCGGTGGTCAGGATCTTGTTTCGGGTGAAGGCGGCGATGATCTTGTCTCGGGCGGGGGCGGCGACGATACGCTTTATGGCGATGCCGGCGTTGGGACGGCACCGGGCAATGACGCCTCCGCGGTGACACTGGACTATGACAGCCGTCAGGCCAACACAGGCAACAGCGCAGACCCCGGCGATTCCGCAGTCTACCGTGACGTTGCAATGCTGGAGGACGGCACGTCGGTTTGGGGACGTCTGGTACTGGTGAGTACTTCGGATGAAAACATGCCGATTGATCTGACCGGCGGCGACGGTTTTGAGATCCTGATGAACAGCGGGCGCGGGGCCTCGCGCAGCTATGTCGGCGAAACCGCGCGTTTCCGGTTAGAGTTTTTCGACCCTGTCACCGGTGATCCTGTTGCCCTGAATTCCACCGCTACTTTCAACGATCTGGACCGTAACAGCGTCGGTGATCAGGAATCCGTCACCGTGGATGCCGATAGCTTTACCGCGTTTGCCACATCGGCAGACACGTCATTGAACGTTACACAGGGCGGCGGCGTGGCGAATGCAGCTGGCACCGAAGGCAATTCGCCTGCCGATCAGGATGCCTGGTTCTCTGCCCAATTCGAGAACCGCGAATTCATCGAATTTGAGCTTGAAACCCGATCTACACCGTCGGGTTTTACCCTGTCCGGTGATTTGATCGACGACGCCGTTGTGACCCCGATCGAAGCGGGCAATGACACCATTCTCGGTGGCTCCGGTCAGGACGTGATCTTTGGTCAGGGCGGGGACGACAGCCTACTTGGCGAAGACGGGGATGACAGCATCGAAGGCGGCGAAGGCGACGATACGCTTTTGGGGGGACAGGGGCAGGATGCCCTGCTTGGCGGTGCCGGCAATGATGTGATGAACGGTGGCGCAGGCGACGACACGCTTTTGGGGGGCGATGGCGAGGACACCATCGTGTCCGGTCTTGGCGGCGATCAAGTGCGCGGCGGCAATGACAGCGATTTGTTCACATTCGATGGGGCCGGTAACCATCAAATTCTGGGTGGTGAAGATGCCGATGGTTTGGACGTGGATCGCATTGATCTGACGGGCATTGACCGCTCGACCTACCGGTTGATCCGGGGGCTGCCCGAAGAGGGCCGGATCGAATTTCTGGACGGCGGTGGCAATGTCATTGGCCGCACAAACTATGCCGAAATCGAAGAGGTCATCATCTGCTTCACACCCGGTACCTTGATTGCGACGAAGCGCGGCGAAAAGCCTGTGCAGCAACTCAAGGTTGGCGATCGGGTCTTTACCCGCGACAATGGCCCGCAAGAATTGCGCTGGATTGGCCGGCGCAATCTGAATCGCCACGAACTCAACCAGATGCCGCAGTATTTCCCGATCCTGATCCGCGCTGGTGCCTTGGGCGATGGGGTGCCGCAACGCGATATGATGGTCAGCCCGAACCACCGGATGTTGATCACATCGGAACTGGCCGAAGTGATGTTCGGCGAAAGCGAAGTACTGGTGGCCGCGAAGCATCTGGTCAGCCTTGACGGTGTGGAAACTGCGCCCGTCAGCAAGGTCAGCTACATCCATATGATGTTCGACGCGCATGAGGTGGTTTTGGCCGATGGCACGTGGGCCGAAAGCTTTTTGCCCGGTCAGCAGGCCATGGCAGGGATCAAAAGCGACCAGAAGCAGGAAATTCTGGATCTCTTCCCCGAGTTGGTCGACATGCGGGGATTGCGGAACTACGAAGCTGCGCGCCGTTTGCTGAAGGCACATGAGGCGCATTTGCTGATGCTGGAAAAGCCAAACTAATCAGGGCGCTAGGAGGGGGAGCTCATCTGCTCCTTGCGCCATTCGGCCCACTCTTCCGGCGTATCTAAATCACGGCGCGCGCGCGATCCTTGCAAAGGTACCAAGGTCACACGTCCCTTGGCTTGCGTGACCACTTCGCGTCCGCCGCTATCTCCGATGAGCGTTGCAAAAGCGTCAAACAGCGCGGCGTGAAAGACGATCGGGTGGCCCGGTGCACCGTCTTGCGTAGCCCCGCGCCAGATCAACTGGTCGCTGTCAAGATCGACGGCACCGGCCACTTTCGCCAGATCATCGGCTGTCACATCTGGTAAATCGCCCAGCAATACCATGGCACAAGGTGCTTCCGCTGGCAGGGCCGCAAAGGCGCGGCGCAGGCTGGCGTTCATGCCCTCATCCGCATCGGGCACTGCAAATAGCAGCACTTCCAAACCATCCAGCGCCTGATATCTGGGATGCGGAAAGTCGGGCAGGGCGATCAGTACCGGACCCGTCGTGGCAGCACGCGCCTTTAACGCCTGTTGTCGCAGCAACGGCGCGCCTTCCACAATTTCCAGCAGTTTGTCACGCCCGCGCATCCGGCTGGACGCACCGGCGGCAAGGATGATGATGGGCAGGTGATGGCAAGTCATGCGGACAGTCTAGGCGCTGCGCGTGCCGAAGGTAATACCGTGAAACGGATCATTTTCAGCCGCGCATCGCTGTTCCCTCAGGGTCAAACAGGGGTGTCGTGATCAACGTTGCAGGGCGCATCTGGCCGAGGATCTCGATCTCGACTTCCAGCCCCTCGACTGCCCGCCCGCGGGGCACAAACCCCAGCGCCACCGAGGTGCCCGAGAAGTGCGAATACCCGCCCGAGGTGCAAAACCCGACCACGGCTCCCTCCAGCCAGATCGGTTCGTAGCCTTGCACATCAGCATCCTGCGCTGCGACCTTGAAGGATACCAACTGCCGTTCGGGCGGCGTCGCGCGTTCGGCTTCAGCGGCTGCGCGTCCGATGAACGCGGTATTTTTCTTGAAGCTGATAAACCGGTCCAATCCCGTTTCCGCCGCGGTATAATCCGGTGAAAATTCGGCCATCCACGACCCAAAGAACTTGTCGAGCCGCAACGACATCATCGCGCGCATCCCGAAAGGGGTGATCCCGTGGGGCTGTCCCGCAGCCCAAAGGTGACCCCAAAGGCTGCGCTGGTCCATCGGATCGCAATAAATCTCAAACCCCAGATCGCCCGTATAGCTGACGCGTTGCACGATGCAGCTGCTTTGACCAACCGTCATTTCCCAAACATCAAGGAACTTCATGTCGGTGACGTCTGTGCGGGTGCAGGCTTGTAGGACGTCGCGGGCTTTGGGCCCCGCAATTTGAAATCCCGTCCGCCGGTCAGAGATGTTTTCGACTTCAACACCCTCTTCCAAGTGGCTGAGAAACCAGCGGAAATGATAGGACTGCGATCCATAGGATGCGGTCAACTGGAACAGGTCCTCGGCCAGACAGGATATGGTGAAATCACCAATCAGCTTGCCCATTTCAGACAGCATCGGCGTCAGCGACAGCCGCCCCTTTGCGGGCACACGCCCTGCCATGATCCGGTCGAGCCAGCTGCGGGCATTGGGGCCCTTCACCAGAAATTTGCCAAAGTTCTGCACTTCGTTGATGCCGACGCCATTGCGCACCGCTTTGACCTCGCGGTCGGTCGCGTCAAAGGCATCCGAGCGCCGGAACGATGGCGTTTCAAATGTGGGCTCGTCCCCCGTGGCAAAGTAATTCGCAACTTCAAGGCCGAATTGCTGGCCCCAAACCGCACCGAGATCCGTGAAAATATCGTACATCGGCGTTGTGCGATGGGGCCGCGCAGCGGGCAGTTCTTCGTTAGGGTAGGAGACTGAAAACCGTTTTTGGTAATTCTCGATCACCTTTGGCAGCGTATACCCCGGTGTGATCCAATCACCGAAACGCGCCACATCCATCGCCATAACGTCGCGCTCCGGTTCGCCCTCGATCATCCATTGCGCAAGGGTCAGGCCGACGCCGCCGCCTTGGGAGAAACCGGCCATCACGCCGCACGCGGACCAATAATTGCGCATGCCCGGCACAGGACCAACAAGCGGATTGCCATCGGGTGCAAAGGTGAATGGCCCGTGGATCACATTTTTTACCCCCGCGCGTTCCAGATCGGGAAAGCGTTTGTAGGCAAAGGCGATGCTGTCCTCGATCTTGTCAAAATCATCTTGCAGAAGGTCCTGACCAAAGGACCAGGACGTGCCATCAACCGCCCAAGGGCGACAGGTTTGTTCGTAAAAACCGATACATAGCCCCTTGCCCTCCTGGCGCAGGTAGGATTCCCCCGCAGGGTCCATCACATGGGGATGCTCGATGCCGTCTTTCATCATCTCGACGATCATCGGCACGTCTTCGGTTACCAGATACTGATGTTCCATCGGATGTAGCGGGAAATAAACGCCGGCCATCGCGCCAACTTCACGCGCCCACAAGCCACCGGCATTTACGATATGTTCCGCGTGGATATTGCCCTTGTCGGTGATCACATCCCACGTGCCATCCGCGCGCTGGTTCGTCTCTTGCACCATGCAGTGGGTTTCGATGGTCGCGCCGCCCATTTTGGCCGCGCGGGCATAGGCATGGGTGGTGCCGGAGGGATCAAGATGCCCGTCAAGCGGATCATAAAGCCCGCCGATGATGCCGTCGATGTTTGTGACGGGGGCGATTTTCCTGATCTCTTCGGGGCTGACAATTTCCGTGTCCAACCCCATAAACCGGTGTTTGGCACGTTCCGCCAGTAGCATGTCGAACCGGTCCTGATTATCAGCCAAGGTTACACCGCCTACGTGATGCAACCCGCAGGACATGCCGGTGATTTCTTCTAACTCCTTGTAAAGACGAATGGTATAGCCCTGAAGTGCCGCCATATTGGTGTCGCCGTTCAAGGTGTGAAACCCGCCCGCCGCATGCCATGTCGACCCCGAAGTCAACTCGGAACGTTCAACCAACATCACATCCGACCAGCCCAGTTTGGTCAGGTGATACAAAACCGAAGCGCCGACGACGCCGCCGCCAATGATCAGAACGCGGGTGGATGTTTGCATGTCGGGACTCCGATGTTGTTCGGACCAAGCGTGAAAGCTGGCGAAGACGGTCGCATGTAGTTTTCCGACAGAAGATGTCGTGAACCGGCAATCGGATGAAAATGGCTGGGGTCAAATGGTGGGGCAAGCAATCGAAATGTCAGGACCCTGCACCATGCGCACCCATGCCCAAGCTGTCGTGATCGGAGGCGGCGTGATCGGCTGTTCGATCCTGTACCACCTTACCAAATTGGGCTGGCGCGATGTGGTCCTGCTGGAGCGCGACGAGTTGACCAGCGGGTCAACCTGGCATGCGGCGGCCAATATTCACGGGCTGCATGACAATAACAACATCACCCGCATCCAGAATTACACGATGGATTTGTATAATAGGCTTGAGGCCGAGACAGGCCAGTCCTGCGGCGTGTTCCAGCCCGGCAGCCTGTATCTGGCCCAGACCGAGGCGCGCGAACACCAACTGCGATTGCAGGCCGCAAAGGCGAAATATTACGACATGCCGTTTCGTGAAGTATCGCGTGAAGAGGCAGAGGCGCTGCACCCGTTGGTCAACTATGACGGCATCCGGTGCATCATGTTTGAAGAGAACGGCGGCAATGTTGACCCCTCTGGTGTGACCAATGCCTATGCAGCGGGCGCACGCCAGAACGGGGCAGAGATCATCCGGTTCTGTCCGGTGACAGGGACCGAACAACAGGCCGATGGCAGCTGGATCGTGCGCACCCAAAAAGGGGATATCGCGACCCAGTGGATCGTGAATGCTGCCGGTCTGTGGGGGCGCGAAGTGGCGGCACTGGCAGGGGTGACCCTGCCGCTACAGCCGACAGAACATCAGTATTTTGTGACCGAAACCATTGCGGAAATTGACGGGTTGGACCGGCGGTTGCCCTCGGTGGCGGATCGGGATGGCGAATATTACCTGCGTCAGGAAGGCAAGGGATTGCTCGTCGGAGCCTATGAAAAAGACATGCGGTTCTGGGCCGAAGGCGGCACGCCGCAGGGGTTTGGACATGAATTGTTCGCGGATGATCTGGAGCGGATCGAAGATAACATGATGCGCGCCATCGAACGTGTGCCGGCGGTTGGGACAGCTGGGATCAAGCGGGTGATCAACGGGCCGATGATTTGGTCCCCTGACAGTAACGTGTTGTTTGGTCCGCTGCCGGAGCTGTCCAATTACTTCTGTTGTAACGGTATTATTCCGGGATTCTCGCAATCTGGCGGTATGGGGTTGCTTGCTGCGGACTGGATTGTGACCGGCGAAAGCCGCTATGATATGTTTGCATGGGACGTGGCGCGGTTCGGGGATTGGGCGGATGCGGCGTTCACCAAGGCGCGGGTGGGCGATCAATATGCCAACCGGTTCAAGATCCATTTTCCGAACGAAGAACGCAGCGCAGGCAGGCCGATGCGCAAACGCCCGGCCTATGACGCCCAGCGCGATCTGGGCGCGGTTTTCGGCCTGAACTACGGCTGGGAACATCCACTGTATTACGGCCAACCCCCCGGTTCGCAAGATGTTACCGAAGGATTCACCCGCCAAGGGTGGTGGGATCAGGTGGGCCGCGAATGTCGCATGTTGCGCGAACACGCAGGGATTATCGACATCTCCAACTTTGCAAAATACCGCTGTGCGGGGGCGGGTGCCGAAGGGTGGCTAAACGCAGTGTTTGCCAACAGAATGCCGAAAGTTGTTGGCCGGTCGTGTTTGACGCCGTTAATCGGCACGCGCGGCGGGATTGCCGGGGATTTCACGGTCACGCGTACCGGCGAAGAAGAATTCTGGGTCATTGGCTCCGGCATGGCA
Organism: Sulfitobacter geojensis; assembly: GCF_000622325.1. Classification (NCBI taxonomy): domain Bacteria; kingdom Pseudomonadati; phylum Pseudomonadota; class Alphaproteobacteria; order Rhodobacterales; family Roseobacteraceae; genus Sulfitobacter; species Sulfitobacter geojensis. The sequence goes on from NZ_JASE01000005.1 coordinate 2,120,153, forward strand.
GAGCGTTATCACCAGCGGTTTTTTAGCCAAGTGCCGTTGCCTGAGGGAACCCTTTTTGAAAGCCGGACCGAGACGATGTGCGGGTTTAACGTTGCGGGACCAAAATCGCGCGAGTTGTTGCAACGGATGACAAATACCTCGCTGGCGACTGCTGACTTTGGCTTTATGCGATCTGGCTGGATCGAGTTGGCAGGCGTGCGGTGTCTGGCCTTACGGGTCAGTTTCACTGGCGATCTTGGGTGGGAATTACACTGTGCGGTCGAAGATCAGGCGCAGCTTTTTTCAGCACTTATCGCGCAAGCTGGGCCTTTCGGTGCTGGACCCGTCGGATCGCGCGCACTGATGTCGCTGCGGATCGAAAAAGGGTACGGTTCATGGAGCCGTGAATATTCGCCCGAATACTGGCCGCAAGAGGTCGGGTTGGACCGGTTGTGCAAGATGGACAAGGATTTCCTCAACAAGGCAGCCGTTGCGGAAACGCTGGCGAAACCTGCGCGGGAGCATCTTGTGGTGTTGGCGTTGGACGCGGCACAAACCGATGCCAGCAACGCGGATGCCTCAGGCGGAGAACCGGTTTTCAAAGATGGTGCCGGCATTGGGCGTGTGACTTCAGGGGCTTACGGATATGCGGTGGGGCAGTCGCTGGCCCTGGCTTTTGTTAAAAATGTGCAGGCGGGGGATAGCGTGGATGTTATGCTGTTGGGACGGGCCCATCGGGCAACCGTTCTTGCTGAACCGCCGTTCGACCCAGAAGGTATCAAATTGCGTGGTTAACCGCGCTCACGGATTTGGCACCTAACCGGTCCCGACATAATAGCCATCCAGCATCTTCAGGTTCAACAACTTCAGATCATATCGGACCGGTCCAATCGAGGTTGCCAGTATCTGTTTCAGCTTTTTGCGCGTGAGCGGGGTTGAAAACAACAGGCGGTAAACATCGGTGGATTCCATGAGTGTTTTCGCGTTCTGGGTCTGGCCGTCGATCACGACATTCAGATAGGTGCCGCGCGAGATGTCCGGTAAATCCTGAGCGTCATAAATGGGGCTGAGGAACACCTGACACCCGAGTTTGCCAATGACTGTGATGCGCCCGTCAAACCGATCTCCCATGACATCCAGCGTCACGGGAACGTCACAGACCGACCGCCCGCGATACACGATCCGCAGTGCCATCACCGTGTAATGCCCCGCGACGGCGAATAACAGCGCGAGAACAAGCCAGATCACAACATAGCCTAACACCCGCAACTGATCACGGTGTCTTTCAATTTCTGCGTTGATGTCCCTGATCCAGCCTGAGCGCTGCTGCCAAGATCCTGACCGGGTGCCGAGCGTCGATTGCCCGCCCCCCTGTTGTCCGCCACCAATCACTGCCAATGAAGACCTGTCGCTGCAAACTTTTGAAACGATGCTGGAGGCTTGTGCGAGATCATCAGAGAATGTCAGCGGAAGAGTGCCGGGCATTTCAGGACGGTGCGTAATGAACTTCATCACAGTCAGGAAATGCCGCAACGACCCAAATTTATTGCCCTGACCGGACTGGCGCAACACGGCAAGCAGCGCATCGTTATCCAGTTCACTGATCAAGTTATTAATCTGAATAAGGGTGGGTTTGTCTGCCTGCGTGCCATTGGCAAAGCCGTGTTGCACAAGCTCCACCACAGACAAGAGGCGATCACAATCAGCGAGAGCGGCAATACCGGAGCAGAGCCAGAGCAAACATACAGCTGTTAAGGTTCGAAACCTGCACATACACACCTTGGGACCGTCGAAAATGCGGCTTTAGGCAGGTATGCTTGATGAACCTTAACGGTGGGTTACGGATGGTGCCCCTGACGCGACGGCGCAGTTTAAAGCGGACGGATTTTCAGCTGTGTGATCCGGTTGCCATCGCGCGCAGTGACCTCGAAACGGAAGCCATGAAAGCTAAAGACCTGGCCGGCTGTCGGGATCATTTGGGCTTCGTGAATGACAAGGCCTGCTAAGGTGTTGGCTTCTTCATCGGGCAGGGACCAATCCGTCGCACGGTTCAAATCGCGGATCGTCATGGCACCGTCCACGTAATAATGACCGTCTTCGCCGGGCGACAGTTGCTGGTCAGCGTCGGGATCGAACTCATCGGTGATCTCGCCGACAATTTCTTCAAGGATGTCTTCAAGCGTAATCAATCCCTGAAGCGATCCGTATTCATCCACCACCAGCGCAAAATGCGTGCGCCGGCGCAGGAACTGGCGCATCTGTTCATCCAGGGTCGATGTATCCGGCACGAAATAGGGTTTCATCGCCACAGAAGAAACATCGAACTTCTTGAGCGCAGAGGCGTCGCCGTCCGGCCCGCCAATAAGTTTATACATGGCGCGCAACAGGTCTTTGGCATGGATCACCCCGATGATGTTTTCTGGGTCGTCGCGAAACACCGGCAGACGGGTGTGGTTGGATTGCAGGCATTGATCCAGAATATCGGAAGGATCGGCATCCGCGTCGATCATCTCGATGCCGGAACGGTGCAGCATGATTTCTTCGACCGCGCGTTCCGCCAGATCAAGCGCGCCAAGGATGCGGTCGCGGTCTTCCTTTTCCACCACCCCTTCGGAGTGGCCCAGTTGCAAGGCCCCGACGATTTCCTCGCGTACGGCCAGAATGTTGCTGTCAGGGTCCACCGTAACCCCCATGATGCTGAGAATACCGCGCACCAAAAGGCGCACAGCGGTCACGATGGGGGAAAAGATGCGCACCACGATAGAAATCGGCCCAGACACCAGCGCAGCGGCCCGTTCGGAATTGGTAATCGCATAGGTTTTCGGCAGGACTTCGGCAAAGACCAGCACAAGAAGGGTCATCGCAAGGGTCGCATAGGCCACGCCGCTTTCCCCGAACAGGCGCAGGAACAATGTGGTTGCCAGCGATGTCGCAAGGATGTTCACAAGGTTGTTGCCCAACAACACCGACCCGATCAGGCGTTCGTTGTCTTCTGTGATCCTTAGGGCGCGTTCGGCACCTCTTGATCCCTTGTCGGCCTGTGTGCGCAATTTGCCGCGCGACGCGGCAGTTAGCGCTGTTTCGGAACCCGAGAAAAAGCCAGACAGGATCAACAGCAAAAAGATGACGCCGGCGCTGAACCAGAATGCGCCGTCAATCAGCGTGGTTTCAAGGAGCGCGGAAGAGGGTTCCATTCGTGATGATGTCCATGTGATAAGGTCTTTGGCTGTTATGGGGCCGCAGGGCGCTGCGTTCAAGAGCGCCATTTACCGGAGGCATATCATGGCGGGGATCAGACATTTGGATTTGGGTGTTCTCGACGGCCCTTTGGTGCTGTTCGGCGGGCCCTATTCCAATGCGCAAGCTTTGGCCGCATTGATCAGAGCAGCGCAGGATATCGGGGTACAAAGCGGCCAGATGATCTGTACCGGTGATGTGGTGGCCTATTGCGGCGCGCCAGCGCGCAGCGTGGCGCAGATGCGTGCCTTGGGCTGTGCGGTCGTGGCGGGCAATTGTGAAATCCAGCTGGGCACCGGCGCAGCGGACTGCGGCTGCGGTTTCGAAGATGGCAGCGCCTGCGATCTATTAAGCGTGGGGTGGTACGGGTTTGCATCGGGTGTCTTGAACGTGGCAGATAAGGCGTGGATGGCGGACCTGCCGGATGTGATCAGTTTCCAACATCAGGGTGCGCGATATGCGGTGATCCACGGCGGTTTGACCGATGTGGCGCGGTTTATCTGGCCGACAAGCGGGGCGGAGGTTTTTGCGCAGGAATGGGCTGCCGTCGAACAGGCGATTGGACCGGTGGATCACATCATTGCAGGTCATGCCGGTGTGCCCTTTGTCACGCCCACGCCACAAGGGCGCTGGATCAACGCCGGCGTAATAGGGATGCCGCCCCATGACGGGCAGCAGGACACACGGTTTGCAGTGCTTCAAGGCGGTGAGGTTCGGATCGAAAACCTAGCTTATGACGCGCAAGGGGCCGCAGACGATATGGCGCAGGCCGGTCTGCCGCAGGGGTATCGCGACGGTCTGCTCAGCGGCTATTGGCCGTCCGAAGACGTGTTGCCTGAAGATTTGCGTGTGCCGCCCTCGGCCAGAGGATGACGTTCCAGCACCAGTTCTGACAGGCGTTCCTCAAGCACATGGGTATAAATCTCGGTGGTGGCGATATCGGCGTGGCCCAGCATTGTCTGGATCGCCCGAAGATCGGCCCCGTTGGCCAGCAGATGCGTGGCAAATGCGTGGCGCAGGGTATGGGGCGTGACCTTGGCCGGATCGACGCCGGCGGCAACCGCAAATTCCTTGATCAACAGATAAAACCGGTGGCGGGTAAGGTAACCGGACTTGCCCCGTGACGGAAACAGGAACCGCGAGGCGGGTTTGCGTTTCAGCCGGTCCTCCTCGTCCTGCACATCACGATCCACCAGCCATGCGGCAAGGGCCATGCGGGCAGGGGGGGACAGCGGCACCATCCGTTCCTTGCCGCCTTTGCCCATGATCAACAACAGGCGCGGATCGCCGCGTGTGGCCGAAATCGGCAGGCCGACCAGTTCGGTCACCCGCATACCGGTGGCGTAAAGCAGTTCCATCAGACAGGTGTTGCGCAAGCGGTCCCGTGGGCTGCGCCCTGACGCACGGGCGGCGTCCAGCAGGCGGTCAACCTCTTCCTCCGTCAGAATTTTGGGCAGGCGTTTGTCCTGACCGGGACCGGAAATCTGGATGGCGGGGTTTTCGCTGCGTAAACCTTCCTCAAAAGCAAAGCGATAAAGCTGTTTGATCGCTGACAAGCGCCGCGCGCGGGTGGATTTGGCAAGCCCCTGTGCGTCGCAAAAAACCAGATAGCTTTCCACGTCGTCGCGGCTTGCACTGGCAAAGTCCAGCGATTTACGAGCCAGAAAGGTATCGAAATCCTTTAGGTCGCGGCCATAGGCCAGCTGCGTGTTGGTCGCGGCGCCCAATTCGGCTGCCTGCGCTTCAAGAAAGGTGGAAATCCAGTGAAATGTCGCGCTTTGCATCTGTTATTGCTCCAACAGCAAGGTCTGGAGCGCCGCACGTCGCGCGGTGTCTTCGAGGCCCAGCGCGCGCAAGGTGGCGAGCGCGTCGCGCAACGCCTTGTCATTGCCGCGGGTGCCGGTGTGCAGCAGGCTCAGCACTTCAAGGATGCTTTCGCCTAAACGTCCCTGTTTCACCATGGCCAACAGATCGGCGCGCGGGGCTGCACCGGCAAAGGCATCATAGACCGCGCCTTGGATAATATCGGCAGGCCGGCCCGGTTTCACCTCGCCCATGGCAATTTGAGCGGCCAGATCAGCGCCATCCCCCTGTGCGGCAGTGGCTTCATAGGCTGGAGACAGTAACATAACCTCGCGGGCCATGCGCGCGGCCTTGCCGTCAAGCGCAAACCGCGAAAGCTGTTCGGCAAAAAGTTCGCTAAAAGCAACCGCCAGGCCGGCACCGTGCATGGCGCGCCAGACAGTGGGCAGGGTTTTAGTGACGGCATCCACACTACCGGAGGACAAAGCGGTTTCAAACCGCTGCAGGGCAAGGACCCGGTCCCACACCCCCCCTGACGCGGCGGCCTTGCGTTCCGAGTAAAGCCCCAGCAAGCGGTTGTCAGGCAGAGCACCGGCGCGGGTCAGGCGTTCGGCAGCTTCCAGCTGGGCTTTCCAACCGGCGACATCGCGCAGATCAGCCACCGCGTAGGCGCGGGGCAAGTTGGCCGTATTGACGGGTTCACCGATGGTTTCGAAAAGGCGGAAAGTAAGCGGGTCCATTTGGCGGGGCAAGACGGGCGGCGGCATATCTTCAAACCCTTCAGGGTCCAGAAACCGCTCCAGCAGGGCCAGCTGGTCATCCGGCAGGAGCTTGAGCGCTTTGGCCGTGCCAAGGGTCAGCGCCGCGTTATCCCATCGGCGCGCGCGCGCATCACAGAAAATGCGTGTGCCGTAATTTTGTGTCAGATGCGGCGCGGCGGCAAGCCGGTCACACGCGCGGTCTTCGGTGCCCGTTAACAGGCTGATTTGCATCCACAAATCAAAATGCGCCGGCGATGTCGTTACGCCCGCCTGTTCGATCAGGGACAAAGCCGGATCCAGCGCGCCGCGCTGCATCAGCTTTTGCGCCCGCGCTAGCGCCAGCGTGTCACCGGCCGTTGGATTGTTGCCCGGTGCCTGCGCTTCGCTCAGCAAAACAGTATAAAGCAGTGCTTGGGCGGCAGGCAGGTTGAGGTCAGGCAGTTTGTCGATTTTACTTTGCAGTTTGGCAATGTCGCTGCCCGACCACAGGTTCGCAGGCAAACCGGTGATCCGCGTGGGGACCAGCCCGATTTCACGCGCGCCACCAAGGGTTAGGGGCTGCACGGCGACGCTGGGCGCAAGTGCGTTTTTCGCCACGGCCGGTTCATCGATTTCCGGCTTGGCGGCAGGGCGGGCTTGTTCAGGGGGCGCTTGGGTGCCCAGCCAGTCAATGACTGACAATGGGCCTTGCGCCTGTGCGGCGAGCGGCGATGCCAACAGCGCGACAAGGGCGCCAAAAGTGAACCGGGTGCGCCACTGCGCTGCGCCGGTCGGTGCCACTTAATCAGCCCCCAGAGTCACGGGTTGGCGGATTTCCACCTGTGCGGGAGCAAATTCCGCCCCGAAAAACGGTCCCAGATAGGCAAAGCCGACAAGTGCTGCAAACCCCACAACGATAAGGAAAATCAGCAGCTTAATTAGTTTGCCCATGTTGAGTGCCTGTTTTTTTAAACCTGAGTTATGCAATCTATATATGGCCTTTTCGGCAAGATCACGTCATTCAGATAAAAATGAGCGGAATTGAGCAAACCATAGCCGATGACGGTGGGGCACCCGCCCGTTTCATCCTGAAAAAGACGATTGTCTTGGTGGGGATGATGGGGGCTGGCAAGACGGCGGTAGGCCGTGCGGTGGCTGCCAAACTGGGGGCACCGTTTCTGGACAGCGACGCCGAGATCGAGGCGGCGGCGAACCTGAGCGTGCCTGAAATATTCACCCGCGACGGCGAGGCGTTTTTTCGCAAACGCGAATCCGAAGTGATCGCGCGACTGCTGGACACGGCGCGCTGCATCCTGTCGACAGGGGGCGGTGCGTTTCTGGCGCAGGGCAACCGCGAGGTGATTTCCAAGCGGGGTGTATCGGTCTGGCTGAACGCCGAACTTGATCTGTTGTGGAACCGCGTACGGCACAAGGACACGCGCCCCTTGCTGCGGACCCGTGATCCGAAGGCGACGCTGAGAGCGTTGTACGAAGCGCGCGTCCCACTTTACAGCCAAGCCGATATTGCCGTGACCTGTGATCCGGCGCTTAGCATTGACGCGATGGCCCTGCGCGTGATCGAAGCTTTGGCCGACCGGCCCGATGTATTGGAGCGTATTGATGGTTGAAACCGTTCGTGTGGATTTGCCGGGCCGCGCCTATGATGTTGTCATTGGCCCTGATTTGTTGGCGCAGGCCGATGTCTATGTCGGGCCGATCTTGCATCGGCCCAAGGTGACTGTGATCACTGATGATCATGTTGGCGCGCTTCATCTCGAAACCCTCAAGGCGGGCTTGGCGAGATCTGGTATTGCGATGCAATCGCTTAGTCTGCCGCCCGGTGAAGCCACCAAGAACTGGTCCCAGCTTGAGCATTGTGTCGATTGGTTGCTGACCCAACAGGTCGAGCGCAGCGATGTGGTGATTGCATTTGGCGGCGGCGTGATTGGTGATCTTGTCGGATTTGCCGCGGCCATCCTGCGCCGTGGGGTGCGGTTTGTGCAGATCCCCACGTCGTTGCTGGCGCAGGTCGACAGTTCGGTGGGGGGCAAAACGGGGATCAATGCGACGCAGGGCAAAAACCTGATCGGCGCGTTCCACCAGCCCAGTCTGGTGTTGGCGGATACGGCTGTGCTGGGCACGCTTACGGCGCGGGATTTTCTGGCCGGTTACGGCGAGGTCGTGAAATACGGCATGCTCGGGGATGCGGTTTTTTTCGAATGGCTTGAGAAGAACGCCCCGGCGATGGCTGCCGGTGACATGGACGCACGGATCAAGGCCGTGCGCCGCTCGGTTGAAATGAAAGCCGAAATTGTGGTGCGTGACGAAACGGAGCAGGGGGACCGCGCCCTGTTGAACCTTGGTCATACATTCTGCCACGCGCTTGAGACGGCGACGGGCTATTCGGATCGCTTGTTGCACGGTGAAGGTGTGGCGATCGGCTGTGCGCTGGCGTTTGAACTGTCGTCGCGGTTGGGGCTTTGTGCGCAGGAAACGCCGAGCCGCGTGCGCGCGCATCTGCGCACCATGGGCATGAAAACAGACATTGCCGATATTGCCGGCGATCTGCCTGATTCCGAGGGGCTGCTGGCCTTGATGTCACAGGATAAAAAGGTCGTGGATGGTCAGTTGCGCTTTATTCTGGCGCGCGGAATCGGGCAGGCCTTTGTCACCTCCGATGTGCCGCGCGATGTGGTTCTGGGCGTATTGCAGGATGCGCTGAAAGACCGCTAGGCAAGCAACCGCCGGCCGTCGCGCATCAGTCGCGCCGCATCACCATCGCGAATTTGTCTTTTGATGAAAATCCAAGGGCTTCGTAAAACCCTGTCGCGCCGCGCCCCGTGCCCGTCATCAGCATCAGCTTATAAGCGTCAGCGTCCCAAGCCGCATCAATGGCACCCTGCATGACCAACCGGCCATAACCGCGCCGTTGGTGGCTGGCGCGGGTCACCACATTTTCGATCAACCCGTAGGGACGCCCGTCCCATAAAACATTGGGCAGCAGGTGCAGTGTCACCATTGCCGCCAGCTCCCGCCCGTCGAACACCCCGAAAACCTGCGTGCCGGGATGGTCCAGCACAACGGAAAAACCCGCCGTGCTTTGCGCCGGCGGGCCTACTGTAAGTTCATTGTAAAGGATCAGGGCCTGATCCGCATCCGAAGGAGTCAATCGCCGGAAAGCCCTGTTTTCCATCAGAACGGGATTTCGTCGTCCAGATCGCGGGAGCCACCGCCGCCGCCACCTTGAGAGGGGCCGCTGTCATAACCGCCACCGCCGCCTTGGCCGCCACCGTAACCGCCGCCACCGCCGCCGTAATCACCGCCGCCGCCGCTTTGGCCGCCGCCATAACCGCCGCCACCACCACCGCCGCCGTCGCGACCGTCAAGCATAGTCAGTGTGCCGCCAAACCCTTGCAACACCACTTCGGTCGAATATTTGTCAGCGCCCGATTGGTCCTGCCATTTGCGCGTTTGCAACTGGCCCTCAATGTAAACTTTCGAGCCCTTTTTCAGGTATTGCTCTGCGATCCGCACCAGACCTTCCTGAAAGATCGCCACTGAATGCCATTCGGTCTTTTCGCGGCGTTCACCGGTGTTGCGGTCTTTCCACGTTTCCGAGGTGGCAATCCGCAGGTTGCAGACCTTGCCGCCATTCTGGAACGACCGCACCTCGGGATCGCGCCCCAGATTGCCGATCAAGATCACTTTGTTTACTGAGCCAGCCATGTTTTCCCTCGTCCGTCTGTAAGTAAAGCTTTGCGAATCCGCCAAGCTGTCAGGTGTCGGGGTGTTATATCCGCCCTACCGGCGCCGGACCATCGGTTTATGCAGATTAGCGCAGGTTGCTGCCACGGCAGCGGCAATCTAACACTGGCGGCAAAAGCTATATCTGGTATAAGCAGCGCGAGGAAACGGGTACGGGTATCTTTGCAATGCGACTTTCGGGTGTTTTGGCGATGATCGCATCGCTTTCTATCGCGCTGGCAGGCGGTGCTGTGCAGGCCGAAGTCCTGTCTTCCAAGAACCGCACGTCGATCTTCAAGTCGCAATCCAAACTGCTCGACAACCGTGCATCCAAACAATACTCCGCCTCGGTCCGGCTTAAGCCGCCAACGGTAACCACGCCGACCAAATGGGACGTCGCGGCAGTGCCGAAATACCGTGGCAAATACAAAGGCCAGTTTCTGAACATGGCCAAATCCGCCGCATCCCGTCACGGGGTGCCGGTTGATCTGTTCTTGCGGCTGGTCCAGCAGGAAAGCAACTGGAACGCGGCCGCCGTCAGCCATGCAGGAGCAATCGGGTTGGCGCAATTGATGCCGGGCACCGCACGCCTGTTGCGGGTCGACCCGTCAGACCCCAAACAAAACCTTGAGGGTGGCGCGCGTTATCTCAAACAGCAGTACAAGACCTTCGGGTCATGGAAACTGGCGCTGGCCGCTTATAACGCGGGCCCCGGCGCGGTCAAAAAATATGGTGGCGTCCCACCGTATAAAGAAACCCGCAATTACGTGCGGATTATTGGCGGCAACTGACCCGCTGGCCCATACAAATTGAATGTCCTCGAAACGGGCTCCGATAATTTTCGGAACCTTTAGGGCTAGCTGTCCGTTACTCCGTCATACCGCACCGCAGAACATCTGCACCGCCGGAAGAAAATGAGTAAGGACGACAAAATGTTTGTAACGATGAAAAAGCTGACCCTCGCGACCACAGTAAGCGTAATGGCCCTGACGGGTGCTGCCCTTGCCGCCGACATGGACGGCGTTTCGGAAATCCGTGTTTCGACATCTTATGATGCAGCACAAGATTCCAACGCAGCCGAGCATTTCCCCGAAATCGCAACCGACGTACAGGTAGCCATCGCGAAACTGATCCCGAGTAGCAACAATGCCGCCGATCCGATCATTCGCGTCGACCTGCGCAAAGTCGCGCTTGACGGTGATACGATGCTGCCTGACTCCGCCGAATTCAACCAGCTTGAAGGTGTCGTAGCGATTGACACCAACACCGGTGAAGGCGGTCAAAGCTTCAAGGTCAATATTTTGGCCGCGACGGACCTGAATGCCGTGCCTGAAGGGTATATCGGCATCGCGCCCTCAACCGAGGATTTTTACAACGCGATGGTCGAAGGTTTCGCCCTGAACGTGGCCGAGCAATACGGCACCGTCAACGAAGCTGGCGGCAAAATTTCTAATTAACCAGTACTACTATTAACGATGATACGCGGTCCCCTGATGGGGGCCGCGTTTTTTATTCTGCTGCGACGGCAACTTCGATCACCGGCTCCATCTCGGCGAGCTTGTCCTCCGAGAGGTGGCATTTCACCTGATGCCCCTCGGCAATCATGCGGATGGGGGGCACTTCTTTTTCGCACAGGCCGCCGGGGACTTCCGATTTCCACCGGCAACGGGTCTGGAACGGGCAACCGGTCGGCGGGTTCATCGCTGACGGTATGTCGCCTTCCAGCACGATGTGCTTTTTCTTGACGCTGGTGTCGGCAATCGGCACGGCTGATAGCAGCGCTTCGGTGTAGGGGTGATAGGGCGGGCTGAAGACCTGATCCGTTGTTCCCAATTCGACCACATGCCCCAGATACATCACCATCACGCGGTCACTGAGGTAGCGCACGATCGACAGGTCATGCGAAATGAACAACAGCGTGGTTTTCTGTTCGCGTTGGATTTCCATCAACAGATCGGTCACCGCGGCCTGCACTGACACATCCAACGCGGAAACCGGTTCATCCGCCACCACAATACGGGCATCACCGGCAAAGGCGCGGGCAATGCCGACACGCTGTTTCTGCCCGCCGGACAGCTGGCGCGGCATGCGATTGGCAAATTCACGCGGCAGTTTCACCAGATCCAAAAGTTCCAGCATGCGCTGCCAGCGTTCTTTTTCATTTTTGCCGATTTTGAAGATTTCAAGCGCGCGCACAATCTGGCGCCCCACCGTCATCGACGGGTTCAATGTGTCAAAGGGGTTTTGAAAAACCATCTGCACATCGGCGACGTTCTGGGTGCTGCGATCCTCGATTGCAACATCGCCGATGTCCTGACCATCGAGCAATACCTGCCCCTCGGTCGCGGTTTCGAGCCCCATCAAAACTTTGGCAAAGGTGGATTTACCGCAGCCGGATTCCCCCACAATCGCCAATGTTTCGCTTTCGCGTGCTTCAAAACTCAACTCTTCGTTGGCCTTGACCACTTTGGTGCTGCCCCCGCCGAACATCGCGTTCGCCGCAACCTCGTAGTATTTTTTCAGCTTGTCGATCTTGAGAACAACGTCACCAACCGCGCCCTTGGTTTTGACCTCGGCCAGTTCCGGCGGTGCATTCCAGTCAATTTCGTCAAACTTCAAACAGCGCGTGTGATGACGGTCGTTGCCCTTGATCGATTCCATCGGAATGGCCGCCTGATCGCAACGTCCCGCTTCGAAATAGTCACACCGCGGGCCAAAGTTACAACCCGGCGGACGTTCGTGGGGCAGGGGGAAATTACCGGGAATGGCGATCAACGGGCGCGCGTTCTTGTCGGCACCGGGCAGCGGGATCGACCGGAATAGGGCCTGTGTATAAGGATGCTGCATCTCGTCAAACACATCTTCGATCGACCCGCGCTCCACCGCTTCACCCGAATACATCACACAAATCCGGTCGCAGGTTTCCAAGACCAGCCCAAGGTTATGCGAAATAAACAGCATCGAGGTGCCGTATTTCTTGCCAAGGTCTTTGACCAGCTCGACCACGGCCGCTTCCACGGTCACATCCAGTGCCGTTGTCGGCTCGTCCAAAATCAACAGCGACGGCTCTGACATCAATGCCATGGCAATCACAATGCGCTGTTGTTGCCCGCCCGAAAGCTGGTGTGGAAAGGAGTTCAGAATGCGCTTGGGGTCCGGCAGTTTCACATCCGTCACCACCATCAGGGCGCGGTCATAAGCGTCCTTTTCGGACATGCCGGCATGGATCATCGGCACTTCCATCAACTGCTTGCCGATCTTCATGGCAGGGTTCAGCGATGCCATGGGTTCCTGATAGATCATCGCAATTTCAGAGCCACGAATATCGCGCAATTCGTCATCCGACATCTCGCCCAGATCGCGTCCCTTGAACTTGATCGAGCCGCCCACGATGCGCCCGTTCTTGCCCAGATCCTGCATCACGCCCAGCGCAACCGTTGATTTGCCGCAGCCCGATTCACCTACCAACCCCAAGGCTTCGCCCGGCATCACCGAGGCCGAGAAATCCATCACCGCGGGGATTTCGCGCAACCGTGTGAAAAATGAAATGGACAGTTTGTCGATCTCAAGGATCGGTCCGTCATATGCTTCTTTAACCATCGTCTACTCCCTTTCGGCAAGGTCGCAACTGGGTGCGGTTCATCTTGCCTATAAATTTCGGGGTCCGGGGCGGGGCCCCGAACTGTTCCGACATCAGTCGCGCAGTGACTCCTCGCGAAGACCGTCCGCCAGCAGGTTCAGACCCAAAACGAGGCTCAACAAGGACAGGGCCGGCGCGATTGCCGCATGGGGGTACAAGGCCAGCAAACGCCGTCCTGCGTTGATCGTGCTGCCCCAGTCCGGGCTTTCACTTTCCAGTCCCAATCCGAAGAAACCGAGCGTCCCCAAAAGGATTGTGGTGTAGCCGATGCGCAAACAGAAATCGACGATCAGCGGGCCACGGGCGTTGGGCAGGATTTCCCACAACATGATGTACCACGGTCCCTCACCACGGGTTTGCGCCGCAGCAACATAGTCGCGCGTTTTGATGTCCAGCGCGAGGCCGCGCACAATGCGAAACACCGTAGGCGAGTTCACAAAGACCACCGCGACGAACACCACTAGAACACCGTCGTCGATGTCAAACCCGTCGAGAAACGCAGGCAGACCCCAGATTTTATCCGGCACCGCATAGCCATCAGTTGAGATCAGCGACAGATAGAGCCAGCCCAAAATGCCCAGCACGACGATCAACAAGGGCGTGCGGAACGAGGGTTGCGTGTAAAACCGCGAATTCAGCAGGATCGCCACAAAGATCAGGGGAAAGACAAACAGGAATATCGCCATATAGTTGGGGATGCCTGTCAGCACGATTTCCGGCGTGACCAGCAGATAGAACAACAAGATAACCGGAAAGGCGAGGATCAGGTTGGCGAGAAAGGACAGGACCGTGTCCAGTTTGCCGCCGTAATAGCCCGCGGGTAGCCCCAGCGTGATCCCGACCATAAAGGCAAAGATCGTGGCCATTGGCGCAATCTGAACGACCACCCATGACCCTTTGATCAAGCGGCTGAACACATCGCGTGCCAGATTGTCACCACCCAGCAAGAACCACTGGTAATCGCCTTCTTCGGCGCCGCGCAGCGGTGTGCCGGGCAATTTGTTTTTCATGCCAGACACCTGACTTAGGCTGTCATGGGTGATCAACATATCAAACAGACCGCCCATAATGCCGGTGAACACCCAGAACATGACGATGCCGAACCCGATCATCCCGACAGTGCTGTCAAACAGCTTGCCATAAAGGCCAAGCTTGCGTTTGTAGGTGATGGAAACCACAAATGTGACGATCAGCGCGATCCAGACCGGCAAAAACTGACGCGACATCCCGCCAAAAATGCCGGCTCCTGTGCCCATGATCACGCCCCCGACCAGATAAACCAGTACCAGTGCAACAGTGGCCAGGAACAGGTAACCGGTGATCATATTGATGAACCCGGATGCGCCTTTATCGGCGGCCAGACTGCCATCCGCACTGACTGCGCGGCTGCCCGAGGTAGGCACCAGACTGCCAAGTGTTGAAATTGCGATAGACAGGATCAGTAATCCGACCACGCCGTAGAAAATGAAGTTGAGCCCTGAAAGGGAGCCCGTCCATGTCAAAGGTTCCATGTCTGTGCCCTCCTTTAAGAGATACGAATGCGCGGGTTAAGGTAAACATAGCCGATATCGGAAATCAGCTGTGTCACCAGAACGACCGCGACCGAAACAACCGAAACCGCCAGCAGCAGTTCGATATCGTTGTTGCCTGCTGCCTGTACCAACAGCCATCCGAAACCTTTGTAGTTAAACAGGGTTTCGACAATGACCACGCCGTTCAGCAACCACGGAATTTGCAACATGATTACCGTAAATGGGGCGATCAGCGCATTGCGCAGCGCGTGTTTCAGAACAATATCTGAAAACTTGACCCCCTTAAGGCGCGCCGTACGGATGTATTGCGCTGTCATGACCTCGGCCATAGAGGCGCGGGTCATGCGCGCGATATACCCCATGCCGTAAAGCGAGATCGTCAACACCGGTAGAAAGAAATTCCAGAAGGTCGCGTCCTTCATGGCCGATGTGGCTGAGCCGAGAAACAGGGTTTTGCCGTCGATCCAGCCCCAGTCTGCCAGTATCGGCGAAAGGCCGAATTTGGAGGAGGCCAGCAACGCAATGAAAATCACACCGGATACATATTCAGGCGTGGCTGTCGTCGCGATCGAAAAGGTCGATAGCGACCGGTCCAGCTTTGATCCCTCGCGCATCCCGGCCAACACGCCGACGATCAGTGCCGAGGGCACCATCAGCAACAAAACACACAGCATCAATTTGCCCGTCAGTGCCAGTCTTGTTGCGACTGTCGATCCGACCTCTTCTTTAAAGACGGTCGAGAACCCCCAATCCCCCTGAATTACACCGCATCGTGTGGCGCGTTCGGCTTCGGGTGTTTCCGCGTCAAAACAGCGGCCGAATGTCTTGCCATCCTCTTTTTCAGTTACCCAACCGGGCATCACGCCCAGCCACTGGCCGAATTTGACGGGCAGGGGCTGTAGATACCCACGGTCGCCGAGATATGAGGTTACCGCCTCGTCGGACATCCGAAAGTTGCCTTGGGTCTTCGCGAGTTTTTCGAGGTTCGGATATAGATTGGTCAGCCAGAACACGATGAACGTCAGGCAGAGCGCCGTCAGCAACATCACGCCCAGCCTGCGCAAGATGAATATTCCCATGTGGTGCCCCTGTTGGTGGCCAGACAGGGTTGTCCCCGTCCGTATTATTGTTTGGCCGGTCGGCCTATTATTGTTTGCAAAGGTCGAAAGACCCTAGCGGCAGGATCAAAGCCGGTTTTGGACGTTCCCCCAATTTCCAGACGCCGCCGTGCCGTTTGGTCCGGCCAGTATGCGCAGCATCTTCGATCCCCTGTGGGCATGAGGCACAGGTTTGCGGGGAAGGTCAATGTCCACCACCGCCCGTTCAAAGGTTTTTTGCGACATCTTGGGATGTTAAAAACGACACTTTTTGCTGTGCCCATTGCGATCGTCGGGTCAAGAGTGGTTGCGCAGCTTGCTCGGGGGAAGTCCGGTATGTTGTTGAATAAAGCGGGTAAAATAGGCAGCTGAGCCGAAACCGAGGGAGCCTGCAATCTGTCGCGCGGGGTAAGGTGTTTGCGCCAACAGCATGCGCGCTTCATGCACTACACGTTCGGTGAGCAAATCTGCGGCGGTTTTACCTGTCGCCGCCTTGACTGCGCGGGTCAGGTGGGTTGGCGTTACGTCAAGGGCGGCGGCATAATCCGACATCGGCGCGCCGGTACGAAAGCGCTGCGCGAGCAACGCGCAGAACCGCGCGCTCAACCGCTGCGCTGCTGTCCGGCGGGCGGGGGCATGGGCCTCCTCCATCGTCTGGCGGCGCAACCAGACCGAAATCAGCGCGGCATGTCCTTCAAGCGCATCATTGCGTAGAGGCCGCGTGCCTTGATCTTCGCGTAGCCCCGCTTCAATCAGGCTTGTTAGTTCCGATTGCACCTGCACTTCGCGGATGCGCAGATGACGGGGCATCTCGGGCAAACGCAGATCGCAATCCGCGGGTAACATCACTACATGCCCGATGCTTTGGCGTCCAAGATCCAACGCAAACGTTGATCCGGCAGGCACGAACAGGGCGTTATGCGCGCCAATGCCACGCCGGATGCCGTCCAGCAATCCGCGCCCTTGTCCGCGCGTGATCCAGACCAGCACATGCGCGTCTTGATCATGCACCAACTGCCTGCGCCAATCGCCGCCCTGACTGAAATGCGCAAGGGTCTGAAACTGGATGTCTGAAGAAGTGGTTATCATGAAAATATTGCATAACCACAATTTGCGATGGGGTAAACTGCAAATTTGTGACGATTTGGGTTGATAAAAGGCAAGCGATCAGGGTGATAGTTTTTGCCAGTCCGCCATTTTGTTGCGCATCCATGTGCGTTGCCTTTTGGCAAAACGACGGGTGGCGATGACCGCTTGCTCTTTGGCCTCTTCCAGCGTGATCTGCCCGTCAAGATAGGCCATCAATTCGGGTACACCGATGGCGCGATGGGCGGGCAGGTTCGGCGCATAGTGAGGACGCACGGCCTCCGCCTCGGCCAGCGCTCCTTGGTCGATCATCATGTCAAACCGTTTGGCGATCCGTGCGTTCAACCAATCCTTGTCCACATCAAAAACGATGGGGTGACAGGCTGCCAAGGGCAGGGCCGCAGGGCCAGTCGCATCCTGCCACGAAGCCAGACCTTTGCCGGTGGCGGTCTGCACTTCCCATGCGCGTTGCGCCCTTGCACGGTTTTGCGTGTCGATCCGCGCCAGTGTTTCCCCGTCCAGCGCAGCCAGCAATGCAGACAAGGGCATGTCGTCGCCTTTGGCGCGGATTTCTGATGGCGTTTGCGGAATTTCGGCCAGGCCTTGTGTCAAAGCGGCGAAATACAGACCCGTACCGCCCGTGATGATCAAGCGCTGGCCCGATCCGAGAAGTGCCGTCACTTCGCGCAGCCAATGCCCCGTAGAATATGTGTCGTGTGCGCCAATATGACCATATAGCAGATGGGGCGCTTGGGCTTCTTCCGCCGGACTGGGGCGGGCCGTGATGATGCGCCAACAATCATAGACCTGCGACGCGTCGGCATTCACGATTACCCCGCCTTGGGCGGCGGCGATTTCCAAAGCCAATGCCGATTTGCCGCTGGCCGTTGGCCCTGCAATCAAGACGTGTTTTTCTGGTGAAATATCGCGTAATGGGTTAGAAAGATCGGCGGGTACTTGCATTTCTTATCCAACCCCTGTCAGTGCGCATTGAATCTGCCTCCTATTTGAGACAGTTTGCCCGAAATTGAAACACCCCTTCCCGAAAGGCGCCCGCCCCATGACCGCAGCCCCCTCCGAAGCGAGCTTTGACCGTGTGATGCTAAAAATCTCAGGGGAGGCGCTGATGGGAGATCAGGGCTTTGGCCTGCATCCGCCGACGGTTGAACGCATCGCACGCGAAGTGCAAAGCGTACATGAGCTAGGTGTTGAAATCTGTATGGTTATCGGCGGCGGCAATATCTTTCGCGGCTTGCAAGGCAGTGCGCAAGGGATGGAGCGGACGACAGCCGACTATATGGGCATGCTCGCCACCGTGATGAACGCCTTGGCCATGCAGTCATCGTTGGAAGGGCTGGGCATCCACACCCGCGTGATTTCCGCGATCACCATGAACGAAGTCGCAGAACCCTATATCCGCCGCCGCGCTGTGCGCCATCTTGAGAAAAAGCGCGTTTGCATTTTTGCTGCCGGCACCGGCAACCCCTATTTCACCACGGATACCGCCGCGACCCTGCGTGCCAACGAAATGTCGTGCAGCGCGATTTTCAAAGGCACCAAAGTCGACGGTGTCTACGACAAGGATCCGGCGAAATTCGATGACGCCAAACGCTATGACACGGTCAGCTATGACGATGTGTTGCAAAAGCGTCTGGGGGTCATGGATGCCTCGGCCATTGCGCTGGCGCGGGACAACAACCTGCCGATTATCGTATTTTCCCTGGACGAACCGGGCGGTTTCCGCGGCATCCTTGCGGGCGAGGGGACGTATACACGGGTTCAGGGCTAAACATATAGCGCATCGGTCGTCCTTGCACTGCAGGGCGACTTCTCCTTTAATCTGCGCACTTTTGCCGTTCTGGAATATGCCCGCGGTCCATGTGCCACAGCATCTGCGGATCGGGTTTGGCGTAACGCAAGGCGCCAAACCTATCGACAGTTGTGGAACGCGGCTGTGGGGGCTAGAAAGCAACAGGGCGAACCAACAAGACGGGCAATATACATGTCAGAAGATTTTATGCTGGATACCGACGACCTTGAGCGCCGGATGAACGGGGCCATCGCGTCACTCAGAACAGAATTTGCGTCATTGCGCACAGGGCGGGCGTCGGCCTCGATGCTTGAGCCGGTAATGGTAGACGCCTACGGCACGATGACGCCGATCAATCAGGTCGGGACCGTGAACGTTCCAGAACCACGGATGGTGACAATCAATGTGTGGGACAAGGGTCTGGTTGGTAAGGTTGAAAAAGCCATTCGCGAAAGCGGTCTGGGCATCAACCCGCAGCTGAACGGCACGATCATCATGCTGCCGATCCCCGAGTTGAACGAAGAACGCCGCACGCAGCTGACGAAAGTCGCCGGCACCTATGCTGAAAATGCGCGCGTTTCCATGCGCAACATCCGGCGTGATGGCATGGACCAGATCAAGAAAGCCAAGGCCGACGGAATGTCCGAGGATGACCAGAAAATCTGGGAAGCCGAGATGCAAGAAATGACCAATAAATTTACCAAGATGGTAGATGAACAGCTTGAGACCAAACAAGCCGAGATCATGCAGGTCTAAGCCAGCATCTTGAAAACCGTCCAGCGGAAGGTTTTGCTTGGTTAATGGGCGGAGCCCCGGATGGACACAAAGGAACAACCGCCAATGGCGCACTCTGCCTCCGACCCTTCGACGGATACCGAACCTACCGCGTATACTTCGCCCGAAACGGTTGACGGCTGCCCGCGCCACGTGGCGATTATTATGGATGGCAACGGTCGCTGGGCCACCCAGCGCGGGCGTCCGCGTCTGTTCGGGCATCACGCCGGTGCGAAACGGGTGCGTGAGATCGTGCAGGCTTGTCCCGATTTCGGCGTCAAGTATCTGACAGTGTTTGCGTTCTCGACAGAGAACTGGAAGCGCACGCAGGTCGAAGTTGCCGGCCTGATGAGCCTGTTTCGCCGCTATATCACCAAAGAGACCCGTCATCTGAGTGAACAAGGGGTGCGTGTGCGGTTCATCGGCGACCGGCTGCGGCTGGATGACAAGCTGATCCGGCTGATGAATGAGCTGGAAGACGCAACGGCAGGGAATGAAAAGGTCAACCTGACCATCGCCATCAACTACGGCGGGCGCGACGAGGTCGCCCGCGCCACACAACGTCTGGCCCAAGACGTGGCTGAGGGGCGGCTTGACCCTGCTGATGTGGATGAAGAAACGCTGCCAAGGTATTTGGATACTTGTGTTTTACCGGACCCGGACCTTGTGATCCGCACGAGCGGCGAGGCGCGGATATCGAACTTTCTGCTCTGGCAATCGGCTTATGCGGAGTATGAATTCATCGACACGCTGTGGCCTGATTTCAGTCGCGAAGAATTCGGCGCACTCTGTGCGTCATATGGCGGACGCGACCGCCGCTTTGGCGCGGTTAAGACATGAGCGGCAAGAATGGATAAATCTGTGAAAAACTGGACTGATCTGAAAGCCCGCGTCGGGGCGGGAATCGCCATGGTTGTGATCGGATTGGTCGGCATCGCATTCGGGGGGCATTTGTTTCACCTGCTCGTCGGCGTGATCTGCGGATTGATGGTTTGGGAACTTGTCGGCATGATCCGCCCCGGCGTTTTGCATCTTCAGCTGCAGCTGGGTGTGCTGGCAGGGGCGGCGGTATTCATTGCGCCCTATTTGCCTGTTTGGCTGGCTTTACTGATTTTCATGGCTTTTGTCGCATTTGGTATCAGCCAGTTTCGCATCAACCGGCGGTTATTCGCGGCCTTTGCAGGAATGATCCTTTTGGCGGGAATGTCCTTGATGCATTTGCGCGACTTTTACGGTTTCGGCTGGGAAATCTGGCTGGTGCTGGTTGTGGTTGTTACGGATATCGCAGGATATTTTGCGGGGCGTATGTTCGGGGGGCCGAAATTCTGGCCGGCGATCAGCCCCAAAAAGACATGGTCTGGCACGGTGGCGGGCTGGATTGGCGCGGCCCTTGTTGGTCTGGTATTTTCAATCAACACCGGCGTGGGGTTCCAGCTGGTGATTGTTTCCATGCTCATCGCGCTTGCGTCGCAGATGGGTGATATCGCGGAGTCTGCGCTGAAACGCAAAATGGGGGTGAAGGACAGCTCAACCCTGATCCCGGGTCATGGTGGTCTGATGGACCGGTTTGACGGGATGTTGGGGGCCGCGCTGTTCCTGCTGGTGCTTAGCCCGTTTGTCGGTTTTCCCGCGGGCCTGAACTGATCTATGCGGCGTGTCAGTATTTTAGGGGCCACAGGCTCGATCGGGCAGAATACGATTGATCTGATTTTGCGCGACCCCGGTGCGTATGATGTGGTTGCGCTGACCGGTGCTGGCAATATTGCAAGATTGGCCAAGGATGCCATTGCGCTGGACGCTGAAATCGCGGTCACTGCACATGATCACCTGCTGGGTGATCTGCGCGATGCCCTGCGCGGGTCGAATGTAAAGGCCGCGGCGGGCGCTGCGGCGATCACCGAAGCCGCGAGCCGTCCGGCCGATTGGGTCATGTCCGCGATTGTCGGTGCTGCGGGGCTGGCACCTGGCCTTGCGGCGCTGCAACAAGGCACCAATCTGGCGCTGGCCAACAAGGAATCGCTGGTTTGCGCTGGCGCGTTGGTGCTGAACACCGCGCGCGATCATGGTGCACATATCATGCCTGTCGACTCGGAGCATTCAGCCATTTTTCAGGCGATGATCGGCGAAGATATTGGTGCGGTTGAACGGATCATCATCACGGCAAGTGGGGGTGCGTTTCGCGACTGGCCGATTGAAAAGCTGGCAGAGGCGACGCTGGAACAAGCCTCGCAACATCCGAACTGGGCCATGGGTCAGCGGATTACCATCGATTCCGCGTCGATGTTTAATAAGGCGATGGAAGTGATTGAAACGCATGAATATTTTTCGTTTCCACCGGACCAAATCGAAGTTCTTGTGCACCCTCAATCTATGGTTCACGCGTTGGTTGGGTTCAACGATGGTGCGCTAATGGCTCATGTGGGCCCGCCCGATATGCGCCACGCCATCGGGTTTGCGCTCCATCATCCGCAGCGGCGCAAACTGCCGGTGGAACGCCTTGATCTTGCGGCGATCGGCACCTTCGAGTTTCACAAACCGGACGAGACCCGCTGGCCGGCGCTGCGCCTTGCGCGTGACACCATGCGCGCGGGGGGCATGATGGGCGCGGTGTTCAACGCAGCCAAGGAAGCCGCGCTGGACGGGTTCATCGCGGGACAGATCAATTTTGTGCAAATGGCCGAAGTGGTCGAGGATACCTTAACCGCCTTCGATGCGTCGAGCGGCCATATTGATGCCACCATGACCCTTGATAACGTGCTGCAAATAGACCATCTCGCACGCAAGGCGGCATGGGACGCCATTCACAAAAGAGCAGGGTAGAGAATTGGATATTGTTGGGCTGATACCGCAATTTGGCGGGTTGATCTGGACGTTGTTGGCGTTTGTGGTTGCCTTGTCTGTGATTGTCGCCATCCACGAATACGGCCACTATATCGTGGGCCGTTGGTGCGGGATCAAGGCAGATGTGTTTTCGCTGGGCTTTGGTCCGGTGCTATGGTCGGGCACGGACAAACATGGCACGATCTGGCAGATCGCTGCGTTGCCGTTTGGCGGTTATGTCAAGTTCGCGGGCGATGCCAATGCGGCGTCCGGTAAGGATGATGCGGCGATGGCAGCAGTGGCCGACGATCCCAAAGCGGCCCGTCACACGATGCACGGTGCCCCCTTGTGGGCACGCACGCTGACGGTTGCCGCAGGTCCGGTGTTCAACTTTGCGATGTCGATCCTGATCTTTTTCGCAGTTGCTTTCAGCACGGGTGTTGCACGGGATCCACTGACAGTCGGGGACATCCGCGCTTTGCCACAGGGCGCAGGGGAATTGCAGGTAGGGGACGAGATCGTCGCCGTAGAGGGCGGCGCAATCCCGAAAGAAGACCCCGCATATAGCAACTTTGTCGATGCTTTGCCTAAAACGCCGACCTTGACATACGATGTGCGCCGCGACGGCCGCGACATATCTGTGGACGGGCCATATTTGTTGCCGCCCGTGGTCTTGCAGGTGATGCCGCAGTCAGCGGCCATTGCCGCCGGGTTGCAATCGGGCGATGTGATCACCGGTATTGACGATGCACCGGTCAGCGCCTTCAGCCAGTTAAAAGATGCCGTAGAAAGTTCGGATGGTGCGCCGCTTGCCCTGAAGGTTTGGCGCGATGGTGACACGCTGGACGTCACACTGACACCAAAGGTGGTGGACGAACCGCAAGCGGACGGATCATTCCAGCGGGCGTTGCGCATCGGCATTGCCGGCGGCATGGCGTTTGAAGCGGCCACAGACACACCAGGCGTCGGCGAAGCCTTGTCCGGCGGCGTGCAGAACACATGGCGCATCATCACGGGATCCCTGTCCGGTCTGCGCGAAATGATCGTCGGCAACATAAGCACCTGTAATCTGAGCGGGCCGGTTGGCATTGCCCAGACCTCGGGGGCGATGGCCAGTCAGGGAGCACAATCGTTCATCTACTTCATTGCGGTGCTCAGCACGGCGGTGGGCCTGTTGAACCTGTTCCCGATCCCCGCGCTGGATGGCGGACATCTGGTGTTTTTCGCCTACGAGGCCGTGACCGGCAAGCCGCCCAGCGACAAGGCACTGAGAGTCCTGATGACGATCGGCCTGACGATGGTGCTGTCGCTGATGGTCTTTGCCCTCGGGAATGATCTTTTCTGTCCGTAAGGGCAGGGCCAAAACTATTTGCTGTGGCCAATTGATTTCTATTTATTTCAATTGGCCACAGTTTCGCCACATTTCGTCAAAATCGTGCCCAAATCCTTTGCTAGGAAAAATCCAACTTAAAGGATTTTCGCCATGCAAACCATTCAAAGCTCTTATCGCGGCCTTAGCCTTTTGATGGATCTCAACTGGGATCGTGTGCTCTATGTTGGCACGATCTGTGTTGCCTTGGCAGCAGGTGCCTTTCTGGGAACGCTTTAGGCTTTCCACGACCCACTGCATGATGTTTCGGCTTTGATTGGCACTGCTTGATGTAGTGCCTTTTCGGCTTTGCGGGTTTTGACAAACCGGCCATCCTGACGTAGTCAGAAGCCTAATGAAGTCTAAAGATTGGGTTGAAACCATGAGACTGAGCACGTGGGGCGCAGTGCCTTTCTATCAGGTAAAAACATCGACACTTGGCAAGCTGGCACGCAGTGCTTCGGTTTGCGCATTGTTATCAGTGGCTTGGGTTGCATCATCGGTGCCGGCGCAGGCCCAGCAATACCAGTTCAATTCAGTCCAGATTAATGGCAACGACCGGATCGGCGACGCGGCCATCCTGCGCAGTGCAGGAATCAGTCGCGGGCAGACGATCTCCGGCGGTCAGCTGAATGACGCCTATCAGAAATTACAGAACTCGGGCCTGTTCGAAAGCGTAGAGATCGAGCCACGCGGCGGCACGCTGGTGATTTCCGTTGTCGAGCTGCCGACATTGAACCGCGTGCGCTTTGAGGGCAACAAGCGGATCAAGGATGAAGCGCTTGAGCAATTGATCGGATCCACGGAGCGGCGGGTGTTCAATCCCTCGCAAGCCGAAGCGGATGCCGCTGCCATTGCCGAAGCCTATAATTCCGAAGGGCGGATCGCGGCCCGCGTTCAGCCGCGCATCATCCGACGCGACCAGAACCGCGTCGATCTGGTGTTTGAGATTTTCGAAGGGGATAACGTCGAAATCGAACGGTTGAGCTTTGTCGGCAACCGCAAATACTCCGACCGCCGTCTGCGCCGTGTCCTTGGTACCAAACAGGCCGGTTTTTTCCGCCGTCTGGTCAAGCGTGACACCTTCCGCGAGGGGCAGGTCGACGTGGACAAGCAATTGTTGCGCGATTTTTACCTCTCGCGCGGTTATGTCGACATGCGCACCTCCGCGGTGAACGGCGAATTGACCGAGGAACGCGACGGTTTCTTTGTCTCTTACAACATCACCGAAGGGCAGCAGTTCAAGTTCGGTGAGGTCTCGGTGGTATCGGAAATGCCCGGTGTCGACGCCGAAGCCTACCGTAAGATTGTTAAAATCCGCCCCGGTGTCATCTATTCGCCGACCTTGGTCGAAGCCGACATCGCCCGCTTGGAACGGCAGGCGATCCGCGATGGGGTTGATTTCATGCGGGTTGAACCGCAGGTCACCCGTAATGATCGTGATCTGACGCTTGATGTGTCCTATGTCATCAGCCGCGGACAGCGTGTTTTTGTCGAGCGGATTGACATCGAAGGTAACACAACAACGCTGGACCGTGTCATCCGCCGCCAGTTCGACAGTGTCGAAGGGGATCCGTTCAATCCGCGCGAAATCCGTCAGGCGGCCGAGCGCATCCGCGCGTTGAACTATTTTGAAACGGCGGAAGTGAACGCCCGCGAGGGATCAAGCGGCGAGCAAGTCGTTGTCGACGTGGATGTGGTGGAAAAGCCAACGGGCGCGTTGAACTTTGGTGGCTCGTTTTCGAACAATGACGGCATCGGTGTCGCGGTCAGCTTCGCCGAGGAAAACTTCCTTGGACGGGGGCAGAAACTGTCGCTTTCCATCTCCACCGCCGAAGACGCGACACGCTACGGCATCAACTTTGTCGAACCTGCGCTTCTGGGGCGTGATCTGGCCTTTGGCCTGAACATTGATTATGCGGAAACCAATTCCAGCTATGCCAGCTATGACACTGAACGGTTGATCATCCAGCCGTCCTTGACCTTCCCGGTCAGTGAAAACGGCCGCTTGTCGCTGCGTTACACGGCAGAGCAGATTGATCTGTTGGAACGTGATCCGATTGAAAACGGTCTGACCATTGCCGGTGATATTGCGGCGGACCCGCAGATTTCATCCTCCATCGGGTACGAATATACCTATGACACCCGGCGCAGCGGGCTGGATCCGACGTCAGGCGTGCTGTTCCAGTTCAGTCAGGACTTTGCCGGTCTGGGCGGCGACAGCAAATACATCAAAACGGTTGCCAAGGTTACCGGTGAAAAGCGCGTCTTTAACGAAGACGTGACGCTGCGCGCGACCCTCGAAGGGGGCGCGTTGGCGTGGCAGGATGGCACCAACCGTGTGGTTGACCGTTTCCTGTTGGGCCCGTCCATCATTCGCGGCTTTGAACCGGGCGGTATTGGTCCGCGTGACACGAGCGGCACGTCGAATGACCCGTTGGGTGGTAACCTTTATGTCGCGGCCCGCTTTGAGGCGGAATTCCCGCTGGGTCTGCCGGAAGAATACGGCATTTCAGGCGGCGTGTTTTATGACGTTGCCAACCTATGGGATCTGGATGATGTGAACCTGAACGGCGGCAATATCCAGGGCGAGGCCGGATCCTTCCGCCACGTTGTCGGTGTGTCCCTTTTCTGGACCACGCCGGTCGGGCCGTTGCAGTTCAACTTCTCCAAAGCGCTTCAAAGCGAAGATTTTGACGAAGAGCAATCTTTCGAGATCACGCTGCGCACCCAGTTCTAAAGGATGCGGCGCTTTGCGCGAAGTGTGGCTTTTGCGCTGGCTCTGATCGGGCCGGCGCAGATCGTGTCAGGGCAGGCGGTGCAGGCCCAACGGGCCGGCGGTGACACTGGGCTGGATCGGGGCAGTATCGTCAGTGCGGTGCTGACAATCGATTCCGACCGTCTGTTTCTGGACAGTGATTTCGGCAAGCGCGTTGTCGCCGAGGTCGAAGCGAAGGGCGCTGTTCTGGCCACTGAAAACCGCAAGATCGAAGCGGATCTTGAAGCCGAAGAGAAACGCCTGACAACAGTGCGAGCGACCATGTCGCCGGAAGAATTCCGTACCCTCGCCAATGAATTCGACGAGAAGGTTCAACAGACCCGACAGGTTCAGGCCACCAAGGGGCGTGCGCTGAACGCGCTGCTTGATCAGGAACGCGAAGTTTTTGAACGCGCCGCAGCGCCGGTATTGGAACGTTTGATGCGCAGCGCAGATGCGGCGGTGATCCTTGATCTGCG
The DNA here is from genome assembly GCF_000622325.1 of Sulfitobacter geojensis. Classification (NCBI taxonomy): domain Bacteria; kingdom Pseudomonadati; phylum Pseudomonadota; class Alphaproteobacteria; order Rhodobacterales; family Roseobacteraceae; genus Sulfitobacter; species Sulfitobacter geojensis. The sequence continues at coordinate 2,147,021 of NZ_JASE01000005.1, forward strand.
CGCGGTGTTTGTCAGCGCTTCGGCGATCGAGATCACCGATGATGCCATATCGTTGCTGAATGAAACATTGGGCAGCGGTGCGCAGTGAGCCACTGCTTGCCCGACTGGGGCGAAGTTGATAGCTCTAGAAAATGCCTCACGACACCAAAGGACATGACATGAGCGAGACCACAAGCGACACCCTTTTGCGCGCTGACATCCAGATGATCCAACGCATCCTGCCGCACCGCTATCCGTTCCTTCTGGTTGACAAGGTCGAAGAGATCAACGGCACGCAATCCTCGGTTGGCTATAAGAATGTTACCATGAACGAGCCGCATTTTCAGGGGCATTTCCCCGGCACGCCGATTATGCCCGGGGTGACGATTGTCGAAGCCATGGCGCAGACGGCCGGTGTGATGGTCGGGGTTGCACTTGAGCAGATGGACAAGGAAATGTTGATTTACTTCATGTCCATCGACAACTGTAAATTCCGCCGCAAAGTCGTGCCGGGTGACGTTTTGCGCATGGACCTTAAGACGGTGCGCGGCAAACCGGGGGGCAAGATCTGGAAATTCTCGGGCGTGGCCACCGTAGAGGGCGAAATGGCCGCAGAAGCCGAGTTCATGGCGATGCTGGATCTGCCGAAATGAGCAATATCCACGCTTCGGCGGTCATTGAAGCGGGCGCGCAAATTGACGCCTCTGCCAAGGTTGGCCCGTTTTGTGTGGTCGGTGCCGATGTGGTGCTACATGCCGGTGTCGAACTGAAAAGCCATGTGGTTGTGACCGGCCATACCGAAGTGGGGGAAGGCACGGTCATATTCTCTTTCGCCGTGATCGGCGAGATTCCGCAGGATTTGAAATTCAAGGGCGAAGCCAGCCGGTTGGTGATTGGCAAGCGCAATCGCATCCGCGAACACGTTACCATGAATTGTGGGACCGAAGGCGGGGGCGGCGTGACGCAGGTCGGCGATGACTGCCTGTTTATGGCAGGCTGTCACATTGCGCATGACGCCATTCTTGGGGATCGCGTGATCGTGGTGAACTCGGTCGCTGTGGCGGGGCATTGCATCATCGAAGACGACGTTATCATTGGCGGACTGTCTGGAATCCACCAATTCGTGCGCATCGGCAAGGGCGCGATCATTGGCGCGGTGACCATGGTCACCAATGATGTGATCCCTTATGGGCTGGTGCAAGGACCGCGCGGCGATCTGGACGGGCTGAACCTTGTCGGATTGAAACGGCGCGGTGTCGCGCGCAGCGACATCACAGCGTTGCGGGCGGCGTTCCAGATGCTGGCACAGGGCGAGGGTACGTTTCACGACCGCGCCTTGCGGATGGGCGAGGAAACCGAAAGCGATTATGTGCGCGAGATCGTCGAATTTGTCACGGCAGACACCGGCCGCCATTTCCTGACGCCGAAATGACGCTGGCGTTGATCACAGGGCGCGGGCGTTTGCCTGCTGAGGTGGCAGGGGCACAGGATATCCCGCCGCTGGTCTGCGCCTATGAGGGCATGGCACCGGATGCTTTGGCGGTCGATCTGACGTTCCGGCTTGAAACGCTGGGCACGCTCTTGGTTGCCCTTGGCGAACGCGGCGTGACGCGGGTATGTTTCTGCGGCGCAATTGATCGGCCAGATCTTGATCCCGCTCGGTTGGACAGTGAAACGATGCCGCTTGTTCCGCTGTTTCAAAAAGCACTGGCGGCGGGCGACAACGGTGCGCTGCAAGTGCTGAAACAGATATTCGAGCAAACCGGTTTCGCGGTGGTGGGTGCCGATACGCTGTTACCTGATCTGGTCGCCGAACAGGGCATGTTGTCAGAGGCATGGCCCGACGCGCAGATGCGCCGCGACGCAGCACGTGGCGAAACCGTGCTGGCGGGGCTTGCCCCCTTGGATATCGGGCAGGCCTGTGTGATCGGCGCAGAGCAGGTGCTGGGCGTTGAAACCATGGGAGGCACTGACCACCTTTTGGCGACCTTGCCGGCAAAAACTGCGGGCATGCGGGCAATCTTGTGCAAGGGGCCGAAGATCGGCCAGATCAGAGAGATTGACCTGCCCACAATCGGACCAGCCACGATTGAGGCCGCGCATAAGGCGGGCCTGGCAGGTGTTGTGGTGGATGAAGGCGATGTGATCATTCTTGACGCCGCGCGGTGTACGGAGCTGGCTGATAAATACGGTCTGGTGCTTTGGGCGCGCCGCGGGGGGGCGGAGTGAGAGTCTTTATCCTTGCCGGCGAACCTTCGGGGGACAAGCTGGGCGGGGCTTTGATGGCGGGCCTGAAGGCGCTGAACCCGGATGTTACCTTTGAGGGGATCGGCGGCCCGATGATGGCAGATGAGGGGCTGGAAAGCCGCTTTGATATGTCAGAGTTGAGCGTCATGGGGCTGGCCGAGATATTGCCGAAGTATCGCGCGTTGAAAGCCCGGATCAACCAGACCGCTGCCGCAGTGGTCGAGATGCAGCCCGATGTTTTGATCACCATTGACAGCCCCGATTTTTCGCTGCGCGTTGCCCGGCAGGTGAAGGCGAAAAGCAACGTCAGATGTGTACATTACGTGGCTCCAACGGTTTGGGCCTGGCGCCCCGGTCGCGCGGAAAAGATGGCGCGGTTCATTGATCAGGTGCTGGCGCTTTTGCCGTTTGAGCCGCCCTATATGGAAGCTGCCGGCATGCGCTGTGACTTTGTCGGCCATCCGGTTGTCGCGGAGCCTGTGGCGACGCAGGCCGAGGCGCTGGCGTTTCGCGCGCGTCACAGCCTCGGTGAAGCGCCGCTTCTTCTCGTGCTGCCGGGATCGCGTCAAAGCGAGGTCGCGCGTCTGGGGCCGGTGTTCCAGCAGGTGGTGGAACGTCTTGTGCGTGATAAACCGGAGCTAAGGGTGGTTATCCCCGCAGCGGCGCCTGTTGTGGGCGCTGTCAGGCGTTTGGTGCAGAACTGGAGCGTGCCACCAGTGGTTTTGAACCCGCTTGATAGCGATGTGGCGGATCCGCTGGCAGAAAAACGCGCCGCGTTTCGCGCGGCGGATGTGGCCTTGGCGGCCTCGGGGACGGTTTCGCTGGAGTTGGCGGCAAGCGAGACGCCAATGGTAATCGCCTATGACATGAACTGGGTCAGCCGGCAGGTCATCGGCCGGATGGTCAAGGTGGATACGGTGACGCTGGTCAATCTGGTGTCCGAAACGCGAGCTGTACCTGAGTATATCGGTGCGAACTGTCGGCCCGGCCCGATTGCGCAAGCGGTGGTAAAGGTACTGGAAACGCCTGAGGCGCAGGAGGCGGCAATGGCTTTGGCCATGCAGCGTTTGGGGCAAGGGGGGGAGGCACCGGGGTTGCGCGCCGCGAAGGCGGTGCTTGATGGCATAACGCGGAATTGACGCGCCGAGGCGCGACATGATTATTTTGGATGAGGGCTCTGCCCTCAAACTCCCGCAGCATTTAAGGCCAAAAAGAGAAGGGAATGGGCACGCAGGGACAGCGGTTTGTCGCAGGGCCTAACGCGAAAACATAGCCCCGAGGTTTAGCCGGCGTGGATCCATCCACCGCCAAAGATCCGCGAGCTGTCGGGATCGTAAAAGACGCAGGCCTGACCCGGGGAGACCCCTTGTTCGGGGGTTAGCAGTTCAACCTCGGCTGTGGTATCGCTGAGCGGGCGCAGGATGGCGTCGGTCGGCGGGCGCGTCGAGCGAACCTTGACCGCGATGGGCCATTCGGTGCGTGACATCAGAGGTGCCGCGCCCAGCCAGTTGATTTCGCGCACAGGGATGGTACGGGTCGCCAACATGGATTTCGGACCGACGACCACTTCTTTGCGGTCTGCATCCAGTTTCACCACATAAAGCGGATCAGCGAGCCCGCCGATGCCGAGGCCGCGCCGTTGGCCGACGGTGTAGTTGATGATGCCTTCGTGGCGGGCAAGAACGGTGCCCTCTGTATCCACGATATTGCCGGGATCCGCCGCTTCGGGGCGTAATTTCAGGATCACGGAGGCGTAATCGCCGTTGGGGACAAAGCAGATGTCCTGACTGTCGGGTTTCATCGCCACGCTAAGCCCGTATTTCGCGGCCAATGCGCGGGTATCATCCTTGGACGGCAAATGGCCCAAAGGAAAACGCAGATAATCCAGCTGTTCGGGCGTGGTGGAGAACAGGAAGTAGCTTTGGTCACGGCTTGCGTCCGCCGCGCTGTGCAGTTCGGCCCCGTCTGCACCCATTTTGCGCTGGATGTAGTGACCGGTAGCCATACAGTCCGCCTCGAGGTCCTTAGCGGTTTCCAGAAGGTCCTTGAATTTCACACGTTCATTGCAGCGGATGCAGGGCACAGGGGTGGCCCCGCCCAGATAGCTGTCGGCGAATTCGTCGATGACCGCGTCTTGAAACACGTTTTCATAATCCAGCACGTAATGCGGAAAACCCATGTCCTCGGCCACGCGGCGGGCATCGTGAATGTCGATGCCTGCGCAACAGGCCCCTTTTTTCGCCAGTGCGGCCCCGTGATCATAGAGCTGCAATGTGACACCGACCACATCATAGCCTTCTTCGGCGAGCATCGCGGCCACAACAGAGCTGTCGACACCGCCCGACATGGCGACCACGACACGGGTATCGGCAGGGGCTTTGGCAAAGCCCAAAGAATTCAGCGGCGGGTTCTGATCAAGCGGCATGGTGTTCTCCGGAAGGTGTTAGGGTGGAATATAGGAAAATCCTAACTACTCACAAGGGGGGGACTTCATGCAGCGTTAAGGGCGTTGCGGCCATTGTCCATCTGTTGCGAATGAATGGATAGTCCTGATGTACCTTAAAAAAGTCGATGGTCCGCGGTCGGTGACGCTGGCAGACGGCAGTGTGATGAGCCAGGCGGATTTGCCAAGTGCCAATACCCGCCGATGGGTCGCGTCGCGCAAGGCGGCGGTGGTACGCGGGGTGGTTTATGGCTTGCTCAGTCAGGCAGAAGCGCTGGATCGCTATCAGATCAGCGAAGAGGAGTTTCTGGAATGGGTGCGCGCCGTCACAGAACATGGCGAGGCTGCATTGAAGGCGACATCGTTACAAAAGTATAGACAACTTTAGGTTGATTATGTATTTTCCACTCATCGGTAACGGGTGGTTAACCTTTTTTGTTCAGTTTCTACCAAAGGGCCCAATCCAACGGCGAATACGTCCAAACGGAGAACTTGAATGCGTGTACTGCTTGTCGAAGACGATCCCACCACATCACGTAGCATCGAATTGATGCTGACCCATGCCAACCTGAACGTCTATGCAACGGATCTGGGTGAAGAGGGGATCGATCTGGCCAAGCTATATGATTATGACCTGATCCTTCTGGACCTCGATCTGCCAGACATGAACGGTCACGAGGTCCTGCGCCAATTGCGGATGAGCCGGATCGAGACACCGATCCTGATCCTGTCCGGTTCCGATGATACTGAAAACAAGATCAAGGGCTTCGGTTTCGGAGCAGATGATTATCTGACCAAACCCTTTCATCGCGAAGAACTGGTGGCGCGGATCCATGCCATTATCCGCCGCTCAAAAGGGCATTCGCAATCGGTGATCGAAACCGGTCAAATAGCGGTGAACCTGGACGCAAAAACAGTGGCCGTGGACAATCAAACCGTGCATCTGACAGGTAAAGAATATCAGATGCTTGAACTGCTGTCCTTGCGTAAGGGCACGACGCTGACCAAGGAAATGTTCCTGAACCATCTTTACGGCGGTATGGACGAACCTGAACTCAAGATTATTGATGTGTTTATCTGTAAGCTGCGCAAGAAATTGAGCACGGTCACGGGTGGCGAAAATTATATCGAAACGGTTTGGGGGCGCGGTTATGTCTTGCGTGATCCCGAACCTGCACAGATGGATATGGCCGCATCGGCCTGACGCCCTAAGGTGAAATCGCGCTAGACCTGCTTCACCTCCCGACCTATCTGTTTGGCAAAGATGCCAGTAGGAAGGGCAAAGCGGGGCGATGACAGCACAGATTGCGGTAGATGAGTTGACGCAGGATCAGGCGGCTGAGGAATTGGCGCGCCTGGCGGATATCCTGCTGCGTGCCAATCAGGACTATCACACTGCGGATGATCCAAAGCTTGATGATGGAACATATGACCAACTGAAACTGCGTAATGCCGAGATTGAAGCGCGGTTTCCCACACTTAAACGTGCTGACAGCCCGTCCGAGCAGGTTGGTGCCCCTGTTGGCGAAGGGTTTTCAAAGATTACCCATGCGGTTTCGATGTTGTCGCTGTCAAATGCGTTTGATGCCGAAGACGTTCAGGAATTTGATGGTCGCATCCGTAAGTACCTTGGGATCAAGGCCGAAGAACGGATTGAGTATACAGCGGAACCAAAGATTGACGGGTTGTCCCTGTCGCTGCGCTATGTCGATGGGGTGCTAACGCAAGCGGCGACGCGCGGCGATGGATCGGTAGGGGAAAACGTCACGGCGAATGCCCGAACGATTGCGGATATTCCTCAAACACTGTCGGGTGCGCCTGCCATTCTTGAGGTGCGGGGCGAAGTATACATGAGCCACGCGGATTTCGAGGCTTTGAATGCACGTCAAGAGGCGGCCGGAGGAAAACCGTTTGCAAATCCGCGCAATGCGGCTGCCGGTTCCTTGCGCCAGCTTGATAGCGAGATCACCAAATCCCGCCCGTTGAAGTTTTTCGCATATGCTTGGGGTGAACTGTCCGCGCCCCTGGCGGCGACACAGCAGGGTGCCATCGACAGATTGAGTTCGCTTGGCTTTGTAACAAATCCGCTGACGGCCCTCTGTTCCGGCCCGAGCGAATTGGTAACACACTACAATGAAATCGAAAGACAGCGCGCGACCCTCGGCTATGACATCGACGGTGTTGTGTACAAGGTGAACGATCTTGGCTTGCAAGACCGTCTTGGCTTTCGCTCGACCACGCCGCGTTGGGCGATTGCCCATAAATTTGCCGCCGAACTTGCATGGACATGGCTGACCGCAATTGACATTCAAGTGGGGCGGACCGGCGCATTGTCACCTGTCGCCCGGCTACAACCGGTGACTGTCGGCGGCGTCGTTGTGTCAAACGCGACCCTGCATAACGAGGATTACATCAAGGGGTTGGACAGCAAAGGCGGCGAAATCCGCGGAGGTAAAGATATTCGTGTTGGCGATTGGGTACAGGTTTATCGCGCCGGTGACGTTATTCCCAAAGTTGCGGATGTGGACCTGACGAAACGACCGCCGGACTCACATCCCTTTGTTTTTCCGTCCGTTTGCCCTGAATGTGGTTCAGAAGCTCTGCGAGAAACAGGTGATGCCGTGCGCAGATGTCTTGGCGGATTGATTTGTCCAGCGCAGGCCGTTGAAAAGCTAAAGCACTTTGTCGCCCGCGGCGGTTTCGATATTGAAGGTCTAGGGGCAAAGCAGGTTGAGCAATTCTATACCGACGGATGGATCGCGGAACCTGCGGACATCTTCACCCTTCGGGAACGCTTTGGCGAGGGGATGCAGCAACTTAAAAACCGAGAAGGGTGGGGCGAGAAATCGGCCAACAATCTGTTTCAGGCGATCGAGGATAAAAGAAAAATCCCCCTGAACCGCGTGCTTTTTGCATTGGGGATCAGGCATCTTGGCGAAGCTGCGTCGAACCTGATCGCTTTGCATTATGGTGATTGGTCTGCGTTTGAGGCTGCGATGGATAAGGCCGCGTCGCAAGAGGGTCCGGTTTGGGAGGATCTGATTGGCGTTGATGGCGTGGGCAGCGTTATGGCTGGATCGCTGGTCAGCACATTCGCGCAAACCCGCGAGCGGGAATCGATCGACCGATTGATCGCGCAGCTTGACGTGCAACCGGTCAAACGCGCCGACACATCGGGCAGTCCCGTCACGGGAAAAACAGTGGTCTTCACCGGAACGCTTGAAAAGATGACCCGCGCCGAAGCCAAGGCACGCGCTGAGCGGTTGGGTGCCAAGGTTTCCGGTTCTGTCAGTGCTAAGACCGATATTCTTATCGCCGGTCCCGGTGCCGGGTCCAAAGCGAAAAAGGCGGCAGAACTCGGCATTCAAACCATGGACGAGGACACGTGGTTGCGCCTGATCGCTGCATTATGAGCCAGCGGCCCGAACCCCTTTTCCCGCTATTTGCCGGACTTGAGACTCTTGATGGCATCGGCCCCAAGACTGCGCAGAATTTTGTGCAACTTGGGGTGCTCGCGCCGCGTGACCTCTTGTTTACACTGCCTTATTCTGGAATTGACCGTGCTCTGCGTGACAGTGTCAAAGATGCGATTTTACCGGCGACGCTGACGGTGGCTGTCACCATTGGCACCCATCGGCCTGCGCGCAATAAGGGGGGCGCGTATCGCATTCACGTTCAGGACGCGCAAACGGATTTCCAACTGGTGTATTTTCATGCCCGCGGTGATTATCTGGCCCGCCAGTTGCCAGAGGGCAGCCGCGTGATCGTGTCCGGCAGGGTCGAGCTGTTTGATGGTGTCGCCCAGATGGTCCACCCCGATTTTGCTGTGCGAGAGGATGAGGCGCAGACCATACCCACGTTCGAACCGGTCTACCCGCTGACCCACGGTGTGACGCAAAAGCTGATGTACAAAGCCACACGCGGTGCGCTGGAACGGCTTCCAGAAATGGCGGAATGGGTTGATTTAGAACAGAAAAGCCAATCGTCCTGGCCCGATTTTGATGCTGCGGTGCGGGCGGCGCATGATCCCAAGAACATGGCGGATTTGTCGGCGACCGCACCAGCGCGAGAGCGTCTGGCCTATGATGAGCTTTTCGCACATCAAATCACCTTGGCCTTGGCGCGTCAGAACGAGCGACGCAAAAAGGGGCGCGTGAGCAAGGGCGACGGAGGTTTGCAAGCGCGGGTGATGGCGGGATTGCCCTATGCGCCGACGCGGGCGCAAACACGGGCCATTTCCGAAATTACCGCAGACATGGCACAGCCCCAGCGGATGAACCGGCTGTTGCAAGGGGATGTGGGCGCTGGCAAAACGCTGGTGGCCTTTATGGCCTTGCTGGCTGCAGTCGAAGCCGGCGGGCAGGGGGTGTTGATGGCACCTACGGAAATCCTCGCGCGTCAACATTTGCAAGGGCTGCGTCCTTTGGCTGAAGATGCCGGCGTGGTGCTTGAAATCCTGACGGGGCGTGACAAGGGCGCAGAGAGACAGGCGAAGCTTGCGGCTTTGGCGGGGGGAAAGATTCAGGTACTTGTTGGAACCCACGCGGTATTTCAGGCTGATGTGAGTTTTGCGGATTTGCGGTTAGCGGTCGTGGATGAGCAGCACAGGTTCGGGGTGCGCCAGCGTCTGGAATTGGGCGAAAAGGGCGACCGCGCTGACGTTCTGGTGATGACGGCCACACCGATCCCGCGCTCGCTGGCGCTGGCGCAATATGGCGATATGGATGTTTCGGTGCTTGACGAAAAACCGCCCGGTCGCCAGCCCATTACCACAGCCCTCATCAGTACCGAAAAGCTCGATCAAGTGGTGGCGCGTTTAAGCGCCGCTGTTGCGGAAGGGCGGCAATGTTACTGGGTCTGTCCCTTGGTGGAAGAGAGCGAAGTCAGTGATCTGATCGCAGCTGAAGAGCGGTTCAAACGCTTGCGTGCAGTGCTTGGCGAGGGCGTTGTCGGCTTGGTACATGGCCAGATGCCGGCCAGCGACAAGGATGCCGCGATGCGTGCGTTCCAGCAAGGTGAAACACAGGTGCTGGTCGCGACGACCGTGATCGAAGTTGGTGTGGACGTGCCCAATGCCACCATCATTGTGATCGAGCGGGCCGAAACCTTTGGCTTGGCCCAGTTGCACCAGCTTCGTGGTCGTGTCGGGCGGGGCAAGGGCGCGTCAACGTGTTTGTTGATGTACCAGAACCCGCTTGGCGAAACCGGTCGGCAACGCCTTGAAGTGTTACGCGAAACCGAAGACGGGTTTGTCATCGCTGAGACCGACCTGAAAATGCGGGGCACCGGTGATTTGATCGGTACCGCCCAATCAGGCGTGCCGCGTTTCAAGGTTGCGGATCTCGAGCGGCAGGCGGGGTTGATGGCAATCGCGCAGTCAGACGCACGTAAACTGCTGTCCGATGATCCCAAACTAACAACTCCACGGGGTAAAGCGGCGCGGATGCTTCTATGGCTGATGCGTCAGGATGATGCGATCCGTTTAATTTCAGTAGGTTGACCTCCTATATAGCACTTTGTTCGCAAATGTTCTCAAAAAGTTCTTTACAAGGCGTTAAGGAAATGAGAACAAAGGGGCAACAAAGACGGAGGTTCTGATGACAACGCTAAAAACGCTCAAATCCATCGCCGCACGGTCTCAAGATACGATCGTGCAGGATGCGGTTGGTGCCGCAGCACTTGTTGTGATGCTCGTTGGTGGTCTTTACCTGCCTGTTTTTGTTTGATTTCTGCCTGCGATCTTATGCCGATTTACCCCTTTGCATCCGTCCCAAATTGATGCTGCCGGTTGGTACTGCCTGTCCTTAACCGGCGCGGGGTCTCACCCCACGGTAAATCGGGTCCCCGTAAGAAACGCTTTCCTTGCGCCGCCATCCCTTTGGATGTGCGGCGTTTTTTTTGATTGGAGCGACTTAGTCGGCTGTCGCTGCGGCGTTTTCCATCGCCTCGGCAATCGCCTCCATGCTTAACATGATCGAGGCGTGGCGGTTCTTATAATCCACTGCGGGGGCAAGTACGTCGAAACCGTCAAAGGGGGCGTCAGGAACGGGACCGTTTTCTTTGAGCATTGCGCGCAACTGATCGCGCCCTTTGGTAATCACATCAAGGGTCGCCCCCAGCGCTGCGCCACCCGCGACCGCAGCTGCGGCCTGTCCCAACGCGCAGGCTTTTACGTCCTGCCCAAGCGCGCTTAGCTTGCCGTCATGCACCTGTACATCAACCGTCACGGCAGATCCGCACAGGGGCGAGCGGCGTTTTACCGTGGCGTCCGGTGTGTCCAATCGGCCCAGATGCGGAATGTCCGCGGCCAACGCCAATATGCGGCCCGAGTAGAGTTTGATTAGATCTGTCTCGCCTGACATGGCTATTTCCTTCGTCCGTTAATGCCTACATAACCCTCTCGTCCGAAGATGCAAAAATTTTTGAAAGGCTCAGCATGCCATTTGATCCCGCCGATCTTACTTACAACGATGCCGGGCTGATTCCTGCGATCGCACAGGATGCCGAGACCCGTGAGGTTTTGATGCTTGCGTGGATGAATGCCGAAAGCATTGCACAGACGCTGAAGACGGGGCGCGTGACCTATTGGAGCCGTTCGCGGCAGTCGTTCTGGATTAAAGGTGAGACCAGCGGGCACACGCAAGAACTGGTCGAATTCCGCTTTGATTGTGATCAGGACTGCCTGCTGGTTCTGGTTAACCAAACGGGGGCGGCTTGTCACACAGGCCGGCGACACTGTTTCTACAGAACGGTGAAGGACGGCGAAGTGATCGAGAATCTAGCCCTGTGACGGTTGATCCAAAACATCAGCTTTAATCCTTAAGGTAATAATAAAGAACGAATATCTTCGGCTGTTAATCCACTTACTCGAAGGAGGGAAAGTGCCTTGGCATCGTCGCGCTTTGCCAGTCTTTTGCCCGCTTCATCGCGGATCAGCCTGTGATGATGATAGGTCGGTACTGGCAGCCCGAGCAGGTTTTGCAAGACCACATGGATTTTGGTTGCCTCGAATAAATCCGCCCCGCGCACCACGTGGCTGATCCCTTGCGCGGCATCGTCCAACACCACAGCAAGGTGATAGGACGTGCCCATGTCGCGCCGCGCGATGACGATATCGCCGACCTCTGTGACAACGTCCTGACCCGTGAAAGAAATCAATCCTGTTTCGCCGTGTGGTCCGGAACCCGTTTCGTGGAATTGAAACATCCTGTCAGAATCTTGCACGGCGGCCGCGATGTTCAGGCGCAAAACGACGTTGCCTTGTGGGCGTTCTGTCGTGGGGCGCATCGCCCTCGGCCTGCAGGTTCCCGGGTAGATCAGACCGTCGGGTCCGTGGGTCGGGACGCCCTCCTGCGGCGCGGAAAGTGCCGCGTTAATATCTGCTCTGCTACAACGACAAGTGTATATCTGGTTGTTTTCCCACAATCTATCGAGCGTCGCGCCGTAAGTGCCAAGCCTGTCTGACTGGCGCATTACAGGTTCTGGCCACGTGAGACCCAACCATTTCAGGTCGTCATAGATTTGCGCCTCCCATACGGTGCGCGCGCGACTTTGGTCGATATCTTCAATCCGTAAAAGGAACTCCCCGCCCTGTGCGACGGCCATGTCATGGGCCAGCATCGCAGAATAGGCGTGGCCCAAATGCAAGGGACCCGTCGGCGACGGGGCAAAGCGGGTTCTAAAAGTCACGCTTTTTCAAGGATGTATACAGTGGATTGCATTTTTATGCCCGGAAGATGCGCTCCGCGTTCACGAAATAGCAACCGTGCGGCCCCACAGTCTGTCCATTCGTTAATCCGCGCTTCATGCACCGGATCCTCCAGCGTGTGATCATTGAACGAGAACACGAAACGCCCTTCGCGCGGCAGGGCCTTCATCAACATGTCGAGCACAGAAATAGGTGCCGCGCCTGTGCCGATAACCCCGATCGCAGCAATATTCGCATATACATTGGCATTGATCGCCGTTGTTTCATCAATATGTTCCGTGGTGCGGTAGATGCCCTTGGTCGTGGCCTGCGCTAGCATTTTTGCTGATACATCAACGCCATCTATCGTGGTGAACCCTGCATTTTTAAACGCCAAACCCGACAGACCTGTGCCGCAGCCGAAATCAAGAAGAGGCGCGTTCAGATCTTTGGTGACACCCGCCAGCGCTGCGGCGCATCGGGCCGGTGTGGCGTACCCGTTATCGCCAAGCTCGGTTTCGTAACTCTTAGCCCAAGCGTCGTAAATTTCACGGGTCTCGTCCGTCCCGTTAGCGCTGTAGATCTTGTTCAGAAAAACTTCTGTCATACCAGCAGTTTAGGCGGGCGTTTCGTTTCTGTCCAGCCATGCCTGCCAGTCGGTCTTGGCGCGATCTGTATAGGCTCTATAGCGATCCTTGCGCCCGCGACGGCCTGATTTCAGCCCTTCAACAGGGGGGAATAGCCCAAAGTTTACGTTCATCGGCTGGAATGTTTTCGCCTCGGCACCGCCGGTGATATGGGTGATCAGCGCGCCCATCGCCGTGGTATTCGGCGGCGTCGGCGCATCGCCCCCTCGCAGCTCAGCCGCGGCCATCCGACCGGCAAGCAGCCCCATTGCCGCGCTTTCGACGTAACCTTCGACGCCCGTGATCTGTCCGGCAAACCGGATATTGGGACGAGAGCGTAGGCGCATCTGATCGTCCAGCAAGGTTGGCGAATTGATAAACGAATTGCGGTGAATGCCGCCAAGCCGGGCAAAAGACGCATCCTCAAGACCGGGAATCATTTTGAAAACATCAACTTGCGCGCCGTGCTTCATCTTGGTCTGGAAGCCGACCATATTATAAAGCGTGCCCAGTTTATTGTCGCGGCGCAGTTGCACAACGGCATAGGCTTTGACGTCGGGTTGGTGTTCATTGGTCAGGCCCACAGGTTTCATCGGCCCAAAGCGCAGGGTCTCGCGACCGCGTTCGGCCATGACCTCGATTGGCAAGCAACCATCGAAATAACCGGCGGTTTCACCTTCGCGAAACTCGGTCTTATCCGCCGCCAACAGGGCGTCGATAAAGGCTTCGTATTGTTCTTTCGACATCGGACAGTTGAGGTAGGCTGTGCGCTCCTCTTCGGTATCGCCCTTGTCGTAACGGGACTGCATCCATGCACGGTCCATGTTGATGCTGTCGAAATAGATGATCGGCGCGATGGCGTCGAAAAAGGCAAGGGCCTCGGCGCCTGTTTCTGCTGCTATCGCCTCGGCCAAAGCGCCGGACGTCAGGGGGCCGGTCGCGATGATCCATTGCCCTTCATCCGGCAATTCTGTGATTTCGCCATATTCAACAGTCACATTCGGATGTGCGAGCAAGGCGTCGGTTACCGATTGGGCAAAGGGTTCACGGTCCACAGCCAGCGCGCCACCTGCGGGCAGCTTGTGCTTGTCCGCCGTGGCCATGATCAGGCCATTGGCCGCGCGCATTTCCCAATGCAGTAGCCCGACGGCGTTCTGCTCCGAATCGTCCGAGCGAAAGGAGTTGGAACAAACCATTTCGCCCAGCAGTCCGGTTTGGTGGGCAAACGTGCCGACATGCGGGCGCATTTCGTGGATGACAACCTGAATGCCTGCGTTTGCAGCCTGCCAAGCAGCCTCTGATCCGGCCATTCCGCCGCCGATGATATGCAATGTATTATCCATCAGGTGGATTTAGGGCAGGGGCTGCACAGGTGCAATGGGCTGTCAGGCACAACATTCAGAGCTTCACGCGACGCAGCCGTTAAATGCATGCCGCGCGGCACACCAAAACATTGCGTTGAGTCGTTTCGGTAAGGGGATGATTTTCGGAGGGGGCTGATTTTGGGGTCGCCGCCGCAGGGATGGTCGATCAGTGAGAGGCTGATCTGGAGGGACCTTCTGCAAGGCGGCGACCCAAAATAGTCAGGCGCATCTGCGCTCTGTCACAATCATGCCCCAATTGCGCCCCAATTGATAGCCCTGTTTTCGCAACAATTGTAATCGGCTTTGGAAACAGTCACTGGTTCCAGTCGGGATCGCGCTTTTCAAGGAAGGCGTCGATGCCTTCGGCGGTGTCTTCACGCAGCATGTTTTGAACCATGACCTCGCCAGTATAGGCATAGGCGTCCGCGGTGGTCATCGCCATCTGCGCATAAAATGCGCCTTTTCCGATTTTGACGGCCGCGCCCAGTTTGGAAGCGACAAGTTCAGCCAGTTGTGTGGTTTCCGCCTCAAGGGCGTCGGGCGCGACCACACGGTTGACCAGCCCCAGCGTTTCTGCGCGTTCGGCGTCGATGAAAGCACCAGTCGTTAACATCTCGAATGCCTGTTTGCGCGGGATGTTGCGCGACAGGGCCACCATCGGTGTCGAGCAGAACAGACCGATGTTTACACCGTTGACGCCGAACCGCGTACCCTGTGCCGCAACCGCCATGTCGCAGGTCGCAACCAGCTGGCATCCGGCTGCAGTGGCGATGCCGTGAACCTGTGCGATCACCGGCTGGGGCATCGACTGGATTCGCGCCATGACAGTGGCGCAGCGGTCAAACAGATCCTTGAACGCCGCAGCGCCACCATCCGGGGCTTGTCGCATCGCTGTCATCTGGCGCAGATCATGGCCTGCGCAAAACGCCTTGCCGCTGCCGGCAAGCGTAATCACGCGGGTTTTCGGATCATCCGCCAACCGATCCAACGTCGTTTGCAACGCCGCCAGCATTTCGTCCGACAGGGCGTTCAGCCGCTCCGGTGCGTTCATAACCAACTTGGCCACGGCACCACGTTGCGTCACTTGCAGAATTGCCATCTTGTCACCCTCGCTTTTTCTGCGCCAACTCTAGGGGCAATAGCGAGGGGAGAACAAGCATGGCCGCGGTTATGACAGCGCAGCAACTGAATGAATTTCTGGAACAGGTATTCGAACAGGTCGCAGATGATTTCCACGTGGATGAGGTCGACGGCGATAACGTCACCATGCGTTTGCTGACGTCGGACAAACACCTGCGCCCGGGCGGCACGATTTCAGGACCTGCGATGTTCGGTTTGGCGGATGTGGCGGCCTATGTGGTTACGTTGGCCCATATTGGACCCAAAGCCCTGGCGGTCACGACGAATTGTTCCATTGATTTCATGCACAAACCCAAGGCGGGCGTGCCGTTGATTGCCAAGGCGCGGCTGTTGAAACTTGGCAAACAGCTGTCGGTTTCTGACGTTCTGCTGTTCTCGGAAGGGATGGACAAACCTGTGGCGCGGGCCAGTCTGACCTATGCGATCCCCCCCAAATCAATGGGTTAGAACGAAACTACGTGAAAAATGGGCCGGAGAAATCCGGCCCAGTTGGAAGAGATCTGGCGGTTGTCACGGGGATGTTACACCCGCCAGAACACGCGACGCAGCTCGCCTTGAACGTCGTCAGGTGTTAGTCCCACATCACTCAGCTGCCACGGTTCAAGCTGTGAAAGCGCAAGGCGCGTGCGCCGGCGTGCGGCCCATTTCGTCACCACAACCGCAAAACGGACCGCAACGCGCGCCGCAATCGGCGTGCCGTGCTGGGAAAGCGTGCTGAACGCATCGGTCGGTATCGGTCTGGCGAGTGTCATGGGAAACTCCTTAATTGAATTGTATTGACACAATATAGCGAATTGCTACAGTGTTGTGATACAAATTTTGATACAAAGCCGCTAGGGAAACATTGTAATGGATACAATTTGGTCAAAGGAGACACTGCAAGAGTCGAAACCCAAGTACAAAGCTGTTGTGGCGATGATCCGTGACCAAATCGCGTCTGGCGGTCTGACGGTCGGTGAAAAGCTGCCACCGGTGCGCGAATTGGCGTGGCAACTTCAGATTACACCGGGGACGGTCGCGCGTGCTTATACGGTGTTGACCGACAGCGGCGTGTTGCATGCCGAGGTCGGGCGCGGCACGTTTGTGAGCGACCCGAGTACGACTATCGACAAAGAAGCCGGCGAACTCCCGTTGAACCTGATTGAGATCGATGTGGTCCACCACAATTCTGGGGGCGACATCAACACGGTAAACCTGTTCTCCCCGCATTTGCCCAATGGGGGGCAGGCCAAGCTGATCCGCCGTCTGCTTGGCGAAATCGCGCAAGATCCACCGTCAGGCATCATGCATTACCCTTCAAGGCGCAGCGCGAGACCAGCTCGGGAAGCGATGGCGAAATGGCTGCACGGGGCACCGATTGGACAAATTGATCCGGACGATATTGTCCTGTCACACGGGGGACAGAACGCAATTTTGCTAGTGTTTCAGACCATTTTGCGGGGCAGGCGGCCTGTGGTTTTTGTTGAAGAACTGGCTTATCCGGGCTTTCGCCGCGCTGCAGAATTATTGCGCGCTGATATTGTACCAATCAAATGTGACAAAGACGGCATCATTCCCGCCGCTTTGGCCGCCGCCGCCGAACGCCACCCCGAAGCACAGGTTTTATGTACATCACCCGAAGTACACAGTCCCACCTGCGGCTTTACCCCGATGGAGCGCCGTCTGGCGCTTGTCGATGTGGCCCGTAAGGCTGATTTGCAGATACTGGAGGATGACTGTTACCGGATGGGCCGTGCCGAAGGCGAGGGGTATCGCCAACTGGCCCCTGAACGCGGTTGGTACGTCAGTTCGCTGTCAAAATCCGTGACACCATCCTTGCGGATTGGTTGTGCGATCGGGCCCAAGGGCATGTCAGGCGCGCTTCACCGCTCTGCCGAACACGGCTTTTTCGGGTTGGCAACACCGATGCTGGATCTCACAGCCGCCTTGTTAAGTCATCCGCAACTGCCGGATATCATGGAGGCGTCACGGCTTGGCGTTGAGCGCTATGTCAAGATTGCCGTGAATACACTGGGCGGGTTCGATTTGCGCTGGCGGCAGGATGTGCCGTTCGTGTGGCTGAAATTGCCGCAAGGCTGGCGCGCCTCCGCCTTTTGTCAGGCCGCCGAAAAAGAAGGTGTGCAGATCCGGGCCGCCGAAGAATTCGCAGGCCGTGACGCGCAAAGCCCACATGCAGTGCGGATGGCCGTGAACGGGGGGGTGTCCTTGCAAAGCTTCGAAGCCGCGATGGAACGGCTGCGCTGTCTGCTTGATAACCCGCCAGAGGAAATCGGGGTATAGCAGGCGCTTTGAAATCGGCCGCAATCCTGACCAGCGGGCAAAATTTGCATCTTGATGTGGGGTATTATATTACCTAATTGGTAACCCATTGTTTTTGTGTCGTTAATTTAGCGGTGCCGCGCTTGACCGTGCGTATCTTAGGTTTATAACCCGCCCATCACTACTGGGCATCGGGCTTTGGTCCTTTTGCCACACAACATTTAGGAATGTCCGATGAAAACCTTCTCAGCAACACCGGCTGACATTGACAAGAAATGGATCATCATTGACGCCGAAGGCGTCGTGCTGGGTCGTCTCGCGTCAATCGTTGCCATGCGCTTGCGCGGCAAGCACAAGCCTTCTTTCACGCCCCACATGGATTGTGGTGACAACGTCATCATCATCAATGCGGAAAAGGTCCAGATGACCGGCAAGAAGCGCGATGAAAAATTCTACTGGCACACTGGCCACCCCGGCGGGATCAAAGAGCGCACAAAAGCGCAGATCCTTGAAGGCGCACACCCAGAGCGTGTTGTGACCCTTGCCGTTAAGCGCATGTTGCCCGGCAACCGCTTGAGCCGTCAGATCATGACAAACCTGCGCGTTTATGCAGGCACAGAGCATGGTCACGAGGCGCAAAACCCCGAAGTTCTGGACGTTAAGGCCATGAACCCCAAAAACACGCGGAGTGCATGAACATGTCCGACGAAATCAACACACTCGAAGACCTCGCACAGGTTGCCGGCGTTGCGGCGACACCCGAAGTCGAATTGACCCCACGCGAGCCCGTCCGTGACGAACTGGGCCGTTCTTATGCCACTGGTAAGCGTAAAGATGCGGTTGCCCGCGTCTGGATCAAACCCGGTTCCGGTAAAGTTGTCGTAAACGGCAAGCCGCAGAATGAATATTTTGCCCGTCCCGTTTTGCAGATGATCCTTGCCCAGCCATTCGGCATCACTGGCACAGAAGGTCAGTTTGACGTATTCGCCACGGTTAAAGGTGGCGGTTTGTCTGGTCAGGCCGGCGCGGTAAAGCACGGTGTTTCCAAAGCGCTCCAGCTTTATGATCCCTCTTTGCGCGGTGCCTTGAAGGCCGCGGGCTTCCTGACACGCGACAGCCGCGTTGTGGAACGTAAGAAATACGGTAAGGCCAAAGCGCGTAAGAGCTTCCAGTTCTCAAAACGTTAAGCTTTACACCAAATTTTTTCGAAGAGGGCCGTACCGTTGGGTGCGGCCCTTTTTGCATTTTGTGCCCTTTTTCAAACTCTGCATTTCGCCGTGCGCCGGTGGCCGCCCCCGAACAGCCAGCGTTTTTCGGCAAGATGAAGATAAAGCGGGGCCAGCGGGTTTTGATTGCCCCAACCAATGCTTAGGTTATTGAAAAATGACGAGGTGAATTAATGCAGTATTCTGTTCTTGATCTGGCCCCGGTGCCTGAAGGTATCGACGTGGCGCAGGCGTTGAAAAACACAACCGATCTGGCGCAGCATTGCGAGACGTTGGGGTATCACCGGTTCTGGTTGGCCGAACACCACAACATGCCGGGGATCGCAAGCGCGGCGACCGCCGTTTTAATCGGGCATGTCGCGGCCCATACCAAATCGATCCGTGTCGGAGCTGGCGGTGTGATGTTGCCCAACCATGCGCCGTTAACGATTGCGGAACAGTTCGGGACTTTGGCAGCCTTGCATGGAGATCGTATTGATTTGGGGTTGGGGCGTGCACCCGGTGGCGATCAGGCGGTCTATCACGCGCTGCGCCGTGCCGGCAGTGATGATTTCCCCGGTGATGTTGCTGAATTGATTGGATATCTCGGCGATCCGCGTGAGGGCGCACCGGTGCGGGCCTTACCCGGTGAAGGCAGCCATGTGCCGGTCTGGATCTTGGGGTCCTCGCTTTACGGGGCAAAGCTGGCGGCGCATTATGGTTTGCCCTATGCCTTTGCTTCGCATTTTGCGCCCGACGCTCTGGAGCAGGCGACGGAGATTTATCGTCGGACATTTCGGCCCTCCGTGCATTTGGCGAAACCGCATTTCATGCTGGCGGCCAATGTTTTTGCCGCAGACACTGACGAAGAAGGTGCCTATCTCCGCACGTCGATGCAACAGGCGTTTGCGCGGATGCGCACCGGCACACGGGGGAAATTACCGCGCCCCGTTGAAGACATCGACGCGGTGATTGGGGCGGGCGTGCGCCGGTCCGTGGATCAGATGATGTCGGTTTCGGCAACCGGAAGCCGCGAGAAAGTACGGGGAGAGTTGCGCGAATTAATCACGCGTTATCAACCGGATGAGGTGATTTTGACGAGCCAGATACATGATCATGCCGCGCGCAAAAAATCCTTGCAGATCGCAGCAGAGATCATGCCTGATTTGGAACCTGCGCCCGTTTAATCGTCCGGCTGTACCAACCCCAAGCCACGCAAATAAATGCCGATCCCGGTTTCCAGCAGATCCTCGGGTGGGAAGGGCGAGGCGCGGCCCGGTGAGTTGCGCGCGAACAGTTCGACCACGCCATGGCTCATCGCCCAGATATGGGCGGAGAACATGGATGCGGGCGGGCGTTTGTCCTCGGGTATGTGCTGGCTGAGGTCGGTGGCGGCTTTCTCCAGTACCCCGTTGGCGCGATTGGCGACCTGTGCCAGTTCAGGTGTGCGGTTGATCGAAATACCGCTTTCAAACATAGCGATGTAATGGCCGGGATACTTGCGGGCAAAGGCCAGATAAGCACGGCCCGTCGCCTCGAACGCTTTAAGCGCAGAGGGTTGGCCGGACTGATAGGCATAATCCATCAGATCGGAGAAAATCGCATATCCCTGCTCAGCCGCTTCGGCAATCAGCGCCTCGCGCCCGTCAAAATGGCGATAGACCGCCGCCGGTGTGACCCCTGCCTGTTTGGCCGCTTCCGACAGGGTGAAACCCATCGGCCCGCGCACTTCGATTAATTCAAGTGCAGCGTCGACCAAAGCCTGACGTAGATTGCCGTGATGATAGCCCTTTTTAGCCATCCCAGATGTCCGGTCCACCACAGACGCCGTGATCGATCTGACCGATGGATTTCTTGTCTTTGCGTTTATAATCAAAGGTGTGCAGCACAGTGCGGATGGCATTCAAACGGGCGCGGCGTTTGTCATCGGAGCGCACCACAGTCCACGGCGCATGTGCAGAATGGCTGCGCGTCAGGGTTTCCTGAATGGCATCAGAATAGGCGTCCCATTTACTCAGGCCTTTGACGTCGATGCCGCTAAGTTTCCACTGTTTCAACGGGTCACTTTCACGCGCAAGCATACGGCGCAATTGTTCGCCGCGACTGACATTGAGCCAGAATTTGAACAGGTGGATGCCATCATCCACTAGCATTTGCTCAAACGGGGTCACTTGAGCAAAGAAATGTTCGCGTTGCTCGGGCGTGCAAAATCCGAAAACATGTTCGACAACGCCGCGATTGTACCATGACCGATCAAAGAAAACCATTTCACCGGCAGAGGGCAGGTGTTTGATATAACGCTGGAAATACCATTCGGCGGCTTCTGTTTCGGTCGGTTTGGAAAGCGCAATCACATGGGCGGAGCGCGGGTTCAGATTGCCCCGAAACCGTGAGATCGTGCCGCCTTTGCCGGCCGCATCGCGCCCCTCAAAGACGCAAGCGATGCGGGTGCCCGTGTCCTGCGCCCAAGCCTGCAACTTGACCAGTTCGATCTGAAGCTGCGCCATTTCGCGCTCATACACCTTACGCGCCATCCGTTCGGAATGGGGGTAATCGGGCGCCAAAATGTCGCCCTTGTCGGCACGTTTGATGGCTGCGCGGATGTCGTCGGGCGCGTCATTGTTGAAATAGGCGCTGATCGCGCCGTCAAAGGGCAGGTCCATGGGGCCTCCAGAAGAGAATGTTACACTCTATATGGGATGTTAATCGGCTTAACGCAAACCCGCACGGGCCGCTGCGCGATCAATTGCGGCCTCAACAGCGTCAGGGGCGGTGTGTTGGGGCATATGCCCTTCGCCTGCCAGCACGGTCAGCTTGCCGTTTGGGACGTCGCCCATCAACACCTCAGCATGAACGCTTAGCGGAACAATCGTGTCAGCATCCCCATGTACCGCTTCGATGGGCATGCGCAGAGAGCCATAATTCTTTTGCATTTCAACAACATGCGGGCGCGAGGCGTTGACCTGTTGGGCGTTGGCCCGGGTGCTTTCACGGCGCAGCGTCAGACCTGTGCTGATATGATCCGCGTAGCCTGCCGGTGCCTCTTGCGGGGCGAAGATGGAAGTGATGCTGTCCGACACAAAACGTTGCGGCACAAAGGCGGTGATCAGCGGCACGACCAAGGCCCCGCCAAGTTTTGAGCCGAAAACACCATAGGTCCAGCCCAGCTCACCTGGCCAAGGTTCCGACACGGCTGAGACCAGCACAAGCGCCGCCGTGTCATCAGGACGGCCAAGTCCCCAAGCAAGCGCGACGATGCCGCCGAAGGAATGGCCCAGAACAATAGGATTTTGCACGCCAAGCTGATCGGCGGCTTTTTGCAAAAGGGCTGCCTGTTCTCGCGGTGATTCTTCGTTGTTGTTCCACGCGCCGCCATGGCCTTTGGGACGGCCGGTCCAGCCCAGACCGGGGCGGTCCAGCAGGATCACGCGGTAGCGGTCGGTCAACCGGTCCGCGAACCCCATTGTAAAATCCTTCAGGTTTCCGCTGGCACCGTGCAACATGACCAGATCCGGCCCTTGTCCCATGACAAGCGCGTGCACCGGCACACCGTCCACATCCAAAACCTGCCCGACAGGCGGCGAAGTGGTTTCTGCCTGTGCTTCACGTGCGCCGGCACGCCATTGCACCACAACAATCGACGCGGCAATCAGGATCGTTAGAACTATCACGCCGCGCCTCATTTCACCGGTTTCCGATGGCCGCCATATCAAACGGCGTGGATTGGTATATCTCGTTGATCCAGTTGCCATACAGCAAATGCGCATGGCTGCGCCAGCGGTTGGTCGGCGGGCGTGACGGATCATCGTCGGGGTAATAATTGCACGGCACATTGATCGGCGTGCCCTCGGCTACGTCGCGGTCATATTCCTGCTTTAGCGTGTCACTGTCGTATTCAAAGTGGTTGAATACATAAAGCGCCCGGTGCGCGGGATCTTCGACCAGACAGGGGCCAACTTCGTCGCTGCCCAATAGTGTGATAAGGCCGTCATGCGCATCGACTTCGGCTTGGCGCATTTCGGTCCAGCGCGACACGGGCATCACACATTCATCGGAAAACCCGCGCAAATAGGGCGAAGCAGGCAGCAGGTTGCGGTGTCTGAAACAGCCGAACGCCTTGTGCTCAAGGATGTGTTTCTTGACGCCGTGAAAATAGTTGATCATCGCCATGCCGCCCCAGCACACGCCAAAGGTGGAATGCACATGGGTCTGGGTCCAGTCCATCACACGGGTCAACTCGTCCCAATACCCGACATCCGTGAAATCCATATGTTCGATCGGCGCACCCGTGATAATCAGCCCGTCAAATTTTTCGTCCATGACTTCTGAAACAGGACGATAAAAACTTTCCATATGTTCGGCAGCGGTGTTTCGGGTCTGGTGATCCGACATGCGCAAAAGGGTCAGTTCGATTTGCAAGGGCGTGGCCCCGATCAGCCGTGCAAACTGGTTTTCCGTCTGGATCTTTTTCGGCATCAGGTTAAGCAAAGCAATACGTAACGGGCGGATGTCCTGCGAGGCCGCCAGCTCTTCGTCCAGTACCATTACGCCTTCGCGCGTCAGCACGTCAAAGGCAGGCAGGGTGGAGGGCAGTTTGATAGGCATGGGATCAGGTCCGGTCTTGTGAAGGGGTTAGATAGTGCGCCGTTGCCGTGCTGCCAAGGGAGCAGTGCTCACGATCTGGCGAGGGGGTTATGCATCCAGAGTGCTTGCGATGAGGTCAACAAAATCGCTTTCGGTTTGCAGAGTGCCGATTTGATCGGGGGTGATGGTCACCCCCCATTTCGCCATGGCCTCATAACGGGGCTGGCGATGCGACAGGGCCTGCGCATAGGTCCAGCGCACAAAGGCATCTGGATCAACATCACCTTCCGCGCAGTCGTTTTCATCCAGGTATTCCTGCCACACACGGGTCAGGAATTCGGGTTGATAGGCCATCGGTTTGGGCGCGCGGTCAAAGCGTTTCACCAGTTCTTGGGTATGGGCCGCGTCACCTTTGATCCAGACCAGCAGGCATTCTTCGGCCAGCGCGCTGAGCAGGGGATCCGCGGGATCATCCGCATTAACCCATTCGCAGATCGATCCACCTGTGTCACAGATGAAATGTTCATAGCCATAAAGTGTCTTCGCCCGATCCGCGAAATGGGCGGTATCCAGCAGCGCGGCAATCTCGCCCTGTTTGAACGCCTCCTGCCGTTGCGCATATTCGGCCATCGGCAATCCGCCTTTGGCCGGATCACCCGGTTTGCCCAGCCATGTAGCAACGGGCGACAGGTTTTCAAAAGTGATGTTAGACGCGATATAGATGCTGTCGGACAGCAGCAGATCGCGCAGGAACGGCACTTTCATCGCTTCGGCTTTGGCATTGTCGAGTATGGTTTCGCCCAGATAGCGCGTCCCGATGCGGTAATCGATGGAGTAGTGAAACCAGTCGCCGGATCCGCGGAGCAGGCCCGACAGGTGCGTTTTGCCCAAACCCGACATGCCAAAGACCAAAACTTTGCGGCGCGGGGCGTCGCGCCATTCTTGAGCGGTGTTGTAAAGCATCTGGCGGGGTCCGTTGGTTAAGGGCGTTGCCTTTATCTAGCCCGCGCAGGCAACAGACGCCAGACGCGCCCGTCCAGCACCAGAAGTCCAAGCGCAAGAAGTGCAAATCCGCCATAGGCAGAGGCGCGCAAGGTTTCGTGCAATACCAGCCCGCCCAGCACCATAGCGAATGGCGGGATCAGAAGGGTAACCAGCATCAGGTTGCCGCTGCCCGCCATGGCTAACACGCGATAATACAGCAGATAGGCCAACGCCGTCCCGATCAACGCGTAATACCCGATGGCCACCATCGTGTCGGTTTGCAGGTTTAGGGTCAGCGGCCCCTCGACCATCCACGCCAAGGGCAGCATGATCAGGGTCGAACCGGTCACCATGCCGGCGGCGGCCACCTGCGGCGGTTGGCCGGCCAGCCGTTTTCGCGCCCAGACCGAGGCCAGCGCATAAGAGATCGTGCCGCCAATCACCGCCAGTTGCGCCAGCGAACGCAGATTAAAACTGCGCAGGTTTTCAAGACCGATTGCCATGGCCACACCGGCAAAGCCGAGGCCAACACCAATGGCCTTGCGCGCGGTGATGCGTTCATCTGCGAAAAACAGCGCGGCCATGATAACGCCGAAGATTGCAGTCGCTGCGTTGAGGATGGAGGTCAAACCGGTTTCGATGTGAAGCTGCCCCCAAGACATCAAGGCAAAGGGGATGACATTGTTCAGCACGCCCATGCCGAGAAAACCGAGCCAGATTTTCGGATCACGCGGCCCCGGCAGGCGCAACAGCCAGACCACCCCCCAAAGCGCCAATGCAGCCCAGCCGACACGATGCGCGACGGCGGTCAGCGGGCCGACTTCGTCCAGCGCGATGCGGATCGACAAGAAGGACGCGCCCCAGATCGCCGCCAGTAACAACATTTCAGCCCATGCGCGCGATGATATCGATTTTTGTGTGCTCATGCCTAGGATCTAATGCGGGGCACAGGCAGGCACGACCCGTTTCATGCGGAATTGCGGGTTTCGAACCAGATGTTTAGATAATTTCCCGCGAATATGATCACCGCCCCGACAAAGACCCAGATATCAATGGTTTCGTTATACAGCAGCATCGCAGCAACGGCGACCAAGGGCAGGCGCGCAAAGTCGATGGGGGCCACGACGGTAGCGGGGGCGATGGTCAGCGCCTTGGTGATGCAAAAATGCGCAAGCAACCCGCAGCAGGCCACAAGGATTAACCAAGGCAAGGCAGCAGCGGTCGGCAGAGCGATGTCGCCATCGTAACCCGCAGTAATAATCCCGAAAACCAGCTGGATCAGGGTAAGATAAAACATGATCGCGGTAATGCTTTCGGTGCGGGTCAGGCGTTTGGTAAACACATAGGTAAGGGCAAAGAAAATGGCGCAGGAAGCGGCGGCAAGGATGCCTGCGCTCATGCCGTCGACACTGGGGCGGGCGACGATCAGAATACCGATAAATCCCATGACCCCTGCCAAGGCGCGAATTTTGGTCAACCGTTCGCCAAGCAACAGAAATGAAAGCACAATTACCCAAAGGGGGGAGGTAAACTCCAACGCAAAAACCTGCGCAAGGGGCACCGAAATGACGGCAAAGAACCAAAGGTTCTGGCCCGTGAAATGAAACACATTGCGGATCAAATGGGTCCGAAGCGCACCGGTGCCGACCTGACGGATGCTCCCCGTGGCAAAGGCAAGGATCAACACGACCAGAAAGCCGAAGGCCGAGCGGTACATCATGATCTCGAATGTGTCGAAGCCGCTGCTCAACTCACGCCCCGAAATGGCCATAGCGGTAAAGCTGACAACCGCGCCCGTCATCCAAAGCGCAGCTTGCACCGTGGTGTTCATGGCATGCCCTTGATCTCGTATTCCCGCGCGATGCCCTTTGTTTCGCGGGCCCAATCCGACGCGGCGGCCCGCGTCTGATGTGCTTCAAAGGCCGCTGGTGTGGTGAACTCTTCCGAGACCTGCCAGACCAAAGGATCGCCGGTCGCTGTGACATGAAACGAGATGCAGCCGGCCTCGGCGCGCGTCAGACGAATATGATCGTCCAAGGCCGCGCGCACACGGGCCGCTTCTGTTTCATCCGCACAGCGCAAATATCCCGTAAGCGTCACTCCCATTCTATGGTGCCCGGAGGTTTGGACGTAATGTCATAGGTGACACGGTTGATGCCCGGCACCTCGTTGATGATGCGGGTCGCGGTTTCACCAAGGAATTCATGGGTGAATGGATAGTAATCCGCCGTCATCCCGTCGACGGATGTGACCGCACGCAAGGCGCAGGCAAAGTCATAGGTGCGCCCGTCGCCCATCACGCCGACCGTACGCACAGGCAGGATCGCGACAAAGGCCTGCCAGATTTCATCATAGAGACCGTGTTTGCGGATCTGGTCGATATAGACGGCATCCGCTTCGCGCAGGATCTCCAGCTTGGGGCGGGTGATTTCACCGGGGCAGCGGATCGCAAGACCCGGACCGGGGAAGGGGTGGCGCCCGATAAAGGATTTCGGCAGGCCAAGTTCAACGCCCAATGCGCGGACCTCATCCTTGAACAGTTCGCGCAACGGTTCGACCAGTTTCAGGCCCATCTTTTCGGGCAGGCCACCCACGTTGTGGTGGCTTTTGATGGTGACCGAGGGGCCACCGGAAAAGCTGACCGATTCGATCACATCAGGGTACAGCGTGCCTTGGGCGAGGAACTTTGCATCGCCGACTTCTTTGGCGTGTTTCTGGAACACGTCGATGAAGAGTTTGCCGATAATCTTGCGCTTGGTTTCCGGATCGTCCTGACCGTCGAGCGCGCCAAGGAACAATTCCTGTTCGTCCGCATGAATCAATGGCATGTTGTAATGGTCGCGGAACATGGTCACGACCTCTTCAGCCTCGCCTTTGCGCAACAGACCGTGGTCGACAAAGACGCAAGTCAGCTGATCGCCGATGGCCTCATGGATAAGGACAGCCGCCACAGAGGAATCAACGCCCCCCGACAAACCACAGATCACCTTTTCATCGCCAACCTGAGCACGGATCGCAGCAATTGCCTCTTCGCGATAGGCGCTCATCGTCCAGTCGCCCTTGAACCCCGCCAGACGCACGAAGTTTTCGTAAAGCTTCGCGCCATTGGGCGTGTGGTGCACTTCGGGATGGAACTGAACCGCATAGAAGTTGCGTGTCGTGTCGGCGGTGATCGCAAAAGGCGCGTTGGGCGAGGTGCCGAAGACCTTGAAACCGGGGGCGATTTTGCTGACGTGGTCGCCGTGGCTCATCCAGACCTGTTCTTTGTCGGTGGTAAACCAGCCTTGCAGCAAATCCAGCTTTTCAGCCTCTGGCGTGACGAAGGCGCGGCCGAATTCAGCAGTGTTATGGCCGCGCTCGACCTTGCCGCCCAGCATTTCCATCATCACTTGCTGGCCGTAACAGATGCCCAAGATCGGCACGTCCAGTTCGAAAACCTTTGCCGGCGGGCGCGGTGCCCCTTCGGAAAAGACCGACGCAGGGCCGCCGGACAGGATCACCGCCTTGGGATCGAAATCCGCAAGAAACGCATCGTCCACCGTATTGAACGGATGAATTTCGCAGAACACATGCAGTTCGCGCAGGCGACGGGCAATCAGTTGGGTGACCTGAGAGCCGAAATCAATGATCAGCAGGCGGTCATGGTCCAGCGGGCTAGGGGCGGTGGGGGCGTCTGTTTTGCTCATGTCGCTTGAGTATTGAGGGATTGCGCGGCTGGCAAGTCCCCGAATGGGGGCCAGCCCCCAAACCCCCGCAGTATTTCGTGCCAAAACGAGATGTGAAACCGGCAATGTCGCTTTTCACCCGCACAGGACGGTATCTGCGAAAGGCGGCGATCCTGAATAGGGTAGCAGAAGGAAAAAATTGGGCGAGAAGGTGATCACATGGCGGAATCAGCACGACGTGGACGTGGGGGCGGCGGTGCCGCGCGGCGGGCGGAGCGCAGCGCGGTGTCTTTCGAGACGGCCAAGTATATCGAGCGCAACATACCGAATTTCGAGATCCTGACCGAGGAAGCCTTGCAGATCATCGAAACCAACGCTGAGATCGTGTTGGAAGAGGTGGGCGTCAACTTTCTTGATAATCCGGCAGCGATCCAGCGTTGGCGCGACGCGGGGGCCGAGATTGATGGCGAACGGGTGCGCATCCCGCGTGGATTGGTGCGCAAGCTTTGTGCAACCGCCCCGTCACAATATACCCAACATGCCCGCAACCCCGCGCGCAACGTTGTGGTCGGGGGTAACAATCTGGTGCTGGCACCGGTTTATGGCCCGCCGTTTGTGCGCGATGCTGTGGGCGGGCGCCGCTATGCCACGATGGATGATTTCAACAAATTCGTGAAACTGGGTTATATGTCCAAATGGCTGCACCATTCGGGCGGCACCGTCTGCGAACCGACAGATGTTCCGGTGAACAAGCGCCATCTGGATATGTTGTACGCCCACATGACGCTGAGCGATAAGCCGTTTATGGGCTCGGTGACCGAGCCAAACCGCGCGCAGGATTCGGTTGATATGTGCAAGATCCTCTTTGGTGAGGAGTTTGTGCGCGACAACACGGTGATGACGTCGCTGATCAACATCAACTCGCCCATGACATTTGACGATGTGATGATGGGCGCGCTGGAGGTTTATGCGCAGAACAATCAGGCCTGCATCATTTCGCCCTTCATCGTCGGCGGGGCGATGGCACCGGTATCGGTTGCGGGCACGTTAACACAAGTCTTGGCGGAAACCCTTGCTGGAATCGCCTATTCCCAGCTGATCCGTCCTGGTGCGCCGGTGATCATGGGGGCGTTCGTGACGTCGATTGACATGAATTCGGGGGCGCCGACGTTCGGCACCCCGGAGGCTGCGCATATCACATATGGGGCAGGGCAGTTGGCCCGCCGCCTGGGCTTGCCCTACCGGTCGGCCGGATCATTCTGCGGATCGAAACTGCCCGATGCGCAGGCGGCTTACGAAACCGCAAACAGTTTGAACATGGGGCTATTGTCCGGTGTAAACTTTATGCTGCACGCCTGTGGCTGGCTTGAGGGCGGTTTGGTCAGCAGTTTTGAAAAATTCGTAATGGATGCGGATCAATTGGGCACGTTGCACCATCTGGCGCGGGGTGTCGAAATTGACGAAAACGCCCAAGCCATGGGGGCGATCCGCGAGGTTGGACCGGGCGGTCACTATCTGGGCTGCGAACATACCCAGAATAACTTCAAATCCGCCTTCTGGAAATCTGATTTGCTGGACTACAAGCCCTTTGAAACCTGGGAAGATGAAGGGGCTCGGGACACGCAGGCGCTTGCAACGCTGCGGGTCGAAAAGATGTTGGCGGACTATCAGGCCCCGGCCCTTGACCCCGCGATCCGCGAAAAGCTTGACGCTTTTGTCGCACAGAAAAAGAGCGCCGAGCCTGACAGCTTTATGTAACAACACCTAAGACAGCGGGCGCCTGCGGTTGCGCGGGGGCCTGCGCGCGGCGCAGGATCCGGGCCTCCGCGACCATAGCGATCAGGACATCCAGATGACGGATCAGGCTATAGCTTGCATCAGACTGGGTGCGCTGCTCTTCAAGGGCCGCCTCTATGTCCATCAGCTTGAGTAAGGCCGCACCGTGGCGGGGCAAAACCCCGTATCCCAACAGACGCGGCAAATGTGCCGCCCGCCGATAGTCCTGTGCCCCGATGCGTGCGGCCCGCATCATCAAACGGGGACGGTGCAATGTGTTGAGCATCGTAAGTATGTCTTGCATGGCAGTTTTCCTTGAGCTGTGGATGAGCGGGCTGTTGTGCCCTGTGTTACCTGCATCATGACACAACTTATTGGGGTGTTGCGCTGTGCTCTTCGCTTGCGTTCGGCCCTTTCACAACTGTTTATGATTTAGAAACAATGCTGATCACTGCGAAGGATTTTAACGAATCCGTAATATTCGCACCCTTAGGTTGTGTTGATAACTTGGGGGGTAACCTGTGGATAAAGCGAAACCTTCAGGTCGCAGTTAGGAGTGGGGATGCAGCAATTTGGACTATCAGGCGGTGCGGGCGGGGTCCCGGATTTTCCGCAATGGGTGCCTGTGGGCGCGCTCCATTACATTGCCCATACAGAAATCGGGGCTCCGATCCGCGTCTTGGCGCGGGCTGCAGGGTGCCATGCCTCAACGGTTTTACGTCAAATCCGCAAAGTCGAAATGCGCCGCGACGACCCTTTGGTTGACGCCGCACTGCGCAAGCTGGGCGCAGCTGCTGCGCCGGTCAATCGACAAGGCGCATCACTTTGCAACAAGGAGTCTGCCACTATGACACCCCCATCCGATCACACCATTCCAGATGATGCCACATTGGCCCGCGAATCCATGCGGGTGTTGCGCCGCTTGTGTGAATCCGGCGCGGTGCTGGCGGTTGCCGCCGATCTGGACAAGGCGGTTGTGGTGCGCGACGGCCCTCACGGGAATAATACCCGCACGGCGGTGGTTGCCGCATCGGTCGCGCAAGCTATGGCGTTGAAGGACTGGATCGCACCTGCAAATTCAGGCCGGATTGTCCGCTATCACATCACCGCTGCGGGGCGGAATGCCTTGGGTGCATTCCTGCAACGCTTCGGTGTGAAGGCGCCACCGTCCAAGGGGTTTGCGGAAGAGAGCGCACCGTTTCAGTTTCAAGACGCCGCCTGCGCCCCTGTTGAAGACGGGTCCGAGCACCACCGCCCACGCTATCCCATCGGAGAAAGCCCGCTAAGCGCGCTTGCGCGGCGGCGTGACAAGGATGGCACCCCCTTTTTGCCAGATGCCTTGGTCCATGCCGGCGAACGCTTGCGTGAAGATTTCGAACTGGCCCAGATGGACAGCACACTTACCCAGAACTGGAACGATTTTCTGACGGCGGGCACACATTCGGGAAGCGGCATAGGGTCGGGGACAGGCTCCAACGCGGCGCAAGCACGCGCACGGGTTAAGGCAGCGCTGGACGATCTGGGATCAGGTTTGTCGGACGTTGCCCTGCGCTGTTGCTGTTATCTTGAGGGACTTGAGGCTGCCGAAAAACGGCTGGGCTGGTCGGCACGGTCGGGCAAGGTGGTGTTGCGGATCGCGTTGATGCGGTTGAAACGCCACTACGACGATACAGTCGGGCCGGGGGGACCGATGATCGGCTGACCCCACTTTAACCTGCAGTCCAGAGACATGGCTGCAATGCGACCGGCTGGGCTTTTGTTGGCGGATTAATATGTTACATAGAGCACAAGCAACCGGAGCCCCGCCATGCGTGATCTGAAGATTCCCGAACAGCGCCACCCCGAAAAAGCGCGCAAGCCTGACAATGCCCAACCGAAAAAACCCAGTTGGATCAGGGTGAAGGCACCGGGTGGCAAGGGCTATGCCGAGACCGCGAAAATCATGCGCGACAACAAGCTGGTGACGGTCTGCGAGGAAGCGGGCTGTCCCAATGTCGGCGAATGCTGGTCGCAGGGTCATGCGACGATGATGATCATGGGCGAGGTATGTACCCGTGCCTGTACCTTCTGCAACATCGCCACTGGCAAGCCACCTGAAGCACTGGATGCCTTTGAACCCGGACGTGTCGCTGATGCGGTGCAGAAACTCGGCCTTAATCACGTCGTGATTACGTCGGTTGACCGCGATGATATAGACGACGGCGGGGCCGAGCATTTTGCCCAGACGATCCGCGCTGTGCGTCATCGCAGCCCCGATACCACCATCGAAATCCTGACACCGGACTTTATCCGCTGTGGCCCCGAAGCCCTTGAAAAGGTTGTTGAAGCACGCCCTGACGTTTTCAATCACAACCTTGAAACCGTGCCCGGTCTTTACCCCGAAGTGCGCCCCGGCGCGCGGTATTTCCACAGTTTGCGTCTTTTGCAGCGGGTCAAGGAACTTGATCCGTCGATGTTCACCAAATCGGGCATCATGGTGGGCTTGGGCGAAGACCGCCAGTCCGTCATTCAAGTGATGGAAGACATGCGCGCCGCCGATATTGATTTTCTGACCATCGGTCAGTATTTGCAGCCCACACCGAAACACCATCGTGTGGACCGCTTCGTGCATCCCGATGAATTTGCAGCCTACGAAAAATCCGCCTATGGCAAAGGGTTCCTGATGGTATCTGCAACGCCGTTGACGCGGTCATCCTATCACGCTGGCGATGATTTTGCCCAGTTGCGGGCAGCACGGAACAAGAAGCTCGGCATCGCTTAAGGAACCGCAGGCAAAGCCAAAAGATAGGCCGCGATTGCTGCGCGGTCGCTTTCGGGCAGCTGGGCAAGGTTGTCGATCACTGCTGCCATCGCACCGCCCACGCTGTCGTAATCCGGCGTTAGCCCGCTTTCGAAATAATAGACCAGGTCCGTTTGCGACCATTGCAACGCTGACGGTGTGATGTCGGGAATCATGCCTTTGCCAGAAGGGTTCGGCGCACCGCTAAGCCATGCCCCGCGCTCCAATCCGCCCAAAGCGTTGCGCGGCGTGTGGCATTCGCCGCAATGGGCCAGCCCCTCAACCAGATAGCGCCCCCGCTCAATTTCGGGCGTCGCTGCCACTGTCAGAATGAAATCATCTTTAACGAACAACGTCTTCCACAGCCCCAAGGCGCGCCGGACATTAAAGGGAAACGTGACATCATGCGGCCTGTTTGGCGCATCTGAAACGGGCAGGGTCTGTATGTAGGCGAACAAATCAGCCACGTCCGGTTCTGTCATATGCTGATAGGCGGCATAGGGAAAAGCGGGATAATAATGCTGCCCCGTCGGTGAAACGCCACGGGTGACCGCGCGGGCGAATTCGGGCAGCGTCCAATCGCCGATTCCTGTGGACGCGGGCGAAATATTGGGGGCATAAAACGTGCCAAAATCGCTGGCAAACGCGTGACCACCGCTGAGCAAAAGCTTGTCTGCTTCTGCAGCCTTTGGCGCGGCATGACAGGAAGCGCAGCCCGATGCGACAAAAACCTGCGCACCGCGTGCAACATCCGGTTGATGACCTGATGCAAAATCCGCAACCAGCGGCGCAGGGGCGCTTAGCCACCATGCACCCGCTGCAGCGATCAGGCCAAGTGCTGCCGCACCTTTAAGCGCCCGTTTCAAGGATCAGTTCTTGGGGCCGCGATAGGATTCGTGGCACGCTTTGCAGGTGCCGCCCAAAGCACCCATACCGGCCCGCAACCCCTCCAGATCAGCGACATCCATCAACGCGGCAGACGCATCTGCCATATCGTCGAATTTTTGCGCAAAACCGGCCGCATCGCTCCAGATTTCGGGCTTTGCCCGCGACAGGTCGGCGGCACCCTGTTCGGTTCCAGCGGTCCAAAGCGTCGTCGGATCAATCTTGGCCAGCATGTTCAGGTTGGTTGCGGCGGCTTGGACCAGACCAGCATTAAAGGCGATTTCGCCCTTGGCCGTGTCGCCAAGAATGCCGATGTTCTGCCCGACAAGCCCCATCATCGCGTGGCGTGCGGCGACATCCGCATTGGTTGATTTTGTGGCATGGCTGTCCGCGATGCTTGCGGTCGCGACAAGCGCGGTGCAAACGGCAATGGCCAGTTTCGATTTTGTGAAACTCTGCATGGTCTTCCCCTCGGTTTAATGTTCCGTTGAAATTGCACGTCAATATTGCTCAAAACTCTACAACAGCTTTGCAACAGCGGGAAAACAATTTCGTGATCGGTCAGTCCGGCGGCTAGAATTTGCGCGGAATCCGCTCGGTTTTGGCCCATTCCGGCCAATAGCCCAGCCATTCAATGCCCCAGATCACGGCCGCGATGGCGATGATGCCAAACACCAGCTTGACGCGCTTGGCCGACGGTGGATTGCGCGCCCATTGGGACATGCGCATGAGCCACACGGGGTTCATGTAAATCGGACCTTGCCGATAAAGGGCAGGTTGCGGTCGCGCTGCGCATAGTCAATGCCATAGCCGACAACAAATTCGTCAGGGATTTCGAAACCGGTCCAATCCGCCTTCATATCGACTTCGCGCCGCGTTGGTTTATCAAGCAAGGCAATGGTTTTCAGCCGCGCAGGTTCCCGCGATTTCAACAGGTTCGTCACGTGATGCAGGGTGTGGCCGGTGTCGACGATATCCTCGACCAACAGCACATCACGCCCTTCAATGGCACCGCGCAAATCCTTGAGGATCCGCACCTCGCGGCTGCTTTCCATGCCATCGCCATAGCTTGACGCCTCAAGAAAATCGACCTCGATCGGCAAATCCAGTTCGCGCACAAGATCGGCAATAAAAACGAAACTACCGCGCAAGAGGCCAACAACAACCAGTTTGTCTGTGCCGTCGAATTCACCGTGGATCTGTCGGCTCAACTCCTCGATACGTGCGGCAATCGACTTTGCCGAGATCATTTCATCAATCACATATCGACGATCAGTCATTCTACCCGCCCTTACCTTGGCCCTTGAAATTGCCCGCATAAACGGTGAAACAGAGCTAACCCGAGCGAGCGCGGAACGCAATGCCAACCCATACCGAGACCAAAGAACTGCCCTATACGGCGCAGCAGATGTACGACCTTGTGGCGGACGTGAAATCCTACCCCGAGTTTCTGCCATGGACAGCCGCTGCGCGGATCCGCAGCGACGAGGACAAGGGCGACCACCGCGTCATGGACGCTGATCTGGTGATCAGCTTCAAGGTGTTCCGCGAAAGGTTCACCAGCCGCGTTGTGCTGTGGCCCGACGCGCATAAAATCGACACCGAATATCTGGACGGTCCTTTCAAATACATGAAAAGCAACTGGGCGTTCGAGGACGCGGCGGGCGGGTGCAAAGTGCATTTCCACGTCGATTTCGAATTCAAGAATGCTATTTTGCAGGGCATCATAGGTATTGTGTTCAATGAGGCGATGCAGCGGGTTGTGCGCGCCTTTGAGGCCCGCGCCAAAGCCCTGTACGGTCCGGCAGCGTGAGTGGCATCACCGAACAGCTGATTGAATTTACACGCATATCAGTGCCGCGCGATGCGACGGCGATGATGCGGTTGTCGCTGTTTGACTGGGCCGCTTGCGGCATTGCTGGCGCGCGGGAGACCGAATTCGACGCCTTTGTGAAAGCGCAACTGGCGCTGCATCACGGGTCCCACCTGACATTCGGCGGGGCCACCACATCCGCCCCGACGGCTGCGTTGATCAATGGCACCTTGTCCCATGCGCTTGATTATGACGATACGCATTTCGCCCATATCGGCCACCCTTCGGTTGCGGTGTTGCCGGCTGTTCTGGCCCTTGCCGAACAGGAAAACGTCGACCTCGAGGTTTTGACACAAGCTGCAACGATCGGTGTCGAAGCCTCCATCGCGGTGGGCTTGTGGTTAGGGCGCGATCACTATCAGGTCGGGTATCATCAGACTGCAACTGCCGGTGCTTTCGGGGCGGCTCTTGCGGCTTGTCGCTTGCTGGCGCTGCCTCCCGCGCAAACCCGTCATGCGCTTGGTCTGTGTGCCAGCATGGCCTCTGGCATCAAAGCGCAATTCGGGACCATGGCGAAACCTTTGAACGCCGGTCTGGCCGCGCGCACCGGCGTCGAAGCCGCACTTTGGTCGCAGACGGGTATGACGGCAGCACAGGATGGTTTGGCGGGGTCATTGGGGTTCGGGCCGACCCATCACGGGCAGGGGGCGGATGTCATGCTGCCCCTGTCCGATTGGCGCATCAATAGCATCAGCCACAAGTTTCACGCCTGTTGTCACGGGCTTCACGCGATGTTGGAGGCGCTGCGCGACGTTCAGGCACCACCTGACCAGATCACCGCGATCCATATTCGCACCCATCCGCGCTGGATGTCGGTCTGCAACA
Source organism: Sulfitobacter geojensis (assembly GCF_000622325.1). Lineage (NCBI taxonomy): Bacteria > Pseudomonadati > Pseudomonadota > Alphaproteobacteria > Rhodobacterales > Roseobacteraceae > Sulfitobacter > Sulfitobacter geojensis. The sequence continues at coordinate 2,183,342 of NZ_JASE01000005.1, forward strand.
TCACTGCACCGCAGACGGGGTTGGCGGCTAAGTTCAGCTATCGCCAGACGGCAGCAATGTCTTTGCTGGGGCATGATACCGGAGCGATCGGAAATTTTACAGATGCGTTGGCAAATGACGGGCATGTTGTGGCCCTGCGCGACCGCGTGCATGTCACCGAAGATGCGCGTCTAAACGAGACCCAGAGCGAGGTGTCGATCACGTTGGCGGATGGCAGCACCGAAAGGCTGCGTCACGATTTGATGACACCGATGCCACTGGAGACGCGGGCGCAAAAGCTGCGGGGCAAAGGGGCGGCATTACTGGGCGCGGAGCGCGCAGAAACCCTTTGGGGTGCCGCGCAAGGTCAGACCCTGCGCGGCCTTCTTGATCAGCTGGTGATGTCGTAAGCCCGTTCACCATGCACGGATAGGTCCAGACCGTTCACCTCTGTTTCGTGATCCACACGGATCGGCAGGACCGCGCGGCAAATCAGCACCAGCGCAACCGTGACCACGACAGTGAATACACCCACGATGGCTAGCGATCCTAGCTGTGCGGCCCATGAACCGGCGCCAAGGGCTGCGATCATGATTGTGCCGAAAATGCCGCCAACGCCGTGCACCGCAAACACATCAAGCGTATCGTCGACTTTGAGTTTGTTGCGCATGATGACCACCGCTTCCTGACACAGGATGCCGGCGACAGCACCGATCAGCAGGGCGGCCCATGGGCCGACAAAACCCGATGCCGGTGTGATGGACGCCAGCCCCGCAATCGTGCCGGTCACGATGCCGACAAGCGAGGATTTCCCGAACTTGACCCGTTCCCACAACGCCCATGTCAACGATGCAGTCGCGGCTGAAATATGTGTGACGGTAATCGCCATCGCTGCGCCGCCGTCCGCGGCCAGTTGCGAGCCGCCGTTAAAGCCGAACCAACCGACCCACAACAGCGCTGCACCAATCATCACCAGACCGGGGTTATGGGGAGGTTTACTGTGATCCTTGCGCGCACCCAGCATCACAGCCAGGACAATCGCGGCCAGACCGGCAGTTTCATGCACCACGATGCCGCCCGCGAAATCTCGCACGCCGACCTCGCCAAAGATCCCGCCGTCGGCCAGCATGCCGCCGCCCCAGACCCAATGCACGACAGGCGCGTAACACAGCAGCATCCACAGGCCGGAGAACAACAACATGAAACCAAAGCTGATCCGTTCCACATAACACCCCACGATCAGCGCCGGTGTGATGATGGCGAATGTCATCTGAAAGGCAAAGAACAGGATTTCCGGCAAGGTGCCGCTGAGACTGTCGACAGTAACCCCGTTCAACCCGATCTTGTCCAAACCGCCCCAAAAACCGCTTTCACCGGGACCAAAGGCAATAGAATACCCAGCCAGAAACCACAAAACGGACATCAAACAGGCGATTGCATAACAATGCATGAACACGCTCAATACGTTGCGCGACCGGACCAGCCCGCCATAAAACAGGGCAAGCCCCGGTAAAGTCATCAATAAAACCAGCGCAGTGGCGGTCATGATCCATGCTGTATCAGCGGCGTTCATCGGGTGGCTCCATTCAGGATTAGAAATTGGTGTCGCTTGATTGCCTAATGTTCAGGCAGAGCAAAGGACAACCGGCCATAAGAATTAGGCATTTCTGAAAGAGCTAATAATTTAGGCAGTATTTCGGCGCAAAGCCCGCTTTCACGGCGTTTTGTCAAGCGCGGTCAGCAGCAGCTGCAATGCGTGATCGCGCGCCGCAAGACGGACATTGTCGCGCCCGAGGGCACCGAACTCTTGTGTTTCGACAGTGACATCGTCACCGGCGGCAGTGGCAAAGCACACGCGCCCTTCAGGTTTATGATCCGACCCGCCAGGGCCGGCAATGCCCGTGATCGACACAGCCACCTGCGCATGCGAATGCGCCAGCGCACCTGCGGCCATTTCAACGGCAACCTCTTCGGAAACGGCGCCAACTGCCGTCAGCGTTTCGGGGGAGACCCCCAGCATTTCAACCTTGGCCGCGTTGGAATAGGTAACGAAACCGCGCTCCAGCGCCGCTGATGATCCCGCCACATCCGTGAGTGCAGCCGCAACCATCCCGCCGGTGCAGCTTTCGGCGCAGGTGACCATCACGCCTTTGGCGCGGCAGGCCTCAAGAATGCGGGCGGCAAGAGACACCTACAACACCCCGTGGTACAGCGCCGCCAGCGCCAACACGCCAAGTGCTGCGAACAGGCCGGCGATTACATCATCCAGCATCACGCCAAGTGGCGTATTCATCCGGTCAGCCCACCCGATGGGTCCCAATTTGGTGATGTCAAACAAGCGGAACAGCGCAAACGCAGCAATCCAGCCCGGCCACATGGCGAGGATGGAAATCTCCATCGACCATGCCGCGTAGCTCAGCGGCAAAAGTGCGATCCACTGGCCGATGACCTCATCCACGACAATCTCTGACGGGTCGTGATCGTCCTGACCGGCGGTCATTCGGGCCGTGGCCCACCAGCCTTTGAAAAATCCGACAACAATCGCCAGCACCAACAAGGGCAGCCCGCCAATCACATGCAACAACCACGCCCAGGGCAGGGCGACCAGCGATCCCCAAGTGCCCGGTGCAGGGCGGATATATCCCACCCCCATAATGGTACCGATCATCTGCGCAAGTTTCATAACTTCACCAATGTTGCTGTCGCCAGGGCGGCAATCCCTTCGCCCCGTCCGGTAAAGCCCAGCCGCTCCGAGGTCGTCGCCTTGACCGACACACGGTCCAGATCCATCCCCATAATTTGCGCCATCGTTTCGCGCATTGCCAGCGCATGTGGACCGATCTTGGGGTGTTCGCAGATCAATGTGCAATCGACGTGGGTAATGGTGAAACCCGTTTCGGTGGCCAGTTGAACGGCGTGACGTAAAAAGATGTGGCTCTCGGCACCTTTCCACTGCGGGTCGGAGGGTGGGAAGTGCTGGCCGATATCGCCGCGCGCCAAACCGCCATAAATCGCGTCAGTCACCGCATGCATTCCCACGTCCGCATCCGAGTGCCCCTTAAGCCCTTGTTCATGTGGAATCTTCACGCCGCACAGAACGACATGGTCGCCCGCATCAAACGCATGTACGTCAAACCCGTTGCCGGTTCGGATATCCATGGGCGTTCCTTGATCTGACAATTGCATTTCCTGTCCTCTGTCTATGCAAAGGGGCAGGGGCGCGCAATCACCGGTGCGCTCTGCCTATTTTTTAAGCAACCTCGCGTCACTCGGGGATAAATCAACGCGAAATTATTGTGACTTCCCCACGATATGACTACACCAAACCCAACTGCACAAGGATTAAGCACGTGAGCACATTGGCTCTGCCCCTAGGTCTGACACCCCCGGTATTGCTTGCCCCGATGGCCGGAATCACCGACCTGCCGACGCGCACATTGGTGGCGCGGTTCGGGGCAGGGTTGGTGGTGTCGGAAATGATCGCCAGTCACGAACTGCTGAGTAAAAGCCCGGGCACCCGTGAAAAGGCCGAACTTGGCATCGGAGTTGAAGGCACCTCGGTCCAGATCGCGGGGCGTGAAGCCGCCCCGATGGCCGAAGCGGCGCGGATGATTGCGGATCAGGGCGCGCGGATCATCGATATCAATATGGGGTGCCCCGCTAAAAAGGTAACGCAGGGATTGTCCGGTTCGGCGCTGATGAAAACGCCCGATCACGCGCTGCGCCTGATCGAAGCGGTGGTGAATGCCGTCGACGTGCCGGTAACGCTGAAAACCCGACTGGGATGGGACGACGAGATGTTGAATGCGCCGATCATTGCCAAACGCGCCGAAGCCGCCGGCATTCAGATGATCACGATCCATGGCCGCACCCGCTGCCAGTTTTACAAAGGACACGCCAACTGGCGGGCCATCGCGCGGGTCAAAGAGGCGGTGCATGTTCCGGTGATCGCCAATGGTGACATTACATCGACCGCAGCGGCGCGGATGGCGCTTGCGCACTCGAAGGCTGATGGCGTGATGATCGGGCGTGGTGCGCAGGGCAAACCGTGGTTGCTGGCCGAGGTCGCCCATGCCCTTTACGGCACACCCGCACCGGTCATTCCCCAAGGCGCAGCCTTTGGCGCTATGGTGCAAGATCACTATGACGAGATTCAGCGGTTCTATGATCCGAAACTGGGGCCACGGGTCGCGCGCAAACATCTGGGCTGGTACATGGACACCTGTGAAACCCCACCCGATCTGCGCCGCGCCCTGCTGACCTGTTCAGACCCTGCGGAAGTTCGCAATCTGATCGCTCAGGCGATGTTTTATACACCTGCGCAGGTGGCAGCATGAGTATGGACATGCAAATCTGGGCCTCCCTGCCGATACCGGCGCTGCTGATTGCGCCCGATGATATGATCGCAGACATCAATCCTGCGGCAGAAGGTTTCTTTAACGCCTCTGCCAAGGCCGTCATTGGCGTGCCGGTTTGGGATCTGGTGGCAGTGGATTATCCGTTGGAAGACGCCTTTGAGCGGGCCCGCGCCAGCAGCACCGCCTTGTTTGTCAACGACGTGGATGTGGGCAGCGGACAGCGTGCGCCGCAAAAATCCGCGCTGCAAGTGGCACCGTTGCAAGGGCTGTCGGGGCATATGCTGATGATGATCTCGCCGCGTGAGCTTTCGGGTCGGATGACCCAGAACCATTCGGTGAAATCGGCGGCCAAATCGGCGATTGGCATGGCAGAAATGCTCGCCCATGAGATAAAGAACCCGCTTGCAGGGATCACCGGCGCGGCACAATTGCTGTCGATGAACCTTGACGCTGACGAGCTTGAGTTGACCGACCTGATCGTCGCGGAATCGCGCCGGATTGTGAAGTTGTTGGGACAGGTCGAGCAATTCGGCAATTTGACAGCGCCCGTGCGCAAACCTGTGAACCTGCATGATGTGCTGGACCGTGCGCGACGGTCGGCGCTGTTGGGATTTGGGTCGCAGATGAAGATCATCGAGGATTACGATCCTTCACTGCCGATGGCCCTTGGTGACAAGGATCAACTGGTGCAGGTGGTGCTGAACCTGCTGAAAAATGCCTCCGAAGCGGCTGGAGAGGCGGGCGGGACCATCCGGCTGCACAGTTATTTCGAACATTCCTTTCGGATGCGCCGCGCCGATGGGACCGGCCATTTGCTGCCCTTGCAGATCGAAGTGATCGACGACGGGCCGGGCCTGCCTGAACACATCAAGGGCGACATCTTTGATCCGTTTGTATCGGGGCGCGAAAACGGCACGGGCCTCGGACTCGCGCTTGTCAGCAAGATTGTGTCGGAACATGGCGGCTGGATCTCGGTCGACTCTGTGCCCGGCCAGACAGTGTTTCGCATATCGCTGCCCCGCGCCCATGCTACAGATTTTACCCCCCCAGAGGAGAGCTCCTAAATGGATGGCACCGTTCTGGTCGCAGATGACGACCGCACAATCCGCACTGTCCTGACGCAGGCACTGACCCGTGCCGGTTGCAAGGTTCATGCGACCTCAAGCCTGACGACGCTGATGCGCTGGGTGGCCGAAGGGCGCGGCGATGCGGTGATCACCGATGTGGCAATGCCGGACGGTAATGGATTGGAAATGCTGCCCAAGATTTCGGCGGACCGCCCCGATTTGCCGGTGATCGTGATCTCGGCGCAAAATACGATCATGACGGCAATCAAGGCAGCCGAGGCCGAAGCCTTTGATTACCTGCCTAAACCATTCGACCTGCCGGACCTGATGAAACGCACCGCGCGGGCACTTGATCGCAAAAGCAGCATTAGCAAACCTGTTGAGGCGCCAACCGACGGCGATCGAGATGATTTGCCGCTGGTCGGGCGCACGCCGGTGATGCAAGCGCTTTACCGTCTGGTCGCGCGGGTGATGAACACCGATTTGCCCGTGCTGATCTGGGGGGAAAGCGGGTCGGGGAAATCCCTTATCGGCAAGGCAATCCACGACTTTTCGGACCGGCGCACCTTGCCCTTCGTTACGGTCACCGCTGCCGATTTGCAGGACATCGAAGGGCCGGCGCGTGTGTTGGCCCGTGTGCGCGGTGGCACCTTGTTGATTGACGAAATCGCGGACATCTCGCTTGAATCCCAAGCCCGCATTGCGCGGATGATGGATGTGCCCGGCGATTACAGCCCGCGGTTTCTGGCGACCAGCCAATCCGACCTTGCCGAAGCAATGAAACAGGGCAGCCTGCGCCGCGATCTGTATTATCGCCTGTCCGGCGCTACCGTTCATGTGCCTGCGCTGCGCGACCGTGTGGAGGATATCGATCTTTTGGCCGCGCATTTCCTCGAACGCGCTGATCCTGGCAACAGCGCAGGGCGCACCCTGTCCGAAGGAGCGATGAAGGTTTTTGCGAATTATTCCTGGCCGGGAAATGTGCGCCAGTTGGAGCACGCGATGCGCCAGCTGGCACTGACCAGCCATGCGCCTGAAATCTCTCTGGAAGAGGCGCGTCAGGTATTGGGCGCGCAACCGACCACGGAACCGGTCTATGCGCAGGTCAACACCGAACGGCTGGGGGCAAGCGTGGAGCGTCACTTGCGCCGTTACTTTGACCAGCACGGCGCGATGCTGCCGCCACCGGGGCTTTATGCGCGGATCCTGCGCGAGATTGAGGCCCCTCTGATTGAAATTGCCCTCGCGGCGACCTCCGGGAATCAGGCTAAATGTGCTGATCTGTTAGGCATTAACCGCAATACCTTGCGCAAAAAGATCACCGATCTTGATATAGAGGTGACAAGGGGTCGCAAGATGATGTAAAAGCGCCACATAACCGTGGCCATCCGGTATCAGCCAAGCGCTGAGACTGGTTAGGACCACTGAATATGGCGGCTGATGCGTGCGGGCATCACTACATCGGTGAGGAGAGCGGGTGGCAACCCGGTCACATAAATTCAGCTTGGAGCGTTTAGGCCGTTTGCGGCGCCTGAAACGTGTGCGCAACTTGTCAACGTTGGGGCTTGTCGTGCTGGGGCCGGTGCTGGCCATGGCGACCTACCTTGCCTTGGGTCCATTGGGGCAGGGTGCCAATACGCTTTCGCTGCGGTTGGTCTTGCTGACGGATCTGGTTTACGTCCTGTTGGTGGCGGCCCTTGTGTTGTCGCAAGTGGCCCGCCTGATTGCTGCGCGGCGCGCGAAATCCGCCGGTTCCCGTCTGCATTTGCGACTGACGGGGGTGTTCGCGCTGATGGCCCTGATCCCGACAGTGACGGTTGCCGTTTTCGCCGGGCTGACGGTGAATGTGGGGCTTGAGGGTTGGTTTTCGGATCGTGTGCGCGGGGTTGTCGGGTCATCACTGGCGGCCGCGCAAGCGTATGAGGCAGAACAGCGTCAGGATCTCATCGAAGACGCCCGCGCCCTTGCACGCAACATCGACAACGCCCGAAATCAGGGCATTAACCTGAGCGACAGCCAGCTGTTGGGCGAAGGGCAGCGGCAAATCCAGCGCGGTCTGCGCGAGGCCTATCTGATTGACAGCACAGCGGAAATTCGCGCACGCGGCGACCGCTCCTATCTGTTTGATTATGAAAAACCGACTGGTGCTCAGTTAGCGGCGGCCACTGATCAGGGATTGTTGGTGATCGAGGACTGGCCCAATAACGAGTTCCGCGCCTTGGTGCCGATGCAGTCCTTTCTTGACCGCTATCTTTATGTCAGCCGCGATGTGGATGGCAAAATTCTGTCCTTGCTGGATGAAACAACCGAAACCGTGCGGTTATATCAACAGTTGGAATCAGATCGCGGTCGTTTGCTGTTTGAATTCGGCCTGCTGTACCTTGGTTTTGCGGTGATCCTGATCCTTGCTGCCGTATGGCTGGGCCTGTGGTTTGCTGAACGCCTGTCCGGTCCGGTCGGGCGGTTGACCGGTGCGGCGCAGCAGGTGGGGGCGGGCAATCTGAATGTGCAGGTGCGTGAAGAGGACGGCGACGATGAAATCGCGATGCTGGGCCGCTACTTTAACCAGATGACCAAGCAATTGCAGGGCCAGCGCGAGACACTGCTTGATAACACCCGCCAGATTGAGCGCCGCCGCCGCCTGTTTGATTCCGTGCTCAGTTCGGTCACATCCGGCGTGGTTGGACTTGATCCCGAGGGGCGGGTGACCTTTGTGAACCGCTCCGCGATGCGCCTGTTGGATTGGGACGAGGAACAGCAATCTGTCGCTCTTAGTGTGGCAGTGCCGGAATTCGGTCCGCTGTTTGAAACGATATCGGCCAAGCAGGGCGATACTGCACAGGAAGAGATCAAAGTGTCGCGTCAAGGCGCGATGGAAAACTTGCTGGTGCGCATGGCCACACGGCGCACGGGCGACGGACGGCTTGAAGGGTACGTTGTCGCCTTTGACGATGTGACCGATCTGGTCAGCGCACAGCGGATGGCCGCATGGGGTGATGTGGCCCAGCGGATTGCTCATGAAATCAAGAACCCGCTCACGCCGATCCAGCTTTCTGCCGAGCGGATCAGACGCAAGTTCGCCCCGAAACTGGGCGACGACAGTGACAGCCTTGAACAGATGACCGGTGTGATCATCCGACAGACCGGTGATTTGCGCCGGATCGTTGATGAATTCTCCAAATTTGCGCGGATGCCGGAACCCGAAACTTCTGAACACAATCTGACGCAACTGGTCAAGGACGCGGTGTTCTTGCAGCAATCAGGACAGCCCGAAGTCAAAATCATATCCGACCTTGGCGAGGGCGTCGTAATGGCCGATATCGATGCGACAATGATTTCTCAGGCCTTGAACAATCTGATTAAGAACGCCGGAGAAGCGATTGAATCTTTGCGAAAAAATGGCACACCTGAAAACCTGAAACCACAGATCCGGGTCACGCTGCAACATAGCGCCGCCAGCGCCACATTAACCATCGCAGACAACGGCATCGGCTTGCCCGAAGACCGCGCGCGTCTGTTTGAACCATATGTTACGACCCGCAGCGAAGGCACTGGCCTTGGCCTGCCTATCGTGAAAAAGATCATCGAGGAACACGGCGGCACGCTGACCCTCGACAATGCGCCCGTCTTTGAGGGCCAAGACCATTTCGGTGCGATGGCGGTGATTTCATTGCCCCTTGTACCGTCCCCCCAACCGGCAAACCGAGTGGAGACAGCAGATGAGTGATATTCTAATTGTCGATGATGAGCGCGATATTCGCGAATTGATTTCCGACATTCTGGAGGACGAGGGGTTCGCGACCCGTCTGGCCGGAAATTCCGACGATGCGATGGCCGCGATCAACACTGAACCACCGGCGCTGATGATCCTTGATATCTGGCTCAAGGACAGCCGGATGGACGGGATCGATATCCTCAAATCAGTCAAACGCGACAACCCCGACGTGCCGGTGGTGATTATTTCTGGCCATGGCAATATCGAGATTGCGGTCGCGGCGATCCGACAGGGGGCGTATGATTTTATCGAAAAGCCGTTTAATATCGACCAGTTGATGGTGGTGATCCGGCGCGCGATGGAAACTTCGCGCCTGCGCCGCGAGAACCAGAGCCTCAAGCGGCGCGACACGTCATCTTCGGAAATGATCGGGCAATCGGCGGCCTTCCGCGCCTTGATCAGCCAATTGGATAAGGTCACCAAATCCAATGGCCGCGTCATGCTGACCGGTCCGGCGGGAGCAGGTAAAGAAGTCGCCGCGCGTTACATTCACGCCAATTCGGGCCGTGCGGATGCGCCCTTTGTGACCGTGAATTGCGCGGGCGTAGAACCTGAAAATATGGAAGAAATGTTGTTTGGCCGCGAAACCGCCGACCGCGGTGTCGAGCCCGGCTTGCTGGAACAGGCCCACGGCGGTGTCGTGTTTTTTGACGAAGTGGCAGATATGCCGCTGGGCACCCAGTCCAAGATCCTGCGGGTTTTGGTGGATCAACAATTCACCCGCGTGGGCGGCAATGACAAGGTGCGTGTCGATTTGCGCGTGATATCGTCCACAAACCGGGATCTTGAGGCCGCGATTGCAGCTGACACCTTTCGCCAAGAGCTGTTTCATCGGTTGAACGTGGTGCCTATTGCGGTGCCATCGTTGGAAGAACGGCGCGAGGATATCCCTTTGCTGGCCGAGCATTTCATCAGCGAATTCAATAAGTCGCAGGGCTTGCCCCAGCGTTCGTTGAGCGAGGATTCGGTTGCATTGATGCAAACGATGGTCTGGCCAGGCAACGTGCGTCAGTTGAAGAACCTGGTGGAACGGGTGTTGATCCTGGGCGATGGTACCGGCCCGATCGAGGCACGCGAATTGCCCGGCGAGGAGCCAAGTGGCGAGGAAGAGGGCCGCGTGGTGTTGTCGTCCGCCTTGGCGACCCTGCCGCTGCGCGAGGCGCGCGAAGCCTTTGAACGCGAATACCTGCTGACCCAGATCAACCGGTTCGGCGGCAACATCTCGCGTACGGCGAATTTTGTCGGGATGGAGCGGTCGGCGCTGCACCGCAAGTTGAAATCACTGGGCGTGGTCACAAGTGCGAAGGCCGGCGTAAGGGTCGCGCATGTGGACGAGGAAAGCGACGCAGGATGATGCCGCGCCGCCGACATCCGGCGGGCGCACTAGAGCGGGGCTGATATGCTGATCAAAGTAGGCGATGACCGGAGCACGAGCGTTGATTTGGTCTTGGCCGGTTTGTTGTCCTCCATGGCGGGCGCGCTGAACGCCGTCGGTTTTTTGATTGCCGGGACGTTTACGGCAAATATGACGGGCAATATCTCGGCTTCTGCGGATCATCTGGCGAATGGTGCGGTTGTGATGTCGCTGTCATTTATCGGGTTGGTGATCGCCTTTGTTACAGGAGCAGCCGTAGCAGCTTTTGCCATCCAGACTGGCGAAGCAAGGGGCGTCCGGTCAGTATACGCCCTCGCGATTGTTGGTGAGGCGGTGGTGCTTCTGGCGCTGGGTCTGGGGCTGATTTACTCTTCGCAAATCCTACCGGAGACCTTTCTGGTCATCGTTCTTAGCTTTGTGATGGGGCTGCAAAACGCGGTCACCACTATGATCTCGCGCGCCAGGGTCCGCACCACCCATGTCTCGGGCATGGCGACAGACATCGGCATCGAACTGGCGGCACTGACCGGCGACAGCTCAACGCGCAGCACCGCACTGCCCAAATTGAAACTTCACATCCTGACGCTTGCGTGTTTTGCCATTGGCGGTGTTGGCGGGGCCTTGTTGTTCCAGACCATCGGAAGCTGGTTGTTTGTCCTTGCGGGTCTTATTCTGCTGCTGATTGCGGTACCAGAAGCGCGGCGCGGGCGGCGACGCTGATCCGTACGCGCGTTATCCCGACAACTCGGCCAAGACATCCACCCCCTGCATTTTGAGAAAATGCAGCATGTCGATGAATACCCAGTTCTCGGCCAGTTTGTCGCCGTCACGCCGGTAGATATCGACCACCCGCATATCGGCGCGGGTGTCGTTTGCGGCGATTCCCATAAACCCGTTTGAATTGGTCAGCGACAGGTTGGGCCAACCGAAAAAGCCGCCGTAGTTGCCCTCGCTAAACCGCGCCAGATGACCGTTGAAGCTGCGGTCGGACAGGTGGCGGCGAAACGGTCCTTGGTGCTGTTCGATATAGCGGTCAATCGTATAGGTTGCGCCGATGCCCTCCGGTCCCCACCAGATCATATCGTCGTGCCAGTCGCGCTGCAGTTCCTCGCGCGGGGTCAGGGCCCGTGGGTCTGCATTGGCGGCATCAATTGCGCCGATCATCCGGTTGATCAAGGCCAGCGTTTTCGCGCCTTCACCAGCGTCTTGCGGACTGTAAAGCAGACCGTCATTCCCACGCGGTCCCGGTTGCACCAGATGGGCGGCGGTTTGCTGGGGAAAACGTCCGACACCGGCCTGCGTCATCAGGTGTAACAGGTCGCAAAACAGGGCGGTTTCCACGATTTTACCGTCCGCGACACGGTTGAATTCGGCGTAGCGCAGCATGGCGATTTTGCGGGTCGGCGGGATGTTAAGAAACGGCGCGTCGAATAACCCCATGAGATGGCCCATGGAACAGGTCCAGACGCCGGATTGATCCGCAATACTGTTTGTCGCGCCGAAAAAGATGTCCTCGCGCCGTTGCAAGCCAGAGAAGGCCGTCAAAAGCGGTTGCCAAAACGCACGGGCCGCCCCCTGCGGTCCGGTTTGAACGTTGAAGGGATGCACACCACGCCAGATCGCGTCAGGCGACATACCTGCGCCAAGCACATCGGCAACCGTATCGGCGGTGGCACCGGCAAGGGCGGTGAAATGTGCTTGTGTGACGGCTTTGGCGGTCTGGATCGGTTCGGTCATCGGCAAACTCTGCAACAGGGATTTGGCCTTACGTTATGCGCCTGCACACGTGTGCACCAGTCAAAACCAATGCCTTTCCCGCGGTTTTTTCTAGCCTCTATTCACGATCTGGAAGCTGCCGCTTTTGTTGCGGATGACGCAGGAGTTTTCTGTCAATGCGGGCAGGCGAGTTGTGGCTGCCGCCGGTGTTGCTTTGGCGATCCTGTCGGGACAGGGGGGAATGGACACCGGCGTATAGCCCTTGTCGGCCATACATTGCAGCTCGACCTGACCGCGCAGGTCCACGTTCGGATCATAACTTTCGACGCCACCGTCGATGTAATATCCGCGATGACCGGTGCAGTTGCCTTCGGCGTCACAGCTGCGGTTGCCGGGGATAAAGACCGGGGGGTTGCGCCTGATCTGGAACGATACAGGCACATCACGCAGGGCCGCCACTTCGCAGGCGGTCGTATCCCGGTTCAGATCCGTCACACTGGCACCGGGTTTGTAATAGGTTTCAAGGGGTGCGCAGGCCAGCAGGGCAGCACCACAAAGGACAAGGCTGAAAGTTCGCTGTTTCATAGCGGTGATTGTGCCCGCGAACCTGTGATAAGGCAACGCAGTTGACCCTTGCCTCGCGGGCCTACATACCCTCTAGAATGAAATTCACGCAGGACCGGCAGGATCACACCGCTGCGTACCGCCGTAAAACAGCGTGCCAAACAACGTAAGGGACCGCGCATGAAAGTAATTATTTGTGGCGCAGGACAGGTCGGCTGGCAGATTGCCCGCCATTTGAGTGGCGAACGCAACGATGTCACCGTGGTCGACAGCAACGCCGATCTGGTGCGCCGCGCTACGGATACGCTGGACGTTCAGGGGATTGCAGGTTTTGCGAGCTACCCCGATGTGCTGGACCGGGCAGGGGCGCGCGACGCCGAGATGATCATCGCCGCGACCCATTCGGACGAGGTGAACATGGTCACCTGTCAGGTCGCGCATTCGGTTTTCGGCATCAACCGCAAGATCGCGCGGCTGCGCAGCCAGTCCTATCTGGACGCAATCTATTCCGATCTCTACCGCCGCGACCACATGCCGATTGACGTGGTGATCAGCCCCGAAAAAGAAGTCGCCGCCGCCGCCTTGCAGCGTCTGTCGGCACCGGCGTCTTTTGATACCGAAGTTTTTATGGACGGCATGGCCCATCTGTTGGGCATCACAATCGAGGAAGACTGCCCGATCATCCACACGCCGCTGCGCCAGCTGACGGATCTGTTTTCCACGCTGCGGGCTGTTGTCGTAGGCGTGCGCCGTGACGGTACTTTGTTTGCCCCCGAAGCCAAGGACCAGCTGTTTGTGGGCGATGATTGCTATATCTTCACCCATCGCGACGACATCGCCCGCACGATGGAGATTTTCGGCAAGAAGACGTCGAAACAGGAACGTGTGGTGCTGGTGGGCGGTGGCAATGTCGGTTTGACCGTGGCGCAAGCATTGGAAAATGATCCGCGCCGCATACGCACCAAAGTGATCGAGAAGAACCGCAAATGCGCGGAGCGCGCAGCCGAAGGGCTGGAGCGGACGATTGTGTTAAACGGCGACGGTCTGGATGCCGCGCTGCTGGCCGAAGCAGGGATTGCGCGGGCCGATGCGATGCTTGCGATTACCGATGATGACAAAACCAACATGCTGGCCTGTGTACGTGCCAAGGCCGAGGGTTGCCCCTATGTGATCGCGCTGATCAATGATCCGACTTTGGTCCCGCTGATGACCCCCTTGGGCATTGATGCGTACATTAACCCGCGCGCCACCACCGTGTCCTCGATCCTGCGCCACATCCGCCATGGCCGAGTGCGCGCGGTCTATTCTATCGGCGATGCCGAGGCAGAGGTGATCGAGGCCGAAGTGCTTTCGACCTCGCCCATCGCGGGCAAGATGGTGGCAGAGATTGATTTCCCCGAAGGTGTGCTGATCGGGATGCTGCGCAAGGGCGGCAAGGTGGTGCGGCCCTTGGGCAAGACACGGATCGACGAAGGTGACGTGATCGCGGTTTTTGCGCTGGCCGAGGACGTGCCGCAGGTCGAACTGCTGCTGCAAGTCTCCATCGACTTTTTCTAGGCCGCGCATGTGAACCGTCAAAGGAACATACGCCGCGAATTGCACCATCTGCCGCTATTTTTGCAGCTGTTCGGGATCTGTGCCGCATCGATGCTGGTGCCCGCGGTTTACGGTCTTGTGATCCGTGACCACGACGGATCGCGCGCGTTCTTTTATGCGGCCCTGTTGGGATTGATCCTGTTTATGATGCTTGCCGTGGTGCTGAACGGCCGGCGGGTGCCGCAATCCGCACTTGGCCCCTTACTGGCACTGTTTTCTGCGTTTGTCTTTCTGCCGGTCTATTTCGCGATTCCCTTTGTCGAGGCCTTGCCAACCACTCGTTTCATCAATGCCTATTTCGAAATGGTCAGTGCCCTGACCACCACCGGTGCCAAGCTGTTTCAAGACCCTGGACGTCTGAGCGGCACGCTGCATCTGTGGCGCGCGCAGGTGGGCTGGATGGGCGGGTTGCTGATGTGGGTTGCGGCCTCCGCGATCCTGGCACCGCTGCACCTTGGCGGGTTTGAAGTCACGGCACAGGCCGAACCCGGACGGCGTGACACCGGTGAGGCGAACCGCATGACGCCGATCGATCCGCGCAAGCGGGTGACCCGCGCGATGAAAGCCCTGCTGCCGATCTATGCGGGGCTGACCATGTTGCTATGGTTGTTGCTGCTGGCCGGCGGGGACAGGCCGCTGACGGCTTTGTGCCATGCGATGTCGGTTATGGCGACGTCCGGCATCTCACCGGTCGGCGGGGTTGAAAACGCCGATATCGGCGTGACCGGCGAAGCGGTGATGTTGTTGTTTATGCTGTTTGCCCTGTCGCGGCTGACCTTTTCCAAAGACACCATCACGGCCACCCAAGGTGGTCTGCGCACCGATCCCGAATTCCGCATCGGCGTGTTTATTGTGCTGGCTGTACCGCTGCTGATCTTTTTGCGCCACTTTCTGGGGGCCTATGACGTCGCCTCCATGCAAAGCCTGTCGGAAGCGGCTTATGCCCTTTGGGGCGCGGTATTTACGGTCATGTCCTTTTTGACCACCACAGGTTTCGTGTCCGAACACTGGATTGATGCGCAAAACTGGTCGGGTTTGAATACACCGGGACTTGTCCTGATGGGGCTGGCCCTGACGGGCGGCGGTGTTGCGACAACAGCGGGCGGCGTCAAGCTGCTGCGGGTGTTTGCGCTTTACGTGAATGGCACGCGGGAAATGGAACGCTTGGTGCACCCTAGTTCGGTCAGCGGGGCAGGGGCTGCGGGTCGGCGCTTGCAATCGAATGGCGCGTTCATCGCGTGGATCTTCTTTATGCTTTTTGCGATTTCGCTGGCCGCGATCATGCTTCTGTTGACCTTGACGGGCAGTAATTTCGAACAGGCGCTGGTGCTTTCTGTGGCCAGCCTGTCCACCACCGGGCCGCTCACGCAATATGCTGCGGATGTGCCGATCAAGCTGATCGAATTGACCCCTGTCGCCAAAGCGATCCTATGTGGGGCAATGGTATTGGGACGGCTGGAAACGCTGGCCATTATCGCACTTTTAACCCCCGATCTGTGGCGGGCATGAGGCGTACCAACGCCCGTCGATGTTGCAGCGCTGACACTGAT
Organism: Sulfitobacter geojensis; assembly: GCF_000622325.1. Lineage (NCBI taxonomy): Bacteria > Pseudomonadati > Pseudomonadota > Alphaproteobacteria > Rhodobacterales > Roseobacteraceae > Sulfitobacter > Sulfitobacter geojensis. The sequence continues at coordinate 2,199,322 of NZ_JASE01000005.1, forward strand.
TGGCGTCAAAAGTACAAAGCGCATGGAAATTTGGGCTGGAAACTCCGTTCTCGCAAGGCCATAGTCGGTTGACGATGGGGAGGGCTCGATGCGGAGCCCAGCAAGAATAAATGAATCGAGAATAATAATGGCGTCTGACAGACAGAACCTTCAGGATGCGTTCCTGAACCACGTGCGCAAGACCAAGGTACCGGTCACCATTTTCCTGATCAACGGCGTAAAGCTGCAAGGTGTCATCACGTGGTTTGACAACTTCTGTGTGCTGCTGCGCCGCGATGGGCAATCACAGCTGGTGTATAAACACGCCATCTCGACGATCATGCCCAGCCAGCCGATCAGCCTGTATGAGGGCGAAGACGCTTCTTGAGCAAAGCGCCCTTCCAGATTGATGACAGCGACGGTCCCCGCGTAACGCGTGCATGGGTCCTGCATCCTGACATCCGCAGCAATGCCGACAGGCGCGACCCTGTACCCGCTTTGGCCGAAGCGGTTTCGCTGGCGCGCGCGCTGCCGGCGCTTGAAGTTGCAGGGGCGGACATTGTGCCGCTGCGCAAAGTCGATGCAGGCAAACTGTTCGGCAAGGGCAAGATCAAGGAAGTCCATGATCTGCTAGAGGAAAACGACGTTGAGCTGGTATTGGTAGACGGCCATGTCAGCCCCGTCCAACAGCGCAATCTCGAAAAGGCCTGGGGCGTCAAACTGCTTGACCGCACCGGCCTGATCCTGGAAATTTTCAGCGACCGTGCCGCCACCCGTGAAGGGGTGTTGCAGGTCGAAATGGCCGCCTTGAACTATCAGCGCACCCGCCTTGTTCGGGCATGGACCCACCTTGAGCGCCAGCGTGGCGGGTTGGGGTTTGTCGGGGGACCGGGCGAAACCCAGATCGAGGCCGACCGCCGTGCCATTGACGACCAACTGGTGCGCCTGCGCCGACAGCTGGAAAAGGTGGTGAAAACCCGTGCCTTGCACCGTGCTGCCCGCGCCAAGGTACCCTATCCGATTGTTGCATTGGTCGGTTATACCAACGCGGGGAAATCGACGTTATTCAACCGGTTGACCGGTGCCGATGTGATGGCCAAGGACATGTTGTTTGCCACGCTTGACCCCACGATGCGCAGTCTTGTGCTGCCCGACGGACCGGAAATTATCCTGTCGGATACAGTTGGTTTCATCTCTGATCTGCCCACCGAACTCGTCGCAGCCTTCCGTGCCACTCTGGAGGAAGTGCTCGCCGCAGATATCATCCTGCATGTGCGCGATATCAGTCACGCCGAAACCGAAGAACAAGCCAGCGACGTGCGCGAGATCATGACCACTTTGGGCGTTTCCAAGGATACGCCGACCTTTGAAATCTGGAATAAGGTCGACCTTTTGCCGCCCGAAAGCGCTGACGCAATGCGTGCACGCGCCGAGCGTGATGCGGCCGTTCTGGCGATTTCAGCCATCACAGGCGAAGGGCTGGAAGAACTACAGGCCTATGTGGCCGAAGCCTTGCAAGGGGCGGTGCGCGAGGCCGACCTGTCCCTAGGCTTTGCCGAAGGCAAGAAACGCGCGTGGCTGTTTGCGCAGGATATTGTGGTGAAAGAAGCCCAGACGGATGAAGGATTTGACATCACCGTCCGCTGGTCCGCCGCGCAAGAGGCACAGTTTCAACGGCTTTGAGGCCAAAAGTCTTTCAAGACTTTTGACCGGAAAATTTGAATTTTCCGACCCCCGCCTCAGATGTAGCTGAACCTGACCGGAGACAGCCAAATGACCCTCATCCTGCTATATATTTCAACCTTCGTGATATTCCTCGGGCTTGATTACCTTGGCCTGACCAATATCGTAAAACCTGTTTTTGACCGCCATATCAGCGCGTTATTGTTGGAAAACTTCCGCATCATGCCGGCGTTCGCTTTCTACGCCTTTTATGTTGGGGTCTTGTTGTGGTTCGTGTCGTGGCCCGCCGTGACACAGGATAAGTCGCTGTTTTGGGTGCTGGGCAATGCTGCGTTGATCGGTGCGATGGGGTATGGCACCTATGAATTCACCAATCTGGCGGTGATGAAAGACTGGACGTGGGACATGGTGGTAACGGATTTGACCTGGGGCACAGCGCTGACCGCAGTGTCTGCAACCGGCGGCGTCTATATAACACGCGCCTTGCTTTAGGCACCCGTTTCCGACGCCCATCGCCAAGCGCCCGGTTGCAGATCGTTCAAGGCCCAATCGCCGATTTGCCAGCGGATCAATCGCAGGGTCGGCAGGCCGACATGGGCGGTCATCCGTCGCACCTGCCGGTTGCGCCCTTCGCGGATCGTGATGCGCAACCATGCATCCGGCACAGTTTTTCGAAACCGCACAGGCGGGTCCCGTTGCCACAAGCCTTCGGGTGTATCAATCTGGGTGATCTCTGCAGGGGCGGTTTTGCCATCTTTCAGGATCACCCCCTTTCGTAGCGCGTCCAGACCAGCCGCATCCGGCGTGCCCTCGACCTGAACCAGATAGGTTTTCGGACGTTTGTATTTCGGATGGGCAATACGTGCCTGCAAGGCCCCGTTGTCCGTCAATACCATCAACCCTTCACTGTCGCGGTCCAGCCGGCCTGCGGGGTAAAATCCGGGCTCGTTGATATAGGCGGACAGGGTCGGGCGCTTTGATCCTTCGGTGCCCTTGTCGGTGAATTGTGACAGGACGCCGAAGGGTTTATTCAACAGGATGACGCGGTTCATGGTGATACGGGGGTCAGTGTTGTCACCCCCACCGATGCTGCCCGTGCAAGGTCCGCATCCAGCGACATCGGGATATATTCGCCGCGCCGCCACAGTTGCGCCAGATCATCATAATGGCGCGACAGAAAATGGCCGGATTGGCCGGTTGAGCTGACAAAAACCGACGAATCCGGATCGGCAAAATCGTAAACTCCACGGTAGCCTGCGCCGTGAACGTTGTTGAAAGGGTCAGGATCGCTGCCTTTGGTCAACCCGCGTTGCAAAGTATGATCCCCACCCGATGTCGATTGGCGGATGTTCACAAAATAGCGCAGCACCGGCACTGTTCCCAAAACCTGATGGTCATGGGTCGCCTGATGCGCATCTCCCCAGCGCAGGCTTTCCAGTTCCGGGCCCCACGTCTCGTTGATCCAAAGCAGCGCATCATCGAGCGCCAGCCGCGCCATCTCAGCGCAATCTTCGACGCGGGCCGATTGCAATACGTCACACCAGACGCTCGCGCCGTTCACATCGCGAAATACACGTTCGATGAACAGCGGTTGCACATGATCGAATTCAGCGGCCAGCGGGCCAAGTTCGTCCTGTATCAACCGTTCCTGAAGGCTGCGCAGCCACGCGGCATAGATCAGCGGTTCGGGCATATGTTCGTTCATCTCACCCGACCAGCCCGCCAGCAGGATCAAGGCCCGCTGACGCTGGCGTTCGGCTGTACCGTCAGCGGCGGCTTCACCGGTGAACCACAATTCTGCGCCAATCAGAGGCAGGAGCGAGCGTGCGGTAAAGCTGACCGTATCAAGCTGTGCTTCGATAAAGCTGTCGCGGGTGTGGACCTGCCGCGTTTGCATCAACCGTTGCCAGCGCTGCACCCGCTGCGTGTCGCCCCAAACAAACGAGACATGGTTGGGAAACGGGCGATCCACGGTTTTGTTGTTGGTATTGCCCAGAATGCCGCCGACTGGTGCGATAAATTCCGGATTGGCCGTATAGGGCAGGGTGCCCTGCCAGCGGTTCGCCGCGACCCAACCTTGCGAGGGCATGCGCCCCTGACTTTGGTGACCTGCGTCGCGTCGCGGCATCGCACCGATCATCTTCATTGCGATATTTTCGCGGTCCACCAGCGTCAGGTTCTGCGCCGGTGCGATATAGGTTTGCGCGGCCTTGATCCCGTCTTCTACGGATTTCGCATCCATCAGGGCCATTGCCGCTGCCAGCGACGTGTCGCGCGGGGTTAGTACCGTCCAGTTGACAGATGTAACGTGACCCGGCGGGGTGATGCTGGCGAGGTTGTAGTGCGTTCCGGGCAGCACCGGCCCGTTTTCCGTCCAGCGCAGCGTCAGCGTTACAGGATCTTCGTCTTTAATGGTGATGATCGATGCGCGGGTGGTAAACTCCTTGAACCCCTCCGGTGTGCGGTATTGTTCGCGATTATCGGGGTTTATTTCTTCGATATAAACATCCTGATCATCAAGATAAGCGGAGGTCAGCCCCCAGCCCAAAGCGCCACTGCGCCCTGTCAAGACAACCGGCATGCCCGGAATTGTGCCCCCAATCACACCACCGGATTGCAACTCAAGCCGCGCCAGATACCAAACCGACGGGGCGGTAAAGCCCAGATGCGGATCATTGGCCAGCAAGGTGCCACCGGACGCGGAACGCGAAGGTGCGGCCGCCCAAGCATTGGACGCACCGGCAAAGGCCAAATCCTTGAACGGGGACAACGGGTGGGGATCGAGCGGCATATTGGCTGCATGCCGGCTCACATCAGGAAACAGGCTGGCGTATTCGGGCAAGGCGGCCACACCCGATCCGGGAAAGTCGGGCAGAATGTCGCGCACCCGCTTTTCATCCGGCAGGGCCAAAGAGGTGCGGGCACGGATGACTTCGGCCTGAAGGTGGCCCGACAGCTGCACCCCTAGCAGTTTTGTGATCGCAACCGAATCTGCCGGACGCCAGGGGGCCATCGGCGCATTAAACAGCAGCATTTCAGGGGCACCGCGCCCCAAGGCTTCGGAGTTGATCTGGTTCAGGCGCGCGTTCACACCTGCAGAATAAGCTTCGAGGGCGGCGCGGGTTTTCGCGTCCAGCGTGGCGGCGGATTGCACTGACAGCGGATAAAGGTCCAAGCGGCGCATCAGCTTGTCGATGTCCAGCGTGGAGGATCCGAAAACTTCGCTTAGCCGCCCCTGCGCCGTGCGGCGCAGCATGATCATCTGCCACATGCGGTCCTGCGCATGGGCAAAGCCAAGACCAAAGAACACATCCGCATCCGACTCGCCAAAGATATGGGGCACATTGGCGTTGTCGCGCACGATTTCGACAGGTGCCTCCAAACCGCGCACCGTCACATCATCGGTGTAATCTGGCAGGGATCGCGAAGCGAGCCAGTAGACCGTAGCGATGGTCAGCACGCAAAGCACCACGAGGGTGGCGGCAAGGCGGATAAGCCAGCGAAAGATCAGGGCCATAGGGCGCTCCGGGTGTTTTGGTCGCCTGTCGATACCGCAACTTGGGGGCATGTAAAAGTACATCCCTTGAGGGACGCGCGGACAGCGGGGAATTTCGAAGGATCTAACGCCGCTGTGCACGCGCAAACGGGGGGCGTTTGGCGAGAGTGCGGACAGTATATAAGGCCAAAAAGAGGAGGGGGCGCCGGTCTGGTCGTGAGTGCGGTGCCGAGATTATTGGGGTAGAGAGGGACGCGCCGCAGATTGCGGATGCACGGCGCGTCTTTTCGTGCGTTCAGGGGATGATGCGGGTGTATTTTGTGCCTTCCAGCGTCGCGCCAACCCGCAGGCCGGCGCGCCCGAAGACCGCGGCGAGCACGGGGGCGAGTGCGGTTGTTGTCGCCGCCTCGACCGAGTCACCGCGATCGGAGATCACATATTCAAGGTCGGCGCCTGCCGCCCAACCCGGCGAACGGCGAAAGCCCATCAGCGCGTCCTCGGTCATGAAGAACAGCACATGGGCATATTGCTGTGCGCCGATTTGCAAACCACCGGAGGCTTTGGCGACGGAATAGTAATCTACCGTTGTGTCATTGATCAGCAAGGCACCGCGCCCGTAAGCACCGCCCAGACCAAGGCCCGCTTCGGTGACCAATGGCATAACCAGCATGCCGTTGGCTTTCTGCGCCAGTTGCAAAGTGTTGGGGTAGCTGCGGTACATTTCGTCCAGCGTGGCGCTGACACGTGCGTCGATGGTTTGCGAACCATATCCGCCCACACCGTTGCCGCATGCAGCCAGTGCAGCACCAGCCGCCAATGCGCCAAAGGTAAAGGCGCGCCGCGCATAAATCGGATTGCTCATCTTGTTTGCCTGTAATTGTTGCCTGATGCCGGTTTGTTCCGGCTTGAGCATAACTATAGGCGGTTTTTTGCGGCTTGTCATGGGGGAAGGTGGTTTGGGCGGATTGGTGCTGTGACAGGGGTCCGCGCGGTGCCCGGAATGCCCGATGAGATCACCCGTTCAAGAGCCGCGCCGCCGCCGGTGCGAAATAACTCAGCACCCCGTCACAGCCCGCCCGCTTGAAGGCCATCAAGCTTTCCATCATCACACGTTCCTCGTCGATCCAGCCGTTTTGCGCCGCGGCTTTGATCATGCTGTATTCACCGGACACCTGATAGGCAAAGGTCGGCGCACCAAAGGCGTCTTTTACACGGCGGCAAATGTCGAGATAGGGCAGACCCGGTTTCACCATCACCATATCCGCGCCTTCAGCGAGATCGCGCGCGACCAGACGCAAGGCTTCGTCGGAATTGGCAGGATCCATCTGATAGGTTTTCTTGTCCCCCGTCAAAGCACCCGAAGCACCGACCGCATCGCGAAACGGGCCGTAAAAGGCACTGGCGTATTTGGCGGCGTAGCTCAGAATGGTGACGTCCTGATGACCGGTCTCTTCAAGCGCCGTGCGAATGGCGGCGATGCGGCCATCCATCATGTCGGAGGGGCCGATGATATCAACGCCTGCTTCGGCTTGGGCGAGGGACATTTTGACCAATGCCTCGACCGTGCGATCATTTACGATAATGCCGTCTTCGACAAAGCCGTCGTGGCCATTGATGTTATAGGTATCAAGCGCGACGTCACTCATCACGGCCATGTTTGGAAAACGCGCCTTGATCGCGGCGATCGCGCGGTTGGCGTGGTTCTGCGGATCCCATGCGCCGGCGCAATCTTCGGTGCGCTCTTCAATCCCAGTATAGGGAAAAATGCACATCGCCCCAATGCCAAGCGCGTCGGCCTCTGCGGCTGCCTCCACGATCTTGTCGACGGATCGGCGCATGACACCGGGCATTGAAGGGACCGGTTCCTCGATGCCTTCGCCTGCACGGACAAATACCGGCCAGATCAGATCCCCGACCTCCAGCGCGTTTTCCCGCACCAAAGCACGCAAAGCAGGCGTTGCGCGGGTGCGCCGCAGGCGGGTGGCGGGAAAGGGGGCTTGGACAGGGGTCATGCAAAAATACCTCACAAATGCGCTTCGCAGTCTTTCCACGAAAAATCTGTGCACTCAAGGGTAGGAATTGCCCGCGACCTTGGGTATCACCCGATGACTTTAACCTGCTGAGGCGCGACGTTGGACTGGTACCAGACGCTTTTCGAAATCATCGACATGCGCTCGTTCTCGAACCTGTGGTTCTGGATCGTGCTGGCCGTTGTCTGGTCCACGGCCAGCCACTGGGTGCTGGGCGTGCCTTATGACATGGTGCTGCGGGCGAAACGTTATGGCGAAGACGCGCAGGTAGACCTTGAAGACATGGTGCGCATCAATGTGAACCGTTTGCTATATATCGGGCGTGTGTCGGGGCTTTGGCTGGCGGGATTGGCCTGCTTTTTTCTGACCATGCTGGTGCTTTTGGGGTTCGTTTATCAGAATGAATTCGCGCAGGCCGTGTTTTTGCTCGCATTGCCCCTGTCGATGGTCGGCATGCTGAGCCTGTCCACCGCGCGCATCATCGAGGCCGAGAATTCGACCGGCGACATCTTGTTCAAGCGGATGAACCGGCACCGGCTTTACACCCAGATCATCGGGATGGTGGCGATTTTCGTGACCGCCCTTTGGGGGATGTATCAGAATATGAACCTTGGACCTTTGGGCGGTTGACACTGCGGTTTCAAACACCAATTGAGACCCCATGACCAGTCCAAGCAAAATCACCCTGTCCGGCGTGCCCGAAGGCTTTGACGCCCGCGCAATCCTTAACGAAGTGGACCGCAGCCAAGTGGTGGTTCACGTCGCGCGCGACGACAAACGCATGGCGGCGATGCAGGCGGCATTGGGGTTCTTTGCCCCCGATGTGCCGGTTGTCACCTTTCCGGGGTGGGACTGTCTGCCCTATGACCGCGTGTCGCCCAACGCGGATATTTCCGCGCAGCGCATGGCGACACTGGCGGGGCTTGTTCACGGGATGCCGCCCAAATTTGTTCTGCTGACCACGCTTAACGCCGCAACCCAGCGCGTGCCCGCACGGTCCGTTCTGCGCGATGCCGCGTTTTCAGCGCAGGTCGGGGCGCGGATTGACGAAAAGGCGCTGCGCGAATTTCTGGTACGCATGGGGTTTGTGCAAAGCCCGACCGTGATGGAGCCCGGCGATTATGCGGTGCGCGGCGGGATCATCGACATCTACCCCCCCGGCGATCTGGGGCCCGTACGTCTTGATCTGTTCGGCGATGTGCTGGACGGGGCGCGCCGGTTTGATCCGGCGACCCAACGCACCACCGAAAAACTTGAACTGGTCGAACTGGCCCCTGTGTCCGAAGTGATCCTTGACGAGGCCGCCATCACGCGGTTTCGCCAGAACTACCGGATCGAATTTGGCGCGGCAGGCACTGATGATCCGCTCTACGAGGCGATCTCGGCGGGACGCAAACATCAGGGGGCCGAACATTGGCTCGCGTTTTTCCATGCTGAAATGGAAACCCTTTTCGACTATCTGCCCGACGCGACGATCACGCTGGATGATCAGGTCACAGCCAGCCGACTGGCGCGTTGGGAAAGCATTGAAGATCAATATGAAACCCGCAAAATCGCGATGGCGAACCGTTCCAAGATGGACAGCGTTTACAAGCCTGCGCCGCCCCAGGGGCTGTATCTGACCGACGAGGCATGGTTGCTGGCAACGGCAGACCACCGCTTGGTGCAGATGAACCCGTTGCCGCAACCAACGGGTCCAAATGTATTGGATGCGGGTGCACGGATAGGGCGTGATTTTGCGCCTGAACGTCAACAGGAATCTATCAGCCTTTTCGGGGCTTTGGCAGACCACCTTAAAGCAAAGCTTCAAGAGGGTCCGGTGTTGATCGCCAGCTACTCTGAAGGTGCGCGCGAACGCTTGACCGGCTTGATCGAAGATGAAGGACTGGCCGAAGCAATTCCGATCCCTTCCGCCAAGAGGCTGGGCAAACGCGGGCTGCATCTTGCCGTCTGGGCGCTTGAACACGGGTTCGAGGCCCCTTGGGAAGACGGCACACTGACGGTCATTTCCGAACAGGACGTGCTGGGCGACCGGTTGATCCGTGCGCCCAAACGCAAGAAACGTGCGGCGAATTTCCTGACCGAAACCCAAAGCCTGACACCGGGCGATCTGGTAGTGCATGTCGATCATGGTATTGGCCGCTATCTGGGCATGGAGGTGATCACAGCAGCAGGTGCCGCGCATGAATGTCTGCTGCTGGAATATGCCGAGAATTCAAAGCTGTATCTGCCGGTAGAAAACATCGAGCTGCTGTCAAAATACGGTCACGAAGAGGGGCTGCTGGACAAACTCGGCGGCGGCGCGTGGCAGTCGAAAAAGGCCAAACTGAAAGAGCGCATTCGCGAGATGGCGGACAAGTTGATCCGCATCGCCGCCGAGCGCGCGCTGCGCCGTGCGCCGGTGCTCGATCCTCCTCCGGGCATGTGGGACGCGTTTTCGGCGCGTTTTCCGTATCAGGAGACCGACGACCAGCTGCGCGCCATTTCCGATGTGATTGAGGATCTGACCAGCGGGAATCCGATGGACCGGCTGGTGTGCGGTGACGTGGGTTTCGGCAAAACCGAAGTGGCGATGCGCGCCGCCTTTGTTGCGGCGATGTCGGGTGTGCAGGTCGCGGTAATTGCGCCTACGACATTGCTGGCGCGCCAACATTTCAAAAGCTTTGCCGAGCGCTTTCGCGGGTTCCCGATCGAAGTCCGCCAGCTAAGCCGGTTCGTCCCCGCGAAAGAGGCCGCGGCAACGAAAGAGGGCATGGCTAAAGGTACCGTTGATATTGTCATCGGCACCCATGCGCTGCTGGCCAAGGGCATCAAGTTTATGAACCTTGGTCTGCTGGTGATCGACGAGGAACAGCATTTCGGCGTACAGCATAAGGAGCGGTTGAAATCCCTGCGTACAGATATCCATGTGCTCACCCTGACCGCCACACCGATCCCCCGGACCTTGCAGCTGTCGTTGACCGGTGTGCGTGACCTCAGCATCATCGGGACGCCGCCGGTCGACCGCCTGGCGATCCGGACCTACGTCAGCGAATTCGACGCCGTCACCCTGCGCGAAGCCTTGCTGCGGGAACACTATCGTGGCGGGCAGAGCTTTTATGTTGTGCCGCGCATCAGTGACCTGCCCGAAATCGAAGCATTCCTGAAAGACCAGTTGCCGGAGCTGACATATGTTGTGGCCCACGGCCAAATGGCCGCTGGCGAGCTCGATGACCGGATGAACGCCTTTTATGACGGGAAGTTCGATATTCTGCTGGCGACAACGATTGTTGAATCCGGTCTGGATATTCCCACAGCCAACACCATGATCGTGCACCGCGCCGATATGTTCGGGCTGGCGCAGCTTTATCAAATCAGGGGTCGCGTGGGCCGCTCAAAGACCCGTGCTTATGCCTATCTGACAACCAAACCACGTGAGAAACTGACGCCACTCGCCGAAAAACGGCTGCGGGTGTTGGGGTCGCTCGACACATTGGGCGCGGGATTTACGCTGGCCTCACAGGACATGGACATTCGCGGTGCCGGCAATCTTCTGGGCGAGGAACAGTCCGGCCAGATGCGCGATGTCGGTTTTGAAATGTACCAATCCATGCTGGAGGAGGCGATTGCCAAGATCCGGTCGGGCCAGATGGAAGGGCTGTCCGAAGCGGACGACCAATGGGCACCGCAAATCAATCTTGGCGTGCCTGTGCTAATCCCGGAAACCTATGTGCCTGACCTCGACGTGCGATTGGGGTTGTACCGGCGTCTGTCGGGTCTGAGTACCAAGGTCGAATTGGAAGGCTATGCCGCAGAGCTCATTGACCGTTTCGGGAAGTTGCCCAAGGAAGTGAACACCCTGATGTTGGTGGTTCGGATCAAGGCCATGTGCAAACGCGCTGGCATTGCCAAGTTGGATGGTGGCCCGAAAGGGGCGACGATCCAGTTTCACAACGACAAATTTGCCTCTCCCGAGGGGCTGGTCGCGTTTATTCAGGACCAGCGCGGTCTGGCCAAGGTGCGCGACAATAAGATCGTGGTGAAACGGGATTGGAAAACCGACGCCGACAAGATCAAAGGTGCCTTCGCGATTGCCCGCGATCTGGCAGAACATGTGATTGCCAAGGAAAAAGCGAGCAAGGGCAAGAAGTCCGCGGGCGCCTAAGTGTGATTACGGATCGGTTTTGGGCACTTCGGCGGCGCGCGACGGGTTTTCCACTCGATCAAGATAGCGCATCAACACGAAACCGACCGTCGCCATTACCAGCATGGACGCAACCAGTGGCTGTATCGTCCCATTGAACATCAAGCCGACCGGAGAGGCCAGCGCCGCACCGATCACGGTCGAAATGGCCGCGATAGCCGAGGCTGCGATCCCTGCGATATGGCCGACAGGCTCCATCGCGATGGCGTTCAGATTTCCAAGCGTCAATC